>DAIQPL010000151.1:0-9371 GCA_036787395.1 Flavisolibacter sp. | reverse complement strand
TCCGGACTGGATTCAAACCAGTGACCTACTGCTTAGAAGGCAGTTGCTCTATTCAGCTGAGCTACCGGACCAATAAATAAGTATTGCCTTACTAAGAACCGTCCTGTTAACAAAATGTATTTAAGGACACCGGCCTTGTAAAGTGGCGCAAAGATAGGAGAATCAGGAATAATTTTTGGCTACCTGGAGAAGTAAAAGCTGTCTAAAAACTGGTCCTGCTTATCTACCTCTAACTCAGAGATATTTTTGACATAGAGCACGGCAATGGTTTCTCCATCGGTGTATCCCTTCACCTTCCAGTCAAAATTGTCTTCGTCCTGCCAGTAGTCAATCATTTTTACACAATCATCTCCCTGGGTCCAGGTTTGACAGGGATTAATACCTGTGTTGTAAAGAGCATGAAAAGGCTTTTGTAAACGGCTTAGGTAAGTGGTCAGAACATCCTGTGCTTCTGCGAGAGGAAGC
Organism: Flavisolibacter sp.; assembly: GCA_036787395.1. GTDB lineage: Bacteria > Bacteroidota > Bacteroidia > Chitinophagales > Chitinophagaceae > Flavisolibacter. Next base: position 8,906 of record DAIQPL010000151.1, on the reverse strand, counting down.
TTAGAAGATAAGCTGGCGCATAAAACACCATACCTTACTTTCTTATCTGTATGCTCTGCAAAATATAATTGATCGCCTGCTTCTGTTTGTGTAAAATCAAATTCAGCATCAGGAAAAAATTGAACAGAGCAATTGGTATCTCCAATAATGGTTCTCCTGGGTTGTTTTGAAGATTTGTAGAATACTAAAGAAGCTGTAAGAAGAAATATTAGGTTTTCCATAGTCGGAAGAATAGTGGCTTGTGGGTCTAAGATAAAAGTTATTTTCGATGCTCATATTATGGGCACAAATTTTTTCTACGGAAAGGATCATCTGACTGTTAAAAAGGCCATATCACTGGCTGAAGGTGGATTACAGGGAACACTGAATAATGAAGTAATTACAAAGATTGGTCAAAGCCAGCAACACATAAAACACATGGTTGATACAAATCAAACAGTGTATGGTGTTACTACCGGTTTTGGAATTTTAGCTAATACAAAGATCAACGATGAGGATACAGCCACTTTACAGTACAAAATTCTCCAAAGCCACAGTGTTGGCGTAGGAGACCCCGTGTCCCTGGAGATTGCAAGACTAATGCTGATAACAAAAGTGCATGCTTTGTCACAAGGTTTTTCCGGGGTGCAGTTATCAACCATTGAACGCATTCTTTGGCATTTACAAAACGATGTAATCCCGGTAGTGCCTGAAAAAGGTAGTGTGGGAGCGTCGGGTGACCTGGCGCCGTTAGCACATTTATTTTTACCACTGATTGGCCTGGGCGAAGTTTTTTTTGAAGGAACAAGATACAGGACCGGAGAGGTGTTGAAGAAGTTCGATCTTGAACCAATACAACTTGGTCCAAAAGAAGGACTGGCCTTGATTAATGGCACGCAGTTTATTTTAGCTTTTGGATTGAAAGGAGTTCAGCGCATGCATAACTGCCTGGAAGCCGCAGACATCATCGGCGCCATGAGCCTTGAAGCATTAACAGGCACAAAAGCTCCCTTCGATGATCGCTTACACCAACTGAGACCTTTTGCCGGCAATAAGTTGGTTGCACAAAGGTTGCGGCAACTATTACAGGATTCAGAGATCATGCAGAGTCATATTGATTGTGGAAGAGTACAGGATCCTTACTCATTGAGGTGCATGCCACAGGTGCATGGTGCTTCAAGAAATGCGTGGCAACATTTAAAAGAATTGGTGGAGATAGAAGCCAATGCGGTTACCGATAATCCAATTGTATTGGGAGAGAATGACACCATCAGTGGCGGCAATTTCCATGGACAGCCATTGGCCTTGCCTCTTGACTATGCCTGTTTTGCTGCAGCCGAAATTGGAAATATTTCTGACCGGCGTTGTTATTTATTGCTGGAAGGAAAATGCGGGTTGCCTATGCTGCTCATGAACAACGTAGGATTGAATAGTGGTTTCATGATCCCACAGTACACAACAGCGGCGCTGGTTACTGAAAATAAAACGTTGTGTTTTCCAAGCAGTGCAGATAGTATTCCTACATCACTAGGGCAGGAGGATCATGTAAGCATGGGAAGTATCAGCGGAAGAAAACTAGACCGTGTGTTAGACAATCTTGAATATATCCTGGCCATAGAATTAATGACGGCTTGCCAGGCTATTGAATTCAGAAGGCCTTTGAAGAGCAGCGCTATCCTGGAAGCGGCACACAAGTATGTAAGAGAGTTTGTGGGCTTTGCAGTGGAAGACAGAATTTTTGCCGACGACATTAACGACATTAAAAAAATTATCTCTGATTTTTCTTTTGTACAAAAAGTAAATGAATTTGCCAACTCAAAAGGCATTGAGTTAAATAAAGGCTTTGAACAGTTTTGCTGACCCTTATTTTTTTATAAAAGTATAAGGGTCGTACTCCACAAATTCATTTTGCTTTGTTGTTACTGACTTTACCTTGTTACCTGCTATTTCAAATTTAATTGTGAAGATGCCGTATTCAATATTGTTGTATTGCATCAGCCATTCACCATTATCCATGTAATCGAGTGTGGCTGTAAGATCAGGCTTTGCACTAAAATTAATTTTTAGTTGGGTTCCTACCTGGCTAATGGTAACAGGGCCGTATAATTCATTGGTATATAAACCGGCATAAGAAGTTAATGGCAGTTGTGGTTTTGCTCCTTTCACTCTTGCTTTCCATGCGGTTATTTCGGCTACCTGGTCTTCTAGTTCTTTTTTAAAGCGTGGTAATTGTTGCTGGCTCCTGTTAGTATATGGCACACCTAAATAAGCATCCATAACCTGGTAGCGCAACAATTCAAAAAAACTTTGGTTATCATTATTGGTTAGTATAGCAATGCCAAGGTTTTCTTCTGGTATAAAACAAACATTACTCACCATACCACCTGCACCACCGGTATGCCAGTAAACCTGCCTGCCATAATAATCTGTCGCATATAACCCCAATCCATAGCCACGGAAGTGCGTGGGATAAACAGACGACTTGCGGCTACTGGTTATAATATTTACGTCTCTTGTTTTTTGTAAAACTTGCCAGGGTAGAATTTGTCTACCGCCATATCTACCACTATCAAGCTGCATCATCAGCCAATGAGAAAGGTCATTTACATTGCTAATGATACTGGCGGCAGGGGCAAGATTATTCCAGTTGTCAAAAGGCACTGCTTGAATGCTACCGGTATAAGAAGTAGTGTAAGGACTAGCGACGTTTGATTGTTGAGCTATACCGGTTGAGAGAACCATCGTGCTATTCATCTCCAAAGGTGTGACAATCGTATCCCTTATAAAATCCTCCCATTGTATGCCGGTTACTTTAGGAATTACCTGCCCGGCAGTTAAAAAGCAACTATTGCAATAACCATAGTCCTGCCTGAATATTTGTGTCGGTTTTAATAACCTCATCCGTTGCATAATTTCTTCACGGTTGAGTTTCGTGTTCCAGAAAGTAAAGTCGCCCTGGAAGGTTTTGGTTCCTATCCGGTGTGTAAGCAGGTCTCGTATAGTCACCAACTTAGTTGTTGTGGAGTCATAGAGACGATAACCCGGAAAATATTTTGTGACCTTATCATTTAAAGAAATTTTTCCTCTTGCTTCCAGTAAAGCAAGTGCTGATCCTGTAAATAATTTTGTATTGCTGGCTATCATGAAAAGGGTATGTTCATTTACAGGCTTTTGTGTTTCAACATTTTGAACTCCATATCCTTTCATAACTATCACCTTTCCCTCTTTTACAATTACAATAGAAAGGCCTGGTATATCCCAATCTTTTAAGCCCTTCATTATATAACCGTCGAGGCTATCTGTAACAAATGAAGGAACCTGAGCATTTAGCAAAAGAGTAAAAAATAAAAACAGAGAAAGAAGAGTTTTTTTCATAACAACTGATCTGTTACAGCAAAATACTGTTTTTTCTAATGCAGAAATTATTCCTCGTGTGAGCAAGACCTTTAGAACTAGCTTATAGCAAGAATGGCTATCCCAAAGGGTTTTAAAAATAGCGCATCAGTGGCATGGATTTTTAAGAGGATGCTTCACAAAAAATATTTTTATGAAAAATAGCCTAGCATTTGCGAGCTGCTTTTTAGCAGCAGCCTTATGGTCCTGTAGTGATAACAACACACACGGTTCTGAAACCACCTCTGATACTACGGTTACATCTACTACAACTACAGGAACCACTGATACAGCCAATACATTAAATAATTCCGGTACTGCTAATACAACAACAACAAATACAACACCGCTTGGTAAAGCAGATTCCATGTTTGTGATGGAGGCTGCCATGGGTGGAATGATGGAAGTGGAAGCTGGTAACCTGGCACAGCAAAATGGCAACAGCCAGAGGGTAAAAGATTTTGGCGCTATGATGGTTCGTGACCATGGACAGGCAAATAATGAATTAAAAAGCCTTGTTTCCAACAGGGGTATCACCATTCCCGACAGTCTATCTGCAACACACCGTAAACATTTAGATCAAATGAGAAAAATGACAGGTAAATCATTTGACTCTCATTATATCAGCATGATGAAAGAAGATCATAGAAAGGACATAAGCAAGTTTGAAAAAGAAGCTAATGGTGGAAAAGATAATGATATCAAAAGCTGGGCGTCTAAAACCTTGCCTACTTTAAAAGTGCATCGCGACTCTGTTGAAGCTATCTCCAAAGGAAAGATGTAACTTGAAGAACCAATTGATATGAAAGCCTTTCAAACGAAAGGCTTTTTTATTACAATGAATGATGGTACTTCATTTATATTCACCAAATACAGTTCTTAGTACATCTGAAATTTCTCCCAGCGTACAGTAATGTTCTACGGCATTAATTACAGACGGCATTAAATTTTCACCTTCCACTGCTTTTTGCCTGATAGCTAACAAGCAGGCATCTACTTTCACTTTATCTCTCTTTTCCTTTAATGCTTTCAACTTTTCAACCTGGTGGTTTCTTATGCTGTCGTTAATTCTAAATCCGGGGATAGTGTCTTCTTTATCTATAGCAAACTTATTCACCCCAACGATTATTTTCTCGCCTCTTTCTACCTGACGTTGGTGGTCATAAGCGCTTCGTGCAATTTCATTTTGTATAAATCCTTGTTCAATGGCAGGTACACTGCCACCCATGGCGTCAATTTTTTGAATAAGCTCCCAGGCTTTTTCTTCCACCTGATGTGTCAATGTTTCAACGAAATAAGACCCTGCTAAAGGGTCAGCTGTATCGGGTGCACCGCTTTCAAATGCTACAACCTGCTGAGTGCGCAAGGCAATTCGTGCGGCTTCTTCTGTTGGCAGACTTAACGCTTCGTCATATCCATTGGTATGTAAGGATTGTGTTCCGCCCAATACGGCAGCCAACGTTTGAATGGTAACTCTTGAAATATTATTTAACGGCTGCTGCGCGGTTAAAGTACTGCCCCCGGTTTGTGTATGAAAGCGAAGCATCATGGCTTTTTCATCTGTAGCTCCAAGATCTTTCATCATCTTTGCCCACATTCGTCTTGCAGCCCGGAATTTCGCTACCTCTTCAAATAAATTATTATGTGCATTGAAAAAAAAGGAGAGCCGTTTACCAAAAACGTTGATGTCTAATCCTTTTTCTAATGCAGCCTGCACATAGGCTTTTCCATTACTCAGGGTAAATGCAATTTCCTGGACAGCCGTACTCCCTGCTTCCCGTATGTGATAACCGGAAATAGAAATGGTATTCCACTTCGGAAGTTCCTTACTGCACCATTCGAAGATATCGGTGATGATACGCATGGAAGGCTTGGGAGGATAAATATATGTTCCCCGTGCAGCGTATTCTTTTAAAATATCGTTTTGAATAGTTCCGGAAATTTTTTTGAGATCGGCACCTTGCTTTTTTGCCTGTGCTACATAAAAAGCCAGGAGGATAAAAGCCGTGGCATTAATGGTCATAGAAGTAGAAACATCTTCCAGCTTTATTCCATGAAATAGTGTTTCAATATCATCGATGGAATCTATAGCTACACCCACTTTCCCTACTTCGCCTTCCGAGAGAGAATGATCGCTGTCATAACCAATTTGGGTAGGAAGGTCAAAAGCAACACTTAATCCCATTACACCCTGCGATAATAAATAGTGATAACGTTTATTGCTTTCTTCGGCCGTAGAAAAACCGGCATATTGCCTCATGGTCCATAGTTTCCCGCGGTACATGTCAGGCTGAACACCACGGGTAAAAGGGGGTTCACCCGGGCTCTCAAGTGGAGGAGTGAATGCATTGAGATCTTCTTTTGTATAAACCGGTTTTATTTCAATACCGGAATCGGTAAAAATCTTTTTGCTCATAATTTCTCAATGAGGAATTCAATTTCAATTTAGACTTTCTTCAAAAGTCAGCCCGCATCAACCCGGGCAACGATTGATCTACATGATCTTTTTAGCCTCTGCATTCAAGGTGTCGGCTACATAGGTATGAAGCGCTGCTCTTTCCTCTTGCATCATGCCTTCAATAATTTGCCGGCTTAAATCGCTGGCTGATGCTTCCGGGGCTAACGTTTTAGCAATGGAATTAATCATCAACATGTTTTGATCTCTCAGGTTTCTCACCGCTTCCCACGCCTGTTGGCTCACATAAATCTGTTGTGATGCATTATACTCATATTCCTGTTTGATGGTTTCTATAAGAAACACCTGCATCTCTCTTGCTGACAAGCCAGGTTGGCTTAAACGGCTGATTAAATTAGGAAGGGCAATTCTTTCACACAGCAGAACCAGTCTTTCATAAGCCTGTAGTTGCAGAGGCCTTGTACTAAATAAATCAGCAGGAGACACCTCGTTATCTTTTAACCGATAAAATACAAAAGCGGAAAAAAGAAGGGCTACAAGAGAAACAATCAGGCTTACAGTGGTTACATCCATTGATATTTATTAAGGTGGCAAAAATAATGTGAAACACCCATCTCTGCGAATTGACTTATTCGACTACCTCCAAAAGCCTATCGAATCCATTTTAATAAAATGTTATTATAGACTATAAATGGTGCCACGCAAATGTCAAATGAGGTGAGGTTCGCAATAGTTTAAATAACTTTGACAGATGGAAACGATTACACAATCACCTGTAAAATTTACAGAAGGCGCTATTAAAGAAGTTGAGCGCCTGATGAAGGAGCCCGGGTTTGATGCTACACAATCCCTGCGTGTTGGTGTAAAAGGAGGCGGATGTTCCGGTATGTCTTACATTCTTGGCTTTGACGCCAGGAAAGAAAATGATATTGTATATGAATATGAAGGCCTCCAATTCGTTATGGAGAGTGCCCACGAAATGTATTTATATGGAATGGAGATAGACTGGCAGGGTGGGTTAAATAGCCGCGGCTTTACATTTAAAAATCCAAATGCTTCTACCACCTGCGGATGCGGAACTTCTTTTGCAGTATAGAATAACACGCTTTTCGAGCAGTTGAAGTCTTCACCATTGAAGACTTTTTTTGTGCCAGTCAGTATTGCTATTACCGGCTTTACTTGCGTCGCACTCTTGTACTTTCATAATTGTATTGAACAGGAAGTCACAAGGAACCGCTGTGAAATATCAAGGTACTGAGGGAAATCTTTAGCAAAAGAAGTCATAGGTATTCTGAAGATGAACGGAGCGTCGCAAGCAAAGCGTGATAGTACCGCAAAAGCAGGCTCCATAAAAAAAGCCTCCAATAAAGGAGGCTTTAAGTTTATAATAAATTATTCTTTTAAGAATGCTTGGCTGTTACCGGTTTTGCTTTGGGCGCCTGCTTTTCAGTAGTGCTCATATCTGAACTAGCCAGGGCTTTCTTTCCACCCAGGTCAACCAGTATTGGTGCGGCAACAAAGATGGATGAATAGGTACCGGTTATAACACCGATCAACATAGCAAAGGCAAAACCTTTGGTTACTTCACCACCCACAATGAAAAGGATTAAAATCGTTAGGAACACGGTAAGTGAAGTCATAATGGTACGGCTTAATGTATCATTAATGGCTTTGTTGATAATAGTCTCTTTTGGCGCACCAATCATTTGACGGCTGTATTCACGAATCCGGTCAAACACAATTACTGTATCATTCATAGAGAATCCGATTACAGTCAATATGGCGGCAATGAAGTGTTGATCTAATTCCAGTGGGAAGGGTAGTCCAACATTTCTTAAGAAAGAAAAGACAGCTAAGGTTACCAAAACGTCATGTAACAAGGCAACGATGGTTCCGAACGAATATCTCCAGTCACGGAAGCGTATAAAGATGTAAAGTGCAATGATCAACACCGACCAGAATGTAGCCCACTTAGCCCCACTCTTCAGGTCATCTGAAATAGTGGGTAGCACGGTAGTTGAACCAATTATATTTGATTGTGCAAATGTTTCCTGTGAAGTGCCTGCAGGAAGGAAATTATGCAAACCGTCAAACAGCTTTCCCTGAACCAGGGCATCGGCTTGTGGTGTTGTATTTTCAATCTGGTAAGAAGTAGTAATATCTAAATGGTTATTGGCACCTATGGTTTTTAACTGTGGTGCTTCTCCAAATGATTTTGTCAGGTCATTACGAATCTTTTCTACATCCTTCGTTACATCTTTATCGAAAGATATTATATAGCTACGACCACCTTTAAATTCAACCCCTTCATCAAAACCATTGAAAATAGCCCCGATACCTAAGGCCAATACAATAAATGAAATGACATAGGCTATTTTTCTATACTCAATAAACTTAAAGCTGGCATGTTTGAAGATGCGGCGCGATAAGGGAGTGAAATATTCCAGATGTTTCTTTTTAGTAGTAAACCAATCTGTCACCCAACGGCTTACCAGGATTCCGCAGAACAGGGATAGAAGGATACCTATGATTTGCGTGGTAGCAAAACCTCTTACTGGCCCTAATCCAAAAGAAAAGAGAATAATGGCAGTAAGTAAAGTAGTTACGTGGGCATCCAGAACCGGTGGCAACGAACGCCTGTACCCCTCGTTTACCGCAGGAATATAAGCCTTGCCTTTAGTCAGCTCCTCCTTTATACGTTCATAGATGATTACGTTTGTGTCCACCGCCATACCAATGGTCAATACCAGGCCCGCGATACCAGGTGCTGTTAAAGTAGCACCCAAGCCGGTTAATACACCAATGGTGAAAAGGAGGTTTAAGATAAGGGCAATGTTAGCTATCCAACCGCTGGTGTTGTAATAGATCAACATCAATAAAAAGATTATGATAAAGGAGATTCCAAAGGCCATCATACCGCCATTAATGGCATTCTCACCCAGTGTAGGTCCAACCACTTGCTCTTGTACAATTTTAGCGGGAGCAGGTAATTTACCGGCTTTTAAAATATTGGCAAGGTCGGTTGATTCTTCTGGCGTAAAGTTCCCGGAGATCTCTGTATTACCACCGGTAATGGGGCCGTTATTGGCGACAGGTGCAGAATAAACAATATCATCTA
>DAIQPL010000422.1:0-3066 GCA_036787395.1 Flavisolibacter sp. | reverse complement strand
CACACAATTTTTGGCATAAGCTAAAAGAGTTTATTATTGAAATTATTATCATCGTTTTTGCTGTTACATTATCTATATGGCTGCACGATAACAGCGAGCATAAACATCAGCAAAAAGAAGTGAAGGAATTTTTGGTGGGTCTGAGGCAGGACCTTCTGTCTGATGTAAAAGAAATGCTTGACGACAAAGAATCGTATGCCAAACAACAGAAAATATTCACCTACATTACCAGTGTAGGTAGTAACGGAACATTGAATGATGATACGTTGAGAAAATATCAGTCGTCGTTATCGAATACTACCCGCTTCCAGCAGAATAACGGAAGGTTTGAAGGCTTCAAAGCCTCAGGAAAGATCGGCAATATTGAAGATGAACAACTACAGACCGATATTATGGATTTGTACCAGGAAAACATCCCTTCATTATTAGCAAGTACCGATAGCTATATCAACCGCAAAAACCAGTTATTCGATTTTGCTATTAAGAATCGCAAAAGAATAACGGACTCAACCAACAACTACGTTGAAGTTTTACTTTCCAATGAGGCCCAGAACATCTGTGGTTATCTTTCTAATCCTAATGAAATCATCAACCGCTACGATCTCTGCATCTTAAAAATGAAAAAAATTGTTAGGGAGATTGAAGAAGTGTATGACCTGAAGCCGGAAGGGGAGTTGTAATTTTCCCTGGCCTTTGCGGGTGTTCCGCGTTGGCGTTGTTGCCGTGTTTCACCACCAACACTAGCGATGGCCATAACTAACGTACATTAAATTCACATTGCCCCTCACAACACGCAATGGCCTGCGGATAGGTCTCTTATTGGAAATGGAAACAGCTACCAAATTTATCTTCGCTATTTTCACTAATGCGCCAACTTGCTGCAATAATGTTTTCTGACATGGCTGGTTATACTGCGCTGATGCAGCAAAATGAGCAATTGGCAAAAGTGAAACACAAAAGACTGAAAGAAGTTTTGGAAGCTTCCGTTTCTGTTCACCAGGGAAAAATTCTTCAGTATTATGGTGATGGCGCTTTAAGCATTTTTAACAGCGCTATTGATGGCGTTACCTGCGCCATTGAAATTCAAAGAGCATTACAACAGGAGCCCAAAGTAGATCTGCGGATCGGTATTCACACAGGAGATGTTTCAATAGAAAATGAAACCATTTATGGCGATGGGGTGAACCTGGCATCAAGAGTTGAATCCCTTGCTGTTCCCGGTTCCATTTTTATCTCGGAAAAAGTGTTTGATGAAATCAGCAACCAGGAAAACCTTTCCGCCCGTGAAATGGGTTATTTCGAATTTAAGAATGTGGCCAAACCGGTACGCATTTTTGCGCTGGATAATGAAGGCCTGGTGGTTCCAACCCGTGATGCGCTGAAAGGGAAAACCAAACAGCCTGCTAATCGTCTTGCGGTACTGCCTTTTGTAAACATGAGTGCCGATCCGGAAAATGAATATTTCAGTGACGGTATTACAGAAGAATTACTGAATGCATTTACAAAAGTAGATGGACTACAAATAACGTCAAGAACTTCGGCCTTTGCTTTTAAAGGAAAGAACACGGACATACGTGACATTGGTATACAACTAAACGTAGATAGAGTTTTGGAAGGAAGTGTGCGTAAAGCCGGGAACAAGGTGCGCATTTCGGCGCAGTTAATAAATGCGGCTGACGGATATCACATCTGGAGTGAAACGTACGACCGTGACCTTACCGATATATTTGAAGTACAGGATGAGATCAGCACTATTATAGCGAATAAGTGCCGGGAGAATTTGACCCTGAAAAAGCATGAGGAAAAATTGGTAAAAATGCCTACTCAAAACATTGAGGCCTATACGCTGTTTTTGAAAGGCTTGCATTTTCATAATAAGATTACCCCGAAGAACACAAAAAAAGCGATTGAATGTTTTGAAAAAGCAATAGCACTGGAGCCTCGTTATGCCCATGCTTATGCTATGGCAGCAACAGGATATGCCTTTCTTGGTGCAACAGGACAAATGCATCCGTCTGAAGCTTTTGAGCTGGTACATCGGTACAGCGATAAAGCATTAAGCATCGACCCTTCACTGGCAGCGGGACATTCAGCGAAGGGTGCGGCGTATTTGCTTTACGACTGGAAATGGAAAGAGGCCTACGAATCTTTGATAAAAGCTGTAGAACTGCATCCTGCTACAACCGAGGCGCACCAGTTGCTTTCCCTATATTACTTAAGCACGGGGCGAAAGAAGGAGGCTGTTCAAATAATGGAGAAAGCATTGGAGGCAGATCCAATATCACCTATCGTTAATCAATACCTGGCAGACGCATACATTAATGCCGGAAGAACGGATGATGCATTAAAACAATTAGATCGTTCATTAGACCTGTATCCGAATATGCGTGTAGCAATGGAGGCGAAAGGCTGGTGCCTGGGGATAAAAGGAGACTGGAAGAAAGCAGCAGAAATATTTGAAGAAGTTCACCAATTAATAAAGAACCCGTTAAAAGGGCTTGCACCTGTAGGATGTGCTTATGGCTACTCCGGAGAAAACGAAAAAGCACGGGAATGTATCCGTAAAATAGAGCAAAGACAAGTAGAAGAACCCGGAACCGTATTAGATATAGACCTGGCAATGATCTGGTGGTCATTAGGAGAAAAGGACAAAACCTTTCACCATTTATTTCAATGTGTTGAAAAAAGGATGGGGGTAGTAGCGATTCTTATTGACCACCCGATGTTCAAAGGATTGTCTGATGACTCCAGGTATCAGTTATTAAAGGAAAAATTGAATTTGGTTGAATTCACCTAGTTCCCAAGGCCTTGTTTCTTAAAGTCCCTGCGGTGTTCTCCGCAGCTTGGGCCGTTGTTGGCTGGTTGTCACCAACAACTGCAGCACAAGCCATAATGCAACTTGCATTAAATTCATACTGCCGGTGACAAAACCGGCAATGGATTAAGCGACCATCTTTTTAATAATCACCCTTTTTTGTTATTGCAGGTTAACCGCAGACAGAGGTATCAATATTTCGTTTGTCCCATTAATATTTTTTCGTCACGCGGTACATAAATCTTTCTGGT
>DAIQPL010000150.1:3023-9416 GCA_036787395.1 Flavisolibacter sp. | reverse complement strand
GGCTGAAGCTGTTCGCAAAGGACGAAAAGAAGAATTTGCAGCTTTTCATGCACAGGGAGAAGCACCCGACCCTGTAACAGAGGAAACTTTTTCAGGATCAAAACTCCAATGGAATTTGATAGGAGCAGGATTGCATCGAACCATGCATGGTTACTATAAAGAACTCATTCAATTAAGGAAACAGAATGCGGCCTTATCTGTACTTAATCGCAAACAACTGCATGTAGAATGTAGCAAGGAGCACCAAACGATGGTCTTGCACAGATGGCATAAAGACGAGCATGTATTGTGCCTGATGAATTTTTCCAGGAAAGAACAGTATATAATGCCGCCTTCTTATGCAGAGGAGTGGTATAAGATATTTGACTCAGCAGCGCCGGAATGGGGCGGAGCAAAAAAAGCAATAGATAAGGCATCAGGTGGCAAACCCGGGTCATCTGCTATTTGTATACAACCGGAATCTATCATCATTTATAGAAGCATTCTGTAAAATGAAAACAGTAAAGCACTTTCAATATTGATCATTTACAATAACTATGTATAATCCAGTTTCAACATACCGCATCCAGTTTCACAAAGATTTTAATTTCACAGCATTTGAATCTATCATCCCGTACCTGCAAAGTTTAGGCGTGAAAACTATTTACGCTTCTCCTATTTTCGAATCTACTCCGGGCAGCACGCACGGCTACGATGCATTGAACTCAAATTCTGTCAATCCGGAAATTGGTAATGAGGAAAAGTTAAGAGAACTAAGCAAAAAATTAAAGCAACATAACATAGGCTGGTTACAGGATATAGTTCCAAACCATATGGCCTTTGACACCAGGAACCCATGGGTGATGGATTTGCTTGAGAAAGGGCCCCAGTCAATTTATGCTCATTTCTTTGACATAACGTGGACAAGCAACTTACACCAGGGACGAATTATGGTTCCTTTTTTAGGAAGTTCGTTGGAAGAAGTAATAAAGAAAGGAGAGCTTAAACTTTCGTACGAAGCACACAAATTTGTTTTCCACTATTACGAAGCTATTTACCCTTTACATCCCTCTTCTTATGCTACTATATTAAACGTAAATAAAGGTCCGCAGGCAATTCAGCAACTGTTACAGCAAATGCAGGGCATTAAACAAGTGGAGGATCGAAAAGCTTATGCAGAAGAATGGAATGAATTTCTTATGCAATTAGCAGGACTGATGAGAAACAAAATCGTCAGGCGATCTATAGATGAGGCATTGGAACTGTTTAATAATGACCGCGAAAAATTACTGGAGCTGGCAAATGAACAAGCTTACCGTTTATGCCATTGGCAGGAAACGGATTCACAAATAAATTACCGGCGGTTTTTTACGGTGAATGGCCTCATTTGTTTAAACATCCACGATACAGAAGTGATGGACGAACATCATCGCCTCATTCAATCACTGGTGGACGAAGGAATTTTAAGCGGATTACGCATAGATCATATTGATGGCTTGTATAATCCAACACAATATCTTGGGCAGCTTCGGCAAAAAATGGGCGATGACACCTATGTTATAGTAGAAAAGATTTTGGAGCCTGGTGAAAGCCTGCCAAAGCATTGGCCTGTGCAGGGTAATACCGGCTACGATTTTTTGTCCCTGGTAAATAATCTACTCACGCAAAAAAGCAGCGAAGAGCCTTTCACGCAATTTTATTATGCATTGGTAAATGATCATCGTTCTGTACCGCAACAGGTGAGAGATAAGAAGGCACATATACTTTACCATCATATGGGTGGGGAGTTGGAAAACCTCTACCAGCTATTTATGGAATCGGCACTTGTAAGCCAGGAAGATTATGCACAAATGCGAACAGAAGATATTAAAACTGCCATCGCAGAATTTCTGATTCATTGTCCTGTATACCGGTATTATGGTAATGATCTTCCCTTGTCAGATGAAGAACTCAAACCCATTCAAACTGTTCTTCAACAAGCGAAGGTGAGCAGGCCTGATCTTCTAATGGCTTTTGATCTTTTGGAAAAAGTGATATTATACAGGCCACAACAAGCTGACGATGACTACAACAAAAGAGCACTCCATTTTTATCAGCGATGTATGCAGTTTACCGGGCCACTAATGGCAAAAGGCGTAGAAGATACATTGATGTACACTTTCAACCGGTTTATTGGCCACAATGAAGTAGGCGACTCGCCCGAAGCTTTTGGTATAACTCCAAAAGAATTTCACCATGCCATGATTGAACGCCAAAAATATTGGCCTCTTTCTCTCAATGCTACAGCTACGCATGATACAAAACGGGGCGAAGACATTCGTGCAAGATTAAATGTGTTGACAGATCTTCCAGGTGAATGGCTGAAAGCAGTAGAGAAATGGCAAAAGCTTAATGCCGGCCTTAAACAAAATGGTGCGCCGGATGCCAACGATGAATATTTTATTTACCAAACCCTCGTAGGTACTTATCCCATGGCGGGAGACAATATTCAAGAGTATAGTGAACGTTTGCAGAAGTATTTGCAAAAAGCATTGCGTGAAGCGAAACGCCATTCCAATTGGACTTCGCCAAACGAAACTTACGAGTCTGAAACAAAATCATTTGCCGTTGGCCTTTTGGATAAGAGCAAACCGCTTTGGAAAAGCTTTGAAAACTTTCAGCAAAAGATCATGGACTTTGGTATTGTTAACTCTCTTGCACAATCAGTTTTAAAATTTACTTGTCCGGGTGTGCCGGATGTGTACCAGGGTTGTGAATTATGGGACCTGAGTTTTGTAGATCCTGATAATCGCCGCCCGGTTAATTACGCAGAGCGGCAAGCAGTACTTGAAGAAATAAACAGCAAAAAAGAAAAACCAGAACTCCTGCAGGATCTTTGGGATAACCGCCATAATGCTGGGATCAAACTTTGGCTGACACAAGAATTATTTGAACTGCGGAAACAATATCCCTCTTTATTTACCAACGGAGATTACATACCTGTAAAAATTGAAGGCCGGTATAAGAACAACGTTTTTGCATATGCCCGTAAACATCAACACAAGTGGTTTGTTATTGCTATTCCTTTACATACTGCACAATTGTGTACAAAGCAAGGAAAAGAAATATTGGATATAGATTGGGACGACACAAAAATTATTTTGCCAAAAGGTGTGGACAAGGATTGGGAACATGTATTCCTAAATAAAAAAGACACCCACGAAAAAGAAATCCTGGTTCAGCACCTTTTTCAAAAGCTTCCCTTTTCTATTTTAAAAGGCAGACAGGTAATCAACGAAAGACGAGCCGGCATATTATTGCATATTACTTCACTTCCTTCAGCATTTGGCATTGGCGATCTTGGCCCGGAGGCGTATGCTTTTGCAGATTTTTTAAGTCGTAGTAACCAGAGATATTGGCAATTGTTACCGCTCAATCCCATAGAAGAAGGGCAGGCACACTCACCTTACAGTTCCATTTCAAGCCGTGCCGGAAATGTATTATTTATTAGCCCTGAAGGATTGGTTAGAATCGGGCTGCTTCAGCCTGAAGACTTAGCGCCATATTACCTCCCACAGGAAGGAAAAGCTCGTTACGGGGATGCGGAAAGAATAAAAAAAGAATTGTTCGATAAAGCTTTCAGCAATTATAAAAGCGGTTTGTTTGAATTGATGCAAATTGAGTTTCAACAATTCCGCGAGAAAGAAAAAGCCTGGCTGAATGATTTCGCTTTGTACCTGGTTTTAAAACAAAAAAACAGCGGTAAACCCTGGTATGAATGGGATGAAGCGTATAAACTAAAAAATGAGACTGCCTTGCAAAAGTTGGCAAAAGAATCTGTGGAGGAGATCGAAAAAGTGGAGTGGATACAATTTTTATTTGCGGGGCAATGGAAAGACCTGAAAACCTATTGTAACGAACTTGGTATAGAATTGATAGGCGACCTTCCTATTTATGTTAGTTACGATTCAGCCGATGTTTGGGCTAATCGTGAGTTATTTTGCCTGGATGATAAAGGAGCGAGGACAGGACTGGCCGGTGTTCCTCCGGATGCCTTTAGTGAAGACGGCCAGCTGTGGGGTATGCCGGTTTACCGGTGGGATGTATTAGAGCAGAGAGGTTATGATTGGTGGGTTGATCGTCTCAAAAAAAACAGCGAACTATTTGATTCCGTTCGCCTGGATCACTTTCGTGCCTTTGCTGATTATTGGGAAGTGCCTGCCGGCGAAGCAACGGCGAAGAATGGACAATGGAAATTGGGGCCTGGGGCGCACTTTTTTGAAACAATAAAAACAGCTCTTGGAGAGCTGCCCTTTGTAGCAGAAGACCTGGGAGAGATTAACGATGCGGTAGTGAAGCTTAGAGACCAGTTTCAATTACCCGGTATGAAAATTCTTCAATTTGCTTTTGATGAGAGCATGCCAGGGTCTGAATATATTCCCCATAACTACACAAAAAATTTTATTGTTTACACAGGTACTCATGATAACAATACGGTACGAGGCTGGTATCGGGACGAAGCGGATAATGAAACAAAAATTCGGTTACAGCAATATGTGGGAAGAGCATTAACAGAAGATGATATTCCCCATGTATTATGCCGTATGGCTTATGCCTCTGTAGCTAATGTTGTGATATTGCCCATGCAGGATATCCTGGGTTTGGACGGACTTGCCCGCATGAATACGCCAGCCTCAGGACAAAACAACTGGGCGTGGAGGCTTTTGCCTGGTCAAATAACCACGGAAGCAGAAAATAATTTAAGGGAGTGGACTGCCATTTATAACCGGGAATAATATAGAAGCGGCAAATGAAAAATACCATCATAGGTTACCAGGCATCACACGAACAATTTAAACCAAGCGAATTATTAAAGTACGTGACACTGGCTGAAAAGGCAGGCTTTGGAGCTATTAATTCGTCAGATCACTTTCATCCCTGGACGCGGCAACAAGGACAAAGTGGCTTTGCCTTCGCGTGGCTAGGTGCTGCCATGCAGGCAACTTCTATTCCTTTTGGTTCGGTATGTGCGCCAGGACAACGGTACCACCCCGCAATTGTAGCCCAGGCTATCGCCACCCTGGCAGAGATGTTTCCTCAAAGGTTTTGGACTGCCCTCGGCTCGGGCGAAGCCTTGAACGAAAGCATTACAGGTGATAAATGGCCTGTAAAACAGGAACGGAACGCAAGGTTGTTGGAGTGTGCAGATATTATCCGTAGGCTTTTAAAAGGCGAAACGGTTACACATTACGGAAGAGTAGTAGTGGAAGGCGCAAGATTATATACACTACCTCCTGCGATGCCTTTATTGATGGGAGCAGCTGTTACAAAAGAAACCGCCGCATGGGTGGGCTCATGGGCCGATGGTTTGATAACCGTACACCAACCCATAGAACAATTAAAAGAGGTAGTTAATGCCTTTCGTGATAATGGAGGTAAAAACAAGCCTCTTTATTTAAAGGTTCAATTGTCTTTTGCCAAAACAGATGAGGAGGCATTAAATGGTGCTCATGATCAATGGCGTTCCAATATATTTTCCAGTACGGTGTTAGGCGATATGTGGCAGGTAGAACAGTTTGACATGTTAGGACAATTTGTACAGGGGGAAGAATTACACGGAATGGTTCATATTTCGGCAGACATAAAAAAACATATTGACTGGATAAACAGGTATATAGAAATAGGATTTGACAGAATCATACTTCATAATGTTAACAGGGACCAGCTTTATTTCATAGAGACGTTTGGTAAAAAAGTACTGCCTGAACTAAACAGGTGATGTTGACCTTAGATACTAATATCCTGTATAGCCTCCGCCTGGTCCATCATGGTGATAACTCTTCCTTGGCCTGTCTTCTATATTCCTTCTTTTAGCTGAATCCTCTTTAGTTTTTGTATCATCGTTAGCTCTCGTTTTATTGCTGCCGGAGCTACGTGGAATTTGTTGAGGAGACGTATCTTCTTTGGTCTCAGCATGTCTTTCTTTCTGTTTCATAGCAAGCGTTTAATCTATTATTTTACCCGCAAAAAGAGTGCAAGTATTTTGGGGCTATAAAAAAATAAATACTCACATAAAATTTTGACATTCAGGCATGATCCGAAAAAAAGGTGAGGATATCTCAACTGTAAAACAAAAAGTAAAGCCGTTCCTGTGAACGGCTTTACTCATCTCGGCATAGTTATCAAAGCCTATTGATCTTTTACTTTCGTTTGGCCATCCTTTGTTTTAATCTTTGTTTCTTTTCCGTCGGCTGTTTTAATCTTTGTTTTTTGTTTAGTGCTTTTGTCGTTAACTGTTCCTGTTCCAGTGCTGCCTGAACCGGATGTTCCTGTACCATAGCTACCAGATCCTGTTGTTCCGCTTCCTGATCCTGTTGTTCCTGTTCCTGTTCCAGTGCTGCCTGAACCGGATGTTCCTGTACCATAGCTACCAGA
>DAIQPL010000150.1:0-2923 GCA_036787395.1 Flavisolibacter sp. | reverse complement strand
TCCTGTTGTATCACTACCGTTTCTTCTGTTAGTATCTGAACTGCTTCTGTTACCGGCATTAGATCCCCTGGGAATTGTATCCGTTCCGTAAGCATTGTTTGTATTTGTTCCACTGCCATTATTCAGGTTCCCGTTATTGCTGGTACTATTGGTACTACCGGTATTATTGCTTGTAGTTCCATTGCCCGATTCCATTGTGCGGTTGGTACTGTCCGAGCCATTGTTCATACTGGAGTTGCTACCAGTCGTTCCTGTGTTGCCGGAGCTATTGGTAGTACTTCCTTTTTTGGCAGTATTGGAAGAACTTGAACTTTGCCTGGTTGTATCCGATTTTTTTGTTGAGGTTTTCGTTGTGTTAGTTGACCCCGTGTTTTGTGCATAGCTAAAGGCTGTAACAGTCATTAGCAATGATGCGGTAAATAACCATTTTTTCATAATCGATATTTTTGTTTTGTAATTTTATTTCACCCCTCATTTTGCAAGAATTATGCATACGATTCTGTGAATTTTCCACAGCCTTTATATAGAAGAGTCCCAATGACCAGCTGTGAATAACAGTCATAAGGCCGGGTTATACAACAAATGAGTTCAATGGACGACAGATAAACCCTTCTTATCTAAATCTTTTTTATATCAAAGACAATCCAATAAATTTTGTATTTAGGAATTTCAAATGAAACGCCACCAGTTTACAACTATTGAAGAAGTTCGCGAAGCCCATGACCTTTTGAAATCGGGAGCTTTAGTAGCTGAACGCAAGCAGGGTTTTTATAAAATACAGCTCTACCAACTTTCTTCTTTTTATCTTGAGGTTTACCGCCACGCTCATTTTAATGTTATTATCAAAGTGAACAGGTTTACTGATACCGCTTATCTCGAGCCTTTTTTAAAGGAGATTGATCTTACTTCTCTTGTGGCCTAGTGCCAGTTCCCAATTCCTATTAGTCCTTAAAGTCAAAGCTGAACCGCCAAGTCAACCGTTTCGTACCCCTCAAAATGACTTTCGTATAACTTTTTTTCGGGCATTTAATACTGATAGTACGTTTGTGCCCTTAAATAATAACCCTTACTTCAACTGTTCAAAAAAACTTAAATTGATTTTATGAGAATACTATTACTGCTTTTACTGGCCACTACTGCTTTAGCTTCCCATGCACAGCAGGTTTCAGGAGTAGCCAAAGATGCCCAGGGCAGTCCCCTCACCGGCGCAACCATCACACTCTTTAAGGCAAAAGATACCACTGTTGTAAAGCTGGCACTTTCAAAAGACGGAGCTTACAGCTTTACTGAAATTAAGGAAGGCGACTACAGGGTAGGTGCCTCCTATGTAGGCTATAAATCCAAACTTTCTCCTGTTTTTCCTGTTACTTCCGGCAGTGTAACAGCTCCTGAGCTTTCCTTAGACAAAACTTCAGCTGATTTGAAAGGCATAACAGTAACAGCCCAAAAACCGATGATAGAAGTGAAAGCTGACAGAACCATTTTAAATGTAGAGGGAACCATCAATGCAACCGGAAACGATGCGCTTGAGTTATTAAGAAAATCGCCTGGTGTTACGCTTGATAAAGACGATAACATTGGCCTTTCAGGCAAAAATGGTGTACAGGTTTATATTGATGGCAAACCTTCACCGCTCAGCGGGTCTGACCTGACCGCCTTTTTAAAAGGTCTTCAGTCTGCGCAGATTGAATCAATTGAAATTATCACCAACCCATCCGCCAAATATGACGCTGCCGGTAATGCCGGTATCATCAATATAAGGCTGAAAAAAAATAAAGCGTTTGGAACCAATGGTTCTGTATACGCCGGCTATAATATAGGCGTATATCCAAAATACAATACCGGTATCACGTTCAATACAAGGAACAGGAACATCAATTTTTTTGGTAACTACAATTATAATCATGGTACAAACGAGATGTTCTTTAATTTATACCGCGATGTACTGGATACGGTTTTTGACGGCCGTAACAGAATGAAAAACAAAAATAACAGCCACGGCTTTAAAACAGGGATTGATTTTACGCTGAATAAGAAAAGTACACTTGGCGTTTTGATCAATGGCAACATAGTGGACACAAAAATGAACACTGATGGCACCACGAAAATCATTTATAAACCTACAGGCGAGGTAAACAGGATCCTGGAGGGCGATAACCAAAGTATTGCGGATAGGAACAATGTAAATTTTAATCTCAACTACCGCTATGCTGATACTTTAGGGCATGAGTTAAATATTGATGCTGATCGCGGATTGTACCGGATAACAACGGATCAATACCAGCCGAATATTTATTTTGACCCATCCTATACGACCGAGCTGTCAAGAAGGATTTACAATTTTATCACGCCCACTGATATTGACCTTTATACCTTAAAAGCCGATTACGAACAAAATTTTAAAGGGGGTAAACTTGGCCTTGGATTTAAATCTTCTATCGTAAATACAGCAAACAACTTTGGCCGCTACGATGTTTATACCAATGCGAAAACATTGGACCTTAGCCGCAGCAATCAATTCGATTACAAGGAAAACATCAATGCTGTTTACCTGAACTATAATAAAGGGTTTAAAAAAGGAATTTTGATCCAGGCAGGGCTTCGTGTTGAAAACACAAACCGTACTGGCGATTCGTATAACTTAAACAGCGATGGTTCGGTAAATTCGGACACCAAAGTCACTGATAAAAGGCATTATACAGACCTGTTCCCCAGCGCCGCTGTTACATTCAATAAAAATCCAAAAAGCCAGTTTAGCCTTTCTTATGGTCGCAGAATTGACAGGCCTGCTTACCAGAACCTGAACCCGTTTGAGTTTAAACTCAATGATTATGCTTATCAGAAAGGAAATATCGATTTAAGGCCCCAATACACCAACAGCTTTGGCCTGACACATATCTATAAGTTCAAGCTTACAACAAAG
>DAIQPL010000149.1:0-9422 GCA_036787395.1 Flavisolibacter sp. | reverse complement strand
TTAAAGTAATTTTGGTTTATGAAAAATAAAATATTTTCAATTCTGCTATTTCTGGTATGTACAGTCATTACCACTTCATTTTCTATAGCCAAAAAGAAAAAACCTGTAGTCATTGCCTATGTCGGTGGCTTTCGTGGATTAGTGAATACAGATTCTATTAATGTATGGCGGCTGTCGCATATTAATTATGCTTTTGTTGATGTTAAAGATAACCGTGCCTGGCTGCATAACGAGGCAACCGACACAATTAACCTGAGGAAGCTTAGTGAACTTAAGAAACAAAAACCCGACATAAAGATTTTGATTTCCTTAGGTGGCTGGAGCTGGAGTAAAAATTTTTCCGATGCAGTACTTACTGATAGTTCTACAAGAAATTTTGCTAACAGTTGTATTGCTATTATGGCAAAATACAATTTGGATGGAGTTGATATAGATTGGGAATACCCAGGTATGAGAGGCGATAATAATAAATACAGGCCGGAGGACAAAGAACATTACACACTTCTTTTTAAGTATTTAAGAGAAGGGCTTGATAGCCTTAGCAAAATAACACCAGGTAAATATTTGGTTACCACTGCTGTTGGAGGTTCGCAAAGTTATATTGATCATACAGAAATGGATAAAGTACAACAGTATGCAGACTATATAAATATTATGAGCTATGATTACAAGGGCGGCAATGATACTATTTCAGGGCATCATACTAATTTATATACTTCGCCCAACGATCCAGACGAGGAGTCTGCTGACCAATCAATAAAGGCATTTATGGCTGCTGGTGTGCCGGCTGGTAAGATTGTAATAGGTATCGCATTTTATGGGAAGGCGTGGCAAATGCAATCAGATGATAATAATGGTTTGTTCAGAAGAACTGAAAAACCCGCAAGAGGCGGCGGCTTTACTTATTTAAAGGACAGTGTGATTAATAAGAATGGTTTCATTCGTTATTGGGATAGCAAAGCCAGAGCTCCTTATCTTTTTAATCAGGAAAAAAAAATTTTTATTACTTATGATGATGAGGAATCCGTAAAACAAAAATGTAAATATGTAAAGGACCATGATCTTGCCGGTGTGATGTTCTGGGAATATAACAGCGATAAGAAAGAATACCTTTTAAAAACAATTGCGGATAAGTTTAATTACAAGAACAGATAGGTTGTAATGTCGTCAAAAATGTTAAATGAAAAAGCGTTCATTTTTTTTTGTATGCAACTTCATTAATAGCCTTGAGCAATGAGTATTCACCTTCAGCATCTCCCTTTACTTGCCAGATCATTACACCCGAGGCTTTTTCTTTTGCCAGAGCTGTTTTTTGCCTGATGGTAGGTAGTCCATTATAATATAAAATTTTGCCATCAGGCATTTTAAATTCATCCAACAGTTCAGCTCCGGCAAATTGGGTAACAATTTGTGCATAATTCATACTTATAGCAAGGGAAGTAAGTTCGGGTCCAAACCCATATCCATAGAAAGGCACACCAAGGACCATTTTTTCTTTTGGTATTTTTCTTTCAACTCCAAAATATTCAAGGTCTTCAACCGCATGTGTGTAAGTGGCGTGTGGCCCTGGCTTTTCAGGTTTCCATGAACCGGTACGATCATAACTCATAACATTTACGAAATCATATTGTGCAAGAGCTTTATCAGATAATTTGTCCTTATAATAAACGGCTATGGCAGCGGTTATCATCTTATTCCTGGATCTTAATGCAGAAGCTAAGTCCACTACAAAATTTTCATAGTTCTCATCAATGTCACCTCCTTCTAGATCTACATCAATTCCATCCAGGCCATATTTAGTAACAACAGAAATTAAATTGTTAACAAGCATTGCTCTTTTATCATCTTTTAAAAGAGCGTGATAGTAGGGATGGGGTGATCCGCCGCCAATAGAAGCAAGGACCTTTACTTTTTTAGCATGAGCTGCATTGATAAAAGGTTGAAGCAAAGACAGATCCTGTGTGAAATTACCAAGTGTATCAGGATTGAGGAACCACAGGTTTATGTGAGTAACCTTATCAAAGGGAATTTTGCTTAACGTATCTGTCATTGCTGATTGCAGGGAATAATAGCCTACAACCTTAAACTTCGACTTGCCATTTGCAGACTGGCCTTTGATAGAAGTCAGTATCAATATAATCGCCAGCAATATTAAGTTTACTCTTAGCTTCATTTTTCAAATTTATAGTTTCAGCCTTACTCCTGATTTATTTAATAAACCTGTAATTACCACACAAAGAATTGCGAATAAAAAAGATTTCAATAGCCCAACTCCTCCTGTTAGAAGCGCATCTGGCAAATGAACACCTGTTAATCGTACAATGGCATACATAAAATAGGGAATGAGGTAGCACAGTAAGGTGTCTGTTCCTGCAGGTTTAATCAGGTTAAACCAATTAGCCTTTCGCTTAACATCTGCCAGCCAGTAGATAGCTAAAAATGCAAGAATAGTGAATGCACTGCAAAGAAATAGCCAGGCTGGTGTAGCACCCAATTTTGCCAGTTTCCAGTAAGGACGTGTGATAACAGATAAAGCAATCAATATTGCTGAAAATGCGAGAAAGACGAGTGTCAATCCAATATTATCTTTTTTCTTTCGGTAATACTGAAAAATCAATGACGTTAATACACCACCCATAGTGAGTCCTGTTAATGTTCCTCCGCGGATGGCATCGGGAATGGCAGAAATAATGTTATTGTGTGGCAGTAACCCGGCATGAGATACCACACTTAATACGGAAAAGAAAACCCA
The DNA here is from genome assembly GCA_036787395.1 of Flavisolibacter sp. Taxonomy (GTDB): domain Bacteria; phylum Bacteroidota; class Bacteroidia; order Chitinophagales; family Chitinophagaceae; genus Flavisolibacter. The sequence goes on along the minus strand of DAIQPL010000149.1, from coordinate 6,670 downwards.
TCCTGCAAGAATTATATAAAAATTATTTTTTGAAAAAACCGTGATTAGCCCGCTTACTAAATATGCCCATCCTATCAGTCCCAATATACCCCACCAATGAGGAGCAAACCTTTGGCTTCCATCTTCTCCGCCTCTGTAAACTATGGCGAGCGTAATCAGTATAATTATTCCTATTGCTTTTGCAGCATACACCAAATCTTTTTTAACTGTGCTGGGATATACATTCCATATCAAAATAAATGATAAGCAGCTTAGCGGATACCACAGCCATTTTGGTATACCCATGGCCGCGGCATTGATTGTTTCACCGTTTACAAGAAACACACCCATTACCAACAAAGCCACTGTACGTGTTACTACATGCAGCACCAACTGCCCTTCTGTATCCCCTTTTTTTCGCCGGTGATCTATAGCGTACGGAAGTGACAAGCCCACTATGAAAAGAAAGGCAGGAAACACAACATCAGCCAACCCGATTCCATCTACTCCCCGTTCTACATGCTCCAACCATGCGGGAATATTTTTTAGAGACCATAAGTCGTTTACAAAAATCATAAGCACCATAGTAAGCGCTCTGACGATATCAATTGAGGTAACACGTTGAACCAGGACAGCCTTCGATTCAACTTTGGCTTCAGACTTTGGTAACGATTGGAGTTCTATCATTGTTTTAGAATTATGTTTTAATAACTCAGCCAATCTATCTGATTCTTTGCCTCACAACAATGGGACTTGCAATGCCGTTTAAATCGTAAACGATTTTTCCACCACGTATGGTCATTTCGCACTCCAGTTTCTTATCACTTTCAATTTTGTTTCCTGTATAATCAAAGAAACCAAATTTGCCTTGCCTTAAATTTAAGATTGCTATATCAGCATCAGCACCTACCGACAGATTGCCTAATTCCTCACGCTTAATTTCAACTGCGGGATTCAAGGTCGCTGCTTTTATGACGCTTTTAAAATCCATCCCTATCCCAAGCATTTTCGACATCACACTCAACTGATCTTTCATAGCATTGTTCATGCTCCCGATATGAAGGTCGGTACTTATGGAATTGGGATAAAAACCATTTTTTACGGCCGGTATTGCCTGTGAAAAACTAAAGCTGATTCCTCCAAAGCCTACATCAAACGCAATCCCTTTTTTTTGTGCTTCGATCACGAAAGGCTTTACTTTTTTTGTAATTGTATCAACAATAGCTTCACGCGTTTTTAGCTGCGCAAAACAATGGGTGAAAATATCGCCGGGCCTTAGGTGTTTGAAAAGAAGTTCTTCAATAGACAGGGGCGGAGTGCTTCCACCAAAGTCAACCATGACAGGTACATTGGCTCTTTTCCCGGCTTCTGCAGCCCTGTCTGCCGGAATCCATTCTTGTCCCTCATAATGCGCCAGCTTAATACCCACTATTTCCTTGTTATTTGCTTTAGCAACATTTGCCGTTAATTTGGGATCCATATCATTCACATCCTGTTCATAGCTTCCACCTCTCATTCCTTCCCCCACTATATTTAAAAATGCCAATACTCTTGTTTGCGATTTATCAATGATGTTTCTTTTAAATTCAGGAAAAGTGCGCCAGCCAGCGCTGCCAGCATCAACCACTGTTGTAACTCCTGTACGAAAGGTAAATCCATCAGGCGAAACTGCATTTGGTCCATTCATATAGGCCTGGTCAAGATGGTTGCCTGCAAAAACATGAACATGTATATCAATAAGACCGGGTGTAACATAAAAACCTTTGGCATTTACCACTTGTGAAGCATTTGTGGGCTCTATTTTTTTTGCAACCTGTGCAATTTTCCCATTGACGATCGCAATGTCTAAAATTTCATCCACATGGTTTTTGGGGTCAATAACATGTCCGTTTTTGATAACAATATCATACGTTTGAGAGAACGCTACATTTGTGAAAAACAAAAAAGAAAAAAGCAATAAAAAGGTTCGCACCATGGCTTATATTTTAGATTTGGATCTTGATTTTTTTACCACGATTTTTTTTGATTGTACTGTATCCTTTGGCAGGGTAATCCTCCATAGATTACCACCCTTACCCCCGTATTCAATAACATACATCTTATTATTCACTAACACCGCATCAGTAGGTTCATTAAAGCCATCAACAATACGTATGGTTTTAACGAAGTAATTATCCATGGTGGAATCATAGGTGAGATGAAGATGTAAAAGGTCTGTTCCTTCGCTTGTAAATGGCCTCATCATAGAAGACTTTGTTCCGGAAGAATAACGTATAACAAAGCCGTCGCCGTTAAAATCTTTTGACAATATTTTTTTTGCATCGAAACATAATCCTAACGGAGAGCAATGGGCAGTAAAAGTACTGACAGCAACTCCTGTTTGGTCACCGTCCAGAATTTTACCGCTATGACCACGATATTCGTTGGCATCCGGACCTAAATTTTGCACACCTGGAGAGAACTTAATTCCGGCGGGCATTTTTGGGAAATTGGAATCGGTATGAAAATATTTCATGTGCCAGGCATGAGCACTTTCAGGGATAAATGGATCTGTCTCCGGATCCGGACGCCAGTTTGCGTATTGCTGTGGATTTTCTATTCCTCCCATTATCCAGGGAAACCCGTAATGATGTTTAAGCCTCACCCAAAACATGTCTTCGGACATATCATAGTCCGGTGAATTAGAGACGGCAAAAAGATTTTGGTCACTATCAAAGGCCATGTCGAATGCATTGCGAATACCCTCAGCATAGATGTAACCTTCAGCTTTTAATTTCGGTTCATCATCGGTTAAATATAAATTTCTTGCCGTAATGGGAAATCGAAAAATTTTGGCCGTTAAAGCATTATCCCTTGCATTAGGATACAGTCCTCCGTTATCCTGTATCTCTCCATGATCTGTTCTTGCCCCGCTGTTCACATAAATATATTTTCCATCGGGGCTAATTTCAAGTGCATTCCATCCATGATCAAAAACCGTTTTGTTTGCGGGGTATTCTACGGTATTAAACACGACAGCCGGGTGCTTGCCCGCTGAGTCAAGATTGTAACAAACCATCCGGCCCCTTGTGGTTTTATGATCATTAGAGTAAATATTTCCTGCCAGGAAAATAGTGTTATTTAAGAAAGTCGCACCCTGTAGTGTTGTAATACCATGATCATTTGCAGAAAAGATTTTTTCAGATACAGGTTGTTTGGTGTCCAGGTTTTTTATTTCAAATACACTACCATCAAAAGTGGTGTACCAAAGTTTGCCGGTAACGGGGTTTTGTAAAATACGAACTGCCATGGAGTCAACAGCCATAACGTGTTCTACTTTTATATCATCACGTAGAGAAGTCGGGATGTTGAGCGGCCGTTCCATTTCTGAAATTTTGCGTATGTAAGAAACCACCTGCCATCTTTGTTCATCTGAAAGTATTTTTTCAAATGCAGGCATCTCAAACCTCCCGTTGGTTACTTTCCAAAACAGAGAGCCATTACTTTGTTCTTTTACTTTTTTACTGTGAAAATTAGCGGGCCTGTGATCAAATGATGTTCCTGCAGCCCCATCTCCAAAACCATATTGGCCATGGCAAGACAAACAATACAAATTGTATATATCTTTTCCTTTTTCTTCAGCTAATAAATTATTTGCTATCGGACTATTTAATTCATTGGCAGAGTCAGGCGCCTCCCATTCATCTCCTTTTTTTTCGGTTTGCCTGCAAGCATTAAATGTTGAATACAGTAAAATAATAAACCCAAATAAAATGGCATACCCATTTTTCATTCATAGAAAGTTTTCAATACGATTTATTCGTCACCTAAAAACCAGTAATGCAAGTTTGTTCAATAATGTAGCTATGTCATGCAGATGCCTTGATCAGTTCTTCCTTAATTCGTCTTGCCACAACTTTTTCCTCACCCGGCTTCAGCATCCAGGCTGTAACAGTAAAAGTATTTTCCCCAGCTCCCCCCACTTCAATAGAAGGATCGCCTTTGCGCAATTGTTCCTGTAGGTCTTTTGTTATTATTTTTACTTTAGAATTATCCCATGCAATTTTTAATGTGGGTGTAACATTGCCCAGCTTCGGTACTGAGACACTTGTAATAACACCGTTAATTGGTTTTATAGTGTTTTCAATGTAAGCGATTCTCTTTTCCCATTCGTTCCAGTCCTTGTCATGGTCCCGGTTAAGGTAATGTTCCAGTGCTACATACATACCCAGTATCTCTTCTTTGTTGATCTTCATACCACGGCCAATATTAAAGCCACGTGGTGGCATATGTAGCCGTGCTGCATCTATAACATATTTTTTGCCCATTAGCAAACCAGCACTTTGAGGACCGCGAATGGCTTTACCCCCTGATATAACCACAAAGTGAAAACCCATATCGTTAAATTTCCAGAGATTAGAAACGGGTGGAACATCTGCAGCTATATCAATTGCAGTTGGAATATCAAATTTTTTACCCAGCGCAACCCATTCCTCATGCATTATCTTTCCCTTATCTGCCTGGATATTTAAAAATTGCATGAGGGCTGTTTTTTCATTTACTGCCTTTTCCACATCTTCGGCAGTTTCTACTATTATTATTTTACAACCGGTATTGGTAAGGGCATGGTTATATACTATGTCGTGACCCTTCTGACAAATAACTTCCGACTTCATTCCTGTGCCTTCCAAATGCGGAAGCAGTTCTACTTTCTTTGTGTCCTTGCCGGTAAGTATCCCTGCAAGGCCAAGGGTCATTCCTGAAAAAGCCCCGGAAGTTACTACAGCTGATTCTGAATGAACAAGAGCCGCTATTTTTTCCCCTACCTTATCCTGTAGTTCATCCAGCAAACAAAAATCTTTTGACGCTTCGTTTATGGTGTCTAATACATAATCATGCATTAAAGAGCCGGTCATAAAAGTTAGGGTGCCTGCTGCATTAATAAAAGTGCGTACGCCAAGTTCCTTGAATAGATCTCTTTTTTTCCTGTGTGGAGATGCTTTTGCAGATAAAGGAGAAAGAACATTACCCAGTACTCCGGCTAAGGGCAATAAGGATAAGTTTTTTAGGACGTCTCTTCTTTTCATAAGCAGTTTTTGAAGTGTAATAGATCGGAAACGGAAGGAGCGGTTAATATAAATAGTTTTTATTAGAGCCCGGCAATGCAATCTATTTCAACCAATGAATCGCCCGGAACCCCTCCCTTTGCAACAGCTACTGTAGTGCGCACCGGTGGATTTTTTCCAAAACGGCCTTTGTACACTTCATTCATAGCTTTATAGTCGTTAATATCATTGAGGTAAACATTTACCTTAAGCACTTTTTCCATAGATGAACCGGCAGCTATCAATTCTTTTTCCAGTTCTTTTAGTACATGATCAGTATGCGCTTTAATATCACCTTTGAAATGTGCTCCTTTGCCTGCTATAAATACCAGGCCGCCATATTTTGTCGAACCTGAAAACAACGGAATGTCCTGGTGGGTTACTACGTTAAAAGCCTTCTTTTCATTTTTTTCCTGGGTGTTTGCTCTACCCGTAAGGCTAAGTCCTGTAAGAGCTATAAAAGAAGCGGCCAGTTTTTTTAATGCAGATCTGCGTTCTGTTTGCATAACTAAAATTTAAAGATGGGTGGGAAATAAGTTACCTAATTTAAGTATTAAAAATGGAAACCACGATTGCAGTTGTGGAATTTCTGCTGGTGAAATAGTACTAACAGGAAGACATCACCCTCGTTGTATTCAGTGAATGTGCTGTACTAATTTTAAAAGAGCCCTTTCACGTAAAATATTTAATGAGCTTTTTTTTGCCAGCCGCTGTTATTTTATGCTTAATAAGTAAGTGTAGCCGGCTTTGGAAATTCTTACTTAGCTTCTGTTGCGTCGCACACTTCAGCTACTTGAACAATATTGATCTGCAAAACTGCTGGCGTTTTGCAAATGGACAATGAACGCTTTTCAATGACCAAGGTTATAATATTCTTTGGCAATTTTTAGACAAGATAACAGGGGAACAAGAAATTGGCGGGATAAGCGGACACCCTTTGTAATGGATTTAGCCGATATAATACAGCGACAAAATTTAAAAATGGTAAAGTCCCCAAGAATTCAGGACCCTATTAAATGAACATCCCGAAGAGTATGCATACGACATGGGCTTTTCTACCAGGTAGCTGACGAATATACACTGACCACACATCGCTTGTGTTATTTACTCTACAAAGGCAGATCTATTGGAGCTCAGGAAAACCGGGAACGTTTTAAACTGTTGCGTCTTGCGAGGCCGTAAAGAAGGAAACTCGCCTGTTTACAAGTTAGCTAACAAATGTTTACAGTTTTCATAGAGAAGGCCTAACTAATAAGGCAACTACAAAGAAGCATAAAAACAAAAATGCCCCGCAACCTGTTCAACAACAGAGTTACGAGGCTAAAACACACATGAAATGCTGTAGGGGGAGGAGTCGAACCTCCACGGGGCAGTTAGCCGAAAAGCAAAGAATTAGTGGTCAACCCTGGTCGGCCTTACCTGAGTAACGTCGGCTCTACTTTTCGTTTATCCTGTGTTCCCCACCCTCGAGACAAGAGGGCATGTCTGCCTAAGGTTTCATCACCCCACAGTATAGCTGGATCGGTACTAAGGTTTTTATACTTCCCCTTTCCCTTTCAATGAACTTGACAAGTCAAAAATAATATGAGATTGACAATATTCAATTC
>DAIQPL010000148.1:0-9423 GCA_036787395.1 Flavisolibacter sp. | reverse complement strand
GTAATAATTGAAGTTGAACAGTCTGTACGTGGCCAATAATTCCTTCATGAAGCAAAGACTTGACTTTTAAAAACAGCGGTTGTTGACGGCGGTAGTGAGCAACACTCACTTTTACACCCGCATGGTTTGCTGCAATTGCTATTTTTTCTGCTGATACCGAGTCCATAGCCACAGGTTTTTCTATATAAACCGGTTTACCAGCCGCAATTGACATTAGTGCATACTCCTGATGATAAAGCGGCGGAGTAGCTATGTAAACGGCGTTAACCTCTTCGTCGTTGATGAGACCAATTGCATTATCATACCACCGGGGCACTCCATGGCGTCGGGCATAATCTTGTGCTTTTTCTTTATCGCGCCTCATTACTGCCACCAGCTTTGAGTTTGGTACTTTATTAAAAGCGGGGCCGCTTTTTACTTCCGTTACATCCCCACAACCAATAATACCCCAGCAGATTTTTTCCATTGCAATAAGTTGTAACCGGTAAAACTAAGACGTTGACACTGAAAACAAAATGGAAGGAATTAAAACTGTGGATACGAATGTTGATAATGGGTGTTAAAGAGAATAGCGATGAGATGTGGAAGGGAGTAGTTTTTGGACTTCTGTTATCAAAACCTCGCGAAAATTAAATAAGCTTTATGAACGATCTGTTAACAAAAGATACTTTCAAAGAATGTGAGATTTGCGCCTACCATGAAAGCGGGCATATATTGTTCGCTTACCTATGTGGCTATAGCTGCAGGTATGTTGAATTAATCGATGAAAGCAATGAAGAAGGCTTTTCAAGTGTTGCGGTAATTGATTATGGTAAAGACGCTCTTACTGCGTCCAAATTCACAAGTGGCGATATTTCGGTTGATTATTTCAAATGCCTTTCCCTTGGCGAAAAATTAGAAAGCATTGAGGTGGGAAGAAGATTGGCAAGGATATTCCTGGGTGGATCGGTAGCAACAGCTGTTTTTAAAAATAAGGGAAACGTACAGATACCCCTGCCAATGCAAATTGACTACACAGACCTTCTGAGAGTGGAATTTATTCATTTGGTAATAAAAGAACTGTCTACTGACCAGGAAGTAGAATTTATTGAAAACGGATTGCAGGATGCTCTTTATACCTTGGCGAATATCAACGTTTGGAATACGATAAGCGACCTAGCAGAACGGCTTTTAAAAGCAAAACAATTAAGTAAGAATGATATTGAAGAATGCCTGGAAGAACATGGTATTGTATATGATGAAGAATCCCCGCTTGACGCCGGTTTTGATGGTCACTAATTTTTAATTTGGAAATAAAAAGCCCCAACCTTAAGATTGGGGCTTTCTTATTTCTACGTACACAAATCAGCTATTTAATATGGTGGATCCGTGTAAGTACTGCTGAGATGGGTGATAAATAAATAATGTAGTACCGTCTTTTATTAAGTTGATCACTTTAGAGGCTAATTGTTGCGGCACAGCAGGACATCCAAAACTTCTGCCCATGTACGCAGCTCCGGCACGCTGATCGCCGATGTACTGGGCGCCATGTACAACCACTGCTCTTGCTTCTGCGTTATCATTAAAACCTCTTTCTTGTCCGGATAATTTCAAAGACAATCCATGTTTTCCGAAATAAGTTCCTTTCGTAACATAAAAACCAAGGCTGCTTTGCAAAGACTCAATTTTATTCGAAAAACGTTGGGCATATTCTACTCCTGAGTTTCTTCCGTGAGCAACATAAGTATTTAATAAAACCTTGTAATTTTTAACATCAATAATATACATACGTTTTTGATCCGAAGGCTGGCTGAAGTCACAAACCGTTAAAATATCAGGGTTTCCAACAACTCCATTTTCTTCTAACTTCTGCTGCCCGGTATAAGCATACAGCATTGCCTCTTTACTCATACCAAGCCCATCTAATTGCAGGCTGTCGTAAATTGAAAATGCAACGGCCTCAGCAGCCGAAAGTTTAGACGTTGGAGCGTTGGTTGAATTTACAACAATTGACTCAGCAGCTGCAAGCTTTTTATTACTACCGGCTTTAACTACAGGAAGAAGTAAAAAAGTGGCAAGAAGGCAGACGATGGATAATGGCAAATATACTTTTCTCAATTTACTGGGTTTTTCGTGGTTATCGGGTCGCTTCAAGTCGTGAAAATATTGTCAAATCCTACACTCGAAAGCGAACACTAAAATTAAGTTTTTGGAAAAAATTGTACGGCCTGATTACGAGACACAAATTTACAAAAGTTCTACATCAAAAACTCATTTTACTCTGTTAATCACACGTTTCTTAACAATGAATTCTGAACTGTAAATGCGAAGTGAAAGTATGAACATAGAAATGAGAAGAGGACCAAAGATGAGCCCGATAAAGCCAAATAACTGGATACCTACTATCACACCAAATATGGTAATCAGCGGGTGAATATTTCCCAGTTTTTTGTTGAGTATAAACCGGAACAAATTGTCTACAAGGCCTATAAAACCAAATCCCCAAATTGCCATCGCAATACCCTTGCCAGTATGTCCCTGCGCAAACATCATAATGGTCAAAGGAATATAAATTAAACCAGCGCCTACAACCGGCATCATGGCTGCAGTGCTGGTAGCGACAAACCATAAAAACGGTTCAGGTATGCCAATGATAAGGTATCCAATCAATCCAACAACGCCCTGAATTAACGCTATAAGAGGAATACCAATAACGTTAGAAATAACCATTGTTTTTACTTCGGACCCGATCAACTCAACATTGCCATCTTTCAGTGGAATGTATTCGTAAAGGTCTTCTTCCATTCTTCTACCATTAACGAGCATAAAGTATAGTATGAAATACATACTTGAGATTAATGTAATTGTATTTACAGTAACTCCCAGAACCTTAGGCAATAATTCGGCAATCTTAGGTCCCAGCCTGTCAATGGCATTTGGGTCTATAAGCTGATAGCCTATTTTTTGTTTTACGTGTGCCGCTGTGCTTTTTAAGGAATTAATCATTTCAGAAGAATGCGTCACTACGTAACTGATCTTGGAATAAAGAATATTTCCAAGTACGCCGATGGGCATTAGTATCACAAAAAAAGACAGAAGCATCAGGACCCATGCTGCTGAACTATGGCGCCAGCCTTTTTTCTCTGTTAGATAAAACATGCGTTCCCGCATGATAACATAAAACGTGACGGCACCAAGAAAAGCAGAAAGAAAAAACCAGAGCTCACGAAACAGAACTATACCCAAAAAAATAATAACAGCAATGAAAAATATTTGTCTAAGTAAATTGGTATCAATTGTATTGTTATTCATTGTTAAAATATCCCGATGAAATTACTAAAGCCTTTTGAACCGTACATTTTTGTATCTATAAATAGAAAAGTAGTATCGAATAATATATTCTCACCCACTGGTAAACAGCCAATACCTCAATACCCCTTACCTCCATACCCATTACCTCACTACCTGACATCCTATACCATCACAGTTTTCCACCTGCCCTTCCTGAATAAAACGTATGCCGCAACTGCTATCGCTGTTTCAGCTACCGGAATAGATATAAACGAACCGCTAATACCCATATCAAGCCATTTAGTAAGAACGAATGCCAGGGGAATTTGAAAAAACCAAAACCCAAACAGGTTAATCAGTGTAGGTGTTTTAGTATCTCCTGCGCCATTTAATGCCTGGATCATTACCATACCTACACCGTAAAAAATATAGCCGGTACCAATAATCTGCAAGGCCATAGTGCCCACCTGGTGTACTTCAACATCTTTTGTAAAAACACTTATGATAGGTCCGGCAAAGAACATAAACAACGCGGTTACACCCGTCATAAAAATGGCATTATACTTTGCTGTGAGCAGCACACTTTGTTCAGCACGCTGTGGTTGCTTAGCGCCTAAGTTTTGTCCTACCAGTGTGGCAGCAGCATTGCTTAGGCCCCACGCAGGCAAAATAAAAAATACCACATTTCTTATGGCTACCTGGTAACCTGCGGAAGCGGTTGTTCCCCCGGTATGAGCAACCAACATAGCTAATACGATCCAGCTTCCTGAGGCAATCAGGAATTGAAAAGTAGCAGGCCATGCAATTCCTATAAGGCTTTTCATTACAGGCACATCAAACTTGAAATGTTTTGCCTTGATGTGAATACTGCTCGTTCCTTTCAGTAAATGGTAACACTGGTAAGCCACCCCTATCCCTCTTCCTATTGTAGTGGCAATAGCGGCGCCCTTTAATCCCCAGATATGAATAAAAAGAGGGCAAAGAACAATGTTGCATAAGCTGGCCAGCCAAAGACTTCGCATGGCTATAGCAGCATTACCAGCGCCTCTGAAAATACCGTTGATGAGGAAAAGCAACATAATAACCACGCTTCCACCAAGCATGATCCGTGTAAAGGAAGCACCGTCTTTTACCACCTCGGGTTTAGCGCCCATGACCTTTAAAATAGAAGGAGCTAAAATAATTCCCGCGATACTAATGGCAACGGTAGCTATTAGTGAAATGATGAGTGCCTGCATTCCGGCGTGTGCAGCGTCCTCTTCATTTTTTTCACCAATACGACGAGCAACCATAGCTGTTGCCGCCGTGCTCAAACCAATAGCAATAGAGTAAACAATAGTCACCACCGATTCAGTTAAGCCAACTGTAGCAATAGCATTTTCGCCCAGCTTTCCTACAAAGAACATATCTACAACAGCAAATACAGATTCAAGGCTTAACTCAAGTATCATAGGTACAGCAAGTAAAACAATAGCCTGGCGAATGCTCCCCTGGGTATAATCATAATTCTCCCCCTTAAGAGATCTTTTTATCAAAGACCAGAGTGAATAAAATTTATTGATATAGGTAAATACCTGTGGCATATGAAAATGAATTAAAAAGTAAAACAAATAAAATGGAAAGAAGAATGGCAAAATGCCATTTAAAAAAATTGTATGCGGCTTATCTTAAAGGTTGGCCGGCTGCGTAAGGATCTTCATATGCGCTGCTTAAGAGGAAGCAAAACTATTGTTTCTTTCTTAATACTTCCAAATATTGTTTTATGAAATCGTCCTTGGACCTGCGTTTGTACTGCATAATAAATCGCGGGTGAGAAACCATGCTGATGGTTTTGAACCATTCATGTTTTCCATTTAACGCGAAAAAATATTTGTAATTCTTTTCTCCTCCTATACAAATGCATCGATTGGTATTGGTCTTGTATGCAACTAATTTATTAAGGCTTTCAATGATAAAGGGTTCAACTGTCTCAAGCAAATTTCTGTCATCGTAATAATTGATATTCTTTCCATTTAACGTAAAGCCTAAAGGACATACCGAGCTTATAAAAAACTGTGAATAGAATTTTTGTACCCCTCCGTAAGCTAGTATCATGTCATAAATAAATTCTGCAGAAAGCTCGGTGTGATTTTTAAAAGGATGGTTAATGCCGCAATACAATGTAAGTTGTTTGGGAGCAGTAAAGTTGACACCTGTAACGCCGGCACCAAATCTGCCGGGATTAATACCTAATAATAGGGTGCGTTCGTTTTCATCATTGTAAAATTTAGTACAGAATTTTTCTACAACATGCATTACCTCATCATTTTGCTGCGGATAAAGCCATTCAATATTATCAGGAAGCTTTTTTGGAGGTTGTAAGTTTTTATAAAAACAAATAAGATGTTCAGCCCAGGTCATACTTCAGTTAAAACTGCAAAATAAAATAACTAAACCTTAGGGCTTGTTTTTTTAGTGATCCGCGTTTAGACCTTCTTTCACATCATCCACTCATCAGTATGGTTGGCAAGAAGATTGACTAATTATTGAACCAAAGCAACGCTCAATAATGCAAATCGCTACAAATCATTTAAAGAAAAAATCAAAAATTGAAATTGCCACTTATCCGGGTGAACCTTTCCCCTTGGGTGCCACATGGGATGGCGTGGGAGTAAACTTCGCCCTGTATGCTGAGAATGCAACAGGTGTAGAATTGTGCTTATTTAATTCTACAAATACGGAAAAGGAATTGCATTGTGTACGATTAGTCGAAAGAAGTAATCATGTATGGCATGTTTACATTCCGGACCTTAAACCAGGGCAACTCTACGGTTATCGTGTATACGGACCTTATGAACCGCACAACGGCCATCGCTTCAATCCAAATAAATTATTGATTGACCCTTATGCCAAAGCGATATCGGGAACAATCCAATGGCATGACGCCTTATTTGGTTATGAGTTAGGACATCCGGACGGCGACTTAAGCTTTAGCGAATTGGACAGCGCTCCCTTTGTTCCCAAATCAGTAGTAATTGATCCTAACTTCAATTGGGAGGGAGATACGCATCCTAAAATTCCTTATCACCAACAGATCATTTACGAAGCACATGTAAAAGGTTTTACCAGGCTACATCCTTTGATACCGGAAGAGATCCGCGGCACGTATGCAGGCATTGCACATCCCGTTACTATAAAATATTTGAAAGACTTAGGTGTTAATACTGTTGAGTTGTTGCCTGTGCACCATTTTATTACAGACAGGCTACTGAAAGAAAGAGGCCTCACTAATTACTGGGGGTATAATACTATTGGATACTTTGCTCCTGATGTGCGTTTTTTTTCCGGCAGTGGTACAACAGCCGGACAGGTAAACGAATTTAAAAACATGGTTAAGGCCTTGCACAAAGCAGGCATTGAAGTGATACTCGATGTAGTGTACAACCATACAGGTGAAGGAAATCACCTCGGCCCAACGGTATCTTTCAGAGGCGTCGATAATCCATGCTACTATCGCCTGACAGAAGACAAAAGATATTACATGGATTATACAGGTACTGGTAATACCTTAAATGCAAGGTTACCCAGTGTACTGCGTCTTATCATGGATAGTTTGCGTTACTGGGTTTTGGAAATGCATGTAGACGGATTTCGGTTTGATCTTGCTTCTACCCTTGCCAGGGAACTGCACGACGTAGACAGGTTAAGTGCTTTTTTCGATATCATTCACCAGGACCCTGTCATCTCGCAGGTAAAACTAATTGCTGAACCATGGGACGTTGGTGAAGGTGGTTACCAGGTTGGGAAATTTCCTCCGGGATGGGGCGAATGGAATGGTAAGTATCGTGATTGCATGCGTGATTACTGGAGAGGTGCCAATAGTATGTTGTCTGAATTTGCAGAACGCTTTACCGGTAGTTCTGACCTTTATAAAAATGATTACCGCCGACCTACAGCCAGCATTAATTTTATTACGGCACATGATGGCTTTACTTTAAACGATCTTGTTTCGTATAATGAAAAACATAACGAAGCCAATGGTGAAAATAACAATGACGGAGAAAGTCATAACCGTTCATGGAACTGTGGGGTGGAAGGTGCAACCGATAATGAAGATATTGTTCGTTTGCGCAAAAGACAACAGCGAAACTTTTTAACCACTCTATTTCTTTCTCAAGGTGTTCCGATGATTGTAGCCGGAGATGAGATCAGCCGAACGCAAAAAGGAAATAATAATGCTTATTGCCAGGATAACGAAATCTCATGGATCAATTGGAGCGAAGCCGATGTTGAGTTGTTAGACTACTCAAGGAGGCTCATTCATTTTTACAAAGCACATCCCGTGTTTACCCGAAAACGTTGGTTCAAAGGACAACCCATAAAAGGAGTAGGTCTTGAAGATATTGCCTGGTTTTTACCAGATGGAAAAGAAATGTCTGCAGAAAACTGGAAAGAAGATTTTGCTAAGTCTTTAGGTGTGTATTTAAATGGACGCGGTTTGCGAATGACAGGTCCCAAAGGAGAGGTTATTGTTGATGATAGCTTTTATATCATTTTTAATGCAGCTCACCATGCATTGAAATACAAATTACCTCCGGAACGGTTTGGAAGCACATGGATTAAAATCATAGACACCACCACGGGGCAGATAGACGAACCGACCTGTATCTATAAAACTGAGGATAGCATTGAAGTAGGTGACCGTTCAGTAGTAGTACTAAAACATCCTTTGTCGTGAGCAGGAAGATGATTGATATAAATAGAAGAACATTAGGTGCGAACATTGATGAAAAAGGAAAAACCCTTGTAAAGTTATGGAGCCCTCTCGCGGACAAAGCGGAGCTAATAGTAAACGAAGAAAAAAAAATTGCATTAACGAAAAAAGAATTCGGCTATTGGCAAATTATTTCTGACGATATAAAAGCAGGAGACCGGTATAAGTTTATTTTAAATAACGAAAACGACTTTCCTGATCCTGCATCTTTATCGCAACCGGGGGGTGTACACGGCCCGTCAGAAGTAATCGATTTAAAAGATTTTAAATGGACGGATGAGGGATGGAACAACCTGTCTTTGCATGAATATATACTTTATGAGTTACACACGGGCGTCTTCACATTGCAAGGAACGTTTGCTGGCATAGAAGAAAAGCTCGATTATTTAAAAGACCTGGGTATCAACGCCATCGAGATTATGCCGGTAGCACAATTTCCAGGAGATAGAAATTGGGGCTATGATGGGGTATTTCCTTTTGCGGTACAAAATAGTTACGGTGGTGCGAGAGGTTTGCAGCAGCTGGTAAACACCTGCCATCAAAAAGGCTTTGCGGTTATATTGGATGTCGTGTATAATCACTTAGGACCTGAAGGAAATTATCTAGGTGCATACGGCCCTTACTTTACTGAAAAATATAAAACACCCTGGGGTGGTGCGCTCAATTTCGACGATGCTTATTGCGACGGTGTAAGAGAATATTTTATTGAAAATGCATTAATGTGGTTCAGGGATTTTCATATAGATGCACTACGACTGGATGCCGTGCATGCCATAAAAGATTTTAGCCCGGTACATATTCTACGGGAGATCAAGCAACATGTAAATGAATTAATGCAGCAAACAGGACGTACACACTATTTGATTGTTGAACTCGATTTGAACGACACGAGATTTATTAATCCATTAGAAAAAGAAGGCTATGGTATGGATGCTCAATGGATCGATGAATTTCATCATGCACTGCGCCTAACTGCAGGCGGTGAGCAACAGGGTTACTATTCCGATTTCACAGGTATAGAACATTTAGCCAAAGCTTATAAAGATGCTTATGTGTATGATGGCCAGTACTCGGAACACCGCAAAAAAAACTTTGGTGTTAAAGCAAATAACCCGGGGCAGCAGTTTATTGTTTTTTCTCAAAATCACGACCAGGTTGGAAACCGGATGCTAGGAGAACGTACAAGCCAACTGGCAAGTTTTGAAATGCAGAAACTACTGGCCGGCGCTGTTATGGTAAGTCCTTATTTACCTATGTTATTCATGGGTGAAGAATGGAGTGAGCCACATCCTTTTTTATACTTTGTTAGCCATACAGATCCGGAGCTGGCTGAAGCTGTTCGCAAGGGACGAAAAGAAGAATTTGCAGCTTTTCATGCACAGGGAGAAGCACCCGACCCT
>DAIQPL010000421.1:0-3083 GCA_036787395.1 Flavisolibacter sp. | reverse complement strand
TGGGCGGCGAGGCGCTCGCCCAGTCCCGTGAAACTAACTTAGTAAACGCGCTGGCGGGAAAAGTGGCAGGGGTACAAATTTCAAATTCGTCTGGACAAGCCGGCAGCTCCGCAAGAATTGTGATCCGGGGCAACTCCTCTTTAACTGGAAATAACCAGGCTTTATTTGTAATTGATGGCGTTCCCATAGATAACACTACCACTAATGGTGGTCAACAAAGCCAGGTGTTGTATGGAAACAATGGCTCCAACCGGGTCATTGATATAGATCCGAATATTATTGAAAATGTAACGGTATTAAAAGGTGCGGCTGCTACTGCACTATATGGTTCACTAGCCAACGCCGGCGCCATACTGATTACCACAAAAGGAGGCTCAGGGCTAAGAGGCAGAACAAAGCCGGTCGTTACTTTAAATTCAGGAATAACCTTTGAAGAAGTAATTCTTCCGGAATTTCAGGATCTATACACGCTGGGTGTATCAGGCGAATATAGAAACGGTATCACAACAAAATCTTCTACTTCATGGGGGGCAAGGATAGACACTCTTAAAGTAAATGGCGCTCCTATTCAAACTTTTGATCCCCGCGATGATTTTTTTAGAAGAGGAACCAATTATAATAATACTATAAGCCTGGATGGCGCTACAGAAAATCTGAATTATACGTTTTCGTATTCCAACTTATACCAGGAAGGAATTGTGCCAACCAACGATTTTAACAGGAACACAGTGTACTTTAAACTATTCGCCAAGATCTCGAACAAGTTAAACATCACTACATCTTTAAATTATACTAATTCTAAGAACTCGAGGGCAGTAGAAGGCAACACAACTAATAGTTATTTATGGACAGTTTGGGGAGCACCTATCAATTGGAATATGACCCCGCCGTTGAATGCTAACGGAACTCAAAACATTTATAGGACCGGCAGAACAAATCCTTTGTGGACAGTTGAAAATGTGAGAGCAAACTCGAGGGTAAACAGATTTTTACCCAATATCACCCTTGCTTTTACGCCCCTCAGCTGGTTAACTGTAACCAATAGAACCGGCACTGATTTTTATACCGATAACAAAGATTTTCATGAAGCTAAAGGAAGCGCCGCCCGGCCTAATGGACGCGTATATTTTGAGGATGTCAAAAGTTTAATCATCAATAACGATTTGATTGTTGAGGCAAGGAAAAGTATGAATGATATATTTATTTCCGGTTTGGTAGGTGGAAATATATACTATAATAACCTTGGTGATAACTACGTTCAGGGCGACGGTTTGGGAATTGACAACTTTTACAATATTTCAAATGCCTCCACTGTCACATCTATTCAAACAGAAACCAACAAACGTAAAATGGGCGTATATGCCCAGGCTACCGCAGAATATAAGAAACTTGTCTCTTTAACTCTAACTGCCCGTAACGACTGGTCTTCTGCTTTTTATCCAAAAGGGAAGGCTTCTTATTTTTACCCGTCTATAAGTGGTGCTTTTGTTTTTTCTGAAATCATTCCCCGTAATGATATCATAACGTTCGGCAAACTGCGGCTAAGCTATGCAGAGGTTGGAAATGATCCACCGGCATACGTTACACAAACATATTTTGTAGCTCCTGCTATTGGAGATGCCATCAGGGGAGAACTGATCTTTCCTTATAATGGCGTAAACACCTATACATATAATAATGTTTCCGGTAATCCCGACCTGAAACCTGAACGGTTTAAAGAAGCCGAAGCAGGACTGGAGTTAAAGCTCTTTAAAGACAAGATCAACCTCGATGTTTCGGTGTACAATAAAAAAAGTGTTGATTTAATTTCAAAACCTGAATTAGCCGGTTCAACCGGGTTTGTAAGTGCTTATTTAAACACCGGCAGCATCAGGAACAAGGGAATTGAAGTCACTCTTGGAGCTTCGCCGTTTAAGTCAAAAAGTTTTAGATGGGATGTAAACGTCAACTGGAGTAAGAATGAAAATACAGTATTGGAACTTTCTCCCGGTGTACAATCAATAAGACTGGCTGGCTTTACAGATCCTTCTATTTCTATTTATAAAGATTTACCATATGGCGTCATCTTCGGCTCCAAATATGCCAGGGATGATAAAACAGGTCAAATGCTGATCGACGATGATGGATTCCCTTTGTTCCTTAATGATCAGGGGCCACTTGGTTATACCCAGCCAAAATGGATTGGCGGCCTGGTAAATACGTTCTCTTATAAAGGTTTATCTCTAACTGCGGTAATGGATTACAGAAAGGGAGGAGATATATTGAACTTCGACAATTTCTACCTGGCTTTTTATGGAACACCTAAGTTTACCCAGGACAGGGAAAGAGAATATATCGTTTCTGGTACCAGGCAGAGTGATGGACAGCCTAATCAAACAGCGATTAGTGCAAAAGATTATTACCAAACCGTATATGCAGGAAGTGGCTTTGATTTTCTTGTAGAAGACGGCACCTACTTCAAGTTGCGTCAGCTTTCGTTAAATTATGATTTACCTGGCCAGTGGTTCAAAGACGGGTTTGTAAAAGGCGTGTCTATTAACGCTACGGGTAGAAATCTTATCATCAATGCTCCTAATTTCTCAGGCGCTGATCCGGAAGCCAATTTATTTGGTGATGGTCCAGAGGGATTAATTTCCAATGCACAAGGATTTTATCATTTTGTTACGCCGCCTACAAAATCCTACTCAGTTAACCTTAAATTAAGATTTTAAACTACAATATTTATGCGCTATAAAATCATATCATTTTTATTATTGGTATTGCTGTTTCAGACCTCGTGTAAAAAATATTTGGATATCAATGTCAGCCCCAATAGTCCTATCGCTACCAGTGAGCGTGATTTGCTGCCTGGTATTGAAGCCGAAACAGCATTTAATGTTGCAGGCGGAATGCCCGCCCGCATTGCTGCAATGTGGACCCAGCAACTGGCTTATAATGCCGAACCCCCTGAATGGGATGCATATAAATGGCAGCCCTCAGATGCTAATAACACCTGGTCTTTTTCTATGTATACCTCTATCCTCAACAATTTGAGGATTATGCGGGAAACGGCAACTTCCAGGGGAAATAATCATTACCTGGCT
>DAIQPL010000420.1:0-3091 GCA_036787395.1 Flavisolibacter sp. | reverse complement strand
TATCACCACCGTGAAAGGGTGGTGTCCTAGCCCTTAGACGAACGCGGCTCGTTTTTGGGACGGCAAAGATAGGCCGCACCCTATTCGCTTCCAAAAAATTCTAAAAATAAAAAAGCCCCTTTTTCAAGAGGCTTTCCTGAAGTAAAAAACTCATTAGTTCTTTGCTATATCGAACTTGCGGAAGATGCTCTTCACACCGTTTTTTATTTCTTTGCTGGTTAAATTTTTACTGTTCACTTCATCAGTTGTCCAACCTTGCCATATCGTTTTATCCGTCTTAGCATCAATCAAACTTACAGTAATAGTTCCTTCTCTTACTTGTTGCTGATCTACATCGTACCCTAAGAACTGGGATGGGTAATAAACCGATACCCAGCGACGGGCGTACGGGTTATAGAAATAACGATTGTATGGCTGAGAATATACAGGGTTGTTTTGCTCCTTTATGCTTCTTTCAACCAGCACATCGTAGGTTAAAAATACATCCGGTCTTTTTGACTCTTTCCATCCTGTTTTTGCCAATTCAGCATTTACTGCTTCTTTGATTGTACGTTCTGCCAGGTCAGAAACCTTTGTTTTTACTGAATCGTCCTTTGTTTCTCTTGTGTCTACCCAGGCATAGGTTTGATACTTGCTGAAGTTGATTGTTTTATCCTTTTCTACATGCGCTACGCTTGCACAACCTGCCAGCAACAGGCCTGAAAGAGCGGCTGCACTAAAGAAATTTAAAAATCTCATACTGTACTCCTTATTTTTTTACAGTATAGAGACGTCAAAAAGTATGCGGTTATTTTAAAAGAGTTGTGAAAGTTTTATATTTAAAAAGCCTTGTGGACAAAGGATTACAGCCTGTTATTGAAACGTTAACTAAGGCCTAATTCAAAATGCCTTTCGGGGATTTCAACATCTAAAAAACCTTTTTTAACCAACCTGTTTTTGAACGGTACCTGCACATCGTATTCGCCATGTACCAGAAACAATTTTTGTACGTGGGAAGGATCCTGGCAGGCAAGCCATTGAGAGAGGTCTTCATAATCGCCGTGAGCACTCATGCTTTTTATGGCACCAATTTCTGCATGAACCTCGTGTTGTACGCCAAATATTCCCACCTCTTTAACGCCGGTTAATAATCGTCCACCCAAAGAATTAGGCTCGCAATAGCCCGTCATTAAAATGGCATTACGCGAATTTTCGATGTTATTGCTGATGTGGTGTTTCACCCGCCCTGCTTCTGCCATACCGCTTGCGGAAATGATGACACAGGGTTCGTTCCGATAGTTGAGCAACTTTGATTCATCTACTGTTTTAATATAATGCAACCCAGTAAACATAAAGGGGTCGTTATCGCTTTGCATTACTTTTTGGATAGTCTTGTTAAAATACGATGTATAGTTTTTAACCAGATCAGTAACGGCCATACTTAGGGGACTATCCAGGAAATAATCCAGCTTGGGCAGGCGGTTCTCCAGTTCGAGTTGGTTGAATGCATATAAAATTTCCTGCGTTCTTCCCAGGCTAAAAGCTGGCACAATCAATTTTCCTTTTTTTTGCAAACAGGTTTTTTCAATCCACGACAACAGCATATCTACCGATGTATGCACATCTTCGTGCAGGCTATTACCATAGGTTGATTCCATAATAATGTAATCGGCCTGCGAAAAAGTTTGAGGAGATTTAAGAATTACATCGCGGTAACGGCCAACATCTCCGCTAAACGTTAATTGTTTTGTTGTGTCATTTTCTGTAATACGAACATGCACACAAGTGCTGCCAATAATGTGACCGGCGTCGGTGAACATAGCTTCCACTCCTTCAATTACAGAAAACCATTGACCGTAATCCTGCTCACTAAATTGCGACAAACAATTTTTAGCATCTTCTACAGTATATAAAGGTTGTAGTAAAGGCGTTCCTTGCGCCCTGCTTCCCTTGTTGTGATACTTCACCTCGTTCTCCTGTATCTCCGCTGAGTCTTCCAGCAACAGCGCACATAACTGTTTTGTAGCATCTGTGCAAAATATGGTACCTGTAAATCCTTCTTTTGCCAGTCTTGGAATTAAACCTGAATGGTCAATATGCGCATGAGAAAGAATCATGGCAGTTACTTCCTCAGGATTAAATCCAAAGGTTCTGTTAAGAGAATCTGTTTCCTTTCCCATGCCTTGAAACATGCCGCAATCCAATAAAATTTTCTTTCCATTCTTTAATGTGATCAAATGCTTAGAGCCTGTAACTGTTCTTGCAGCTCCATGAAATGCAATCTTCATAGTAAAGCCTTTAATGTTGAGTAATTTACTGATAAAATTATTGGGCCAGATGTGTTAATTCTTATGATCAGGTCTTGCACATTGCTTGCCCGTAGCTACGTAGGGGTGCAGTCTTTACTATTGTACTTGTGCAAGCAAACAGATATTTTTTGGTACTGTTCAAAACGAAGGGCTTGTTATGAGGTTTTGTTTATAAAAGAGCAGTCTTTCTGTTTCCCTTTCATTGTGTGTCACTTTCTTTTGCTTGCTCAAAAGAAAGTAACCAAAGAAAAGAGCAGCCATTTCAATGCCCATGCGGGCTGAAATGGCGGGGCCTTGCGGTCACCGAATGTTTTGGGTAGATGTATTTGCTTACAATTATTTCCTTTGATAGTTTGTCAAGCCTCGACAGTTGTAGATGCATACTGCGCTGGTATTCCGTCTAGCCTTCTTTACAGTATAGTGATGGTTTAAGTTAATACGGAATAAGGCGCTGCACCAGTTCCTTAATGCTCGTGCTTTTCATGGCATTCTTTTCTTATTGTTCGTTAACACTCAGAACTTCAAACTTGCTCATTCCGTCACGGATCACTTTCAACGGGATCGGCCACACCAACTTAAGGCAAACAGTCAGCGCCTTATTTTTTGCCTAGCGAAGCTTTCGGTGATAAAAAACATGAGGCAAAAAATACAGCGCCTGCAGCATCCATGCATAAAACGACAACTAAACCATCGTGAAAAATGATTGTAGTAAAAAACTCTTCGCTGTGCGTTGGCTCCGACAAAAGCTGCGGAGCATTTGCTTTTGTCTGCCCTTTTTGGTTACTTTTTGGGCAAACAAAAAG
>DAIQPL010000147.1:0-9457 GCA_036787395.1 Flavisolibacter sp. | reverse complement strand
CTTTGGTAGGTTTAAGTTCAGCACACCATTAACATATTTTGCAGAAATGCTGTCCGCATCTATGTTTTCGTCAACCGTGAAAGAGCGTTTAAAAGATTGAAATTTGTATTCTTTGCGAATGGATTTTTCGTTCTCTTTTTCAGCCTCTGTTTTCTTCTCCGCTGATATAGTTAAAATGTTTTGCTCTAAATTGATTTTGAAATCTTCTTTTTCTAAACCAGGAGCAATTACTTCTAACAAATATCCCTGCTCATTTTCTTTTACATTCACAGGTGCCAATTGTCCAGGGCCTGCTATGTTAGAACCGTCACTAAATAAAGACGGCATTGCAGGAAAAAAGTCGTCTATAAAATTGTTAAAAGATTTGTTGGCGGTCGTGTTTTTAAATCTTACTAGTGTCATTGTATAATTTTTTTATTAGTTAGTAGCTTTGTGATTTTCCTTGTTGGATCAAAGTTTGTTCCACCCCTGAAAAAGCTGCAAAGGCATGTCAGAACTGCATTTTAAATGATTTTAGTATGACAGTTTGTAATACTTGCCTGCTGATTAGTCAATTGTAGTTCCTTAACTTTGCTGAAAATTTTAAACATGTATCCCGTAGAAATAGTACAACCCATGAAAGAAGAACTCACGGATAATGGGTTCAAAGAATTAGTAACAAAAGATGAAGTGGACAGACAGCTTAAGGAACTTGGTACTACCCTTGTAATGATTAATTCTGTTTGTGGCTGTTCGGCCGGTTCAGCTCGTCCTGGTGTTTTGATGGCAGTTGCTAATGCTTCCAAAAAGCCTGATCACCTGGCCACAAGTTTTGCTGGTTTTGATACAGAAGCTATACAAACACTGCGTCAGCATTTAATGCCTTATCCTCCGTCTTCTCCTGCTATCGCTTTATTCAAAGACGGGCAGTTGGTTCATTTTATTGAGCGTCATCAAATTGAAGGACGCCCCGCACAAATGATTGCCACCAATCTTATTCATGCATTTGATGAATATTGCAATTAAAAATTTTTGCAACCAAGAGCCTTCCATCACGGGAGGCTTTTTTATTTCTTACCAGATTTTGCCCTAACATTGCGGTTCATTACTTTCCCGGCTTATGTATCCAAACCTGTATTACTTTTTCAGAGATGTATTTGGCGTTAAGATTGGTGCTTTAAGGTTTATTAATTCTTTCGGCTTTTTTGTTGCTATATCTTTTTTAGTTGCTGCTGCTCTTCTATCAAGTGAATTAAGACGGAAAAGTAAATTAGGATTATTTCACCCTACTGAATCGAAAATAACCGTTGGCAAGCCTACATCGGCTACTGAAATTATTTTAAATTTTATATTAGGTTTTATTCTTGGATACAAGATCGTTGCCTTATTTTTTCTAAGCCAGGAAGCCGTTCAGGATACCCAGGCTTATATTTTTTCGGGCGCTGGTAACCTACCCGCAGGACTGGCTATTGGATTATTGTTTGCGTGGCTAAAGTGGCGTGACGGTAAAAAGCAGCAGTTAGAAAAACCTGAAGATAGAACGGTTCGCATATGGCCACATGACAGGGTTGGAGAACTTACCATTATTGCGCTCATAGTTGGGTTGCTGGGAGCGAAACTGTTTGACATATTCGAAAACTGGTCTGATTTTTTGAAAAGACCCTCTGACTATATTTTTTCGGGAGGGGGACTTACGTTTTACGGCGGACTCATCTGTGCTACTTTGGTTATTATCTGGTATGCCAGAAAAAATAAGTTTTCGGTAAGGCATTTGGCTGATGCTATTGCACCTTCATTAATGATTGCTTATGCCATTGGAAGAATTGGTTGCCAGGTGGCTGGAGATGGAGACTGGGGGATTTATAATAGTGCTTATAAAATAAATACAATAAACAAAGTTGCGTTGGCAGGCCCGACAGATTTTAAAGATTCTGTTCAGGCCCATGGTAACTTTTTTCTGACTCACAATCCAAATCTGGATTCAGTTCACCACGCCGATTTTAAAAAGCCGGCTGCACTTAATTTTCTCCCAAATTGGGTTTTTGCTTACAACTACCCGCATAATGTCAATGAAACGGGCATCGCAATTGCAGGCTGTAACGAAAGATATTGCAATCAACTACCTGTTCCTGTATTTCCTACACCTTTTTATGAAACACTTGCCTGTACTTTGTTGTTTTTTGTGCTATGGACGGTGCGGAAAAGGGTGCGGCCCGCCGGCGGACTATTCTGTCTCTACCTTATTTTAAATGGTCTGGAGCGGTTTTTCATTGAAAAGATCCGTGTAAATAACCGACTCGATTTTTTTGGATTGCGACCAACGCAGGCAGAAGTTATCTCGGCCGCATTAGTAATAACAGGTGTCGTGCTTTGGATTTTTCTTCTCAATAAATATCGTACCACCCCGCAAAAACTGTGAATAACTTCGCTTGTGCATTAAATCTAATCTTTTGAAAACCTTAACCAGTCAATATTTCAAAAGATTTAACTGTAGTATAGTTTTTGTAGATAAGAATATGTCGTATAATCCCTATGAGGTTTGGAGTTTGAAACTTACCTTTGCAGATAGTCTTGGACGGATTAACTATCCTTTTGCAACTTTCTGCAAACAGCGACTGTCAAGTTATTTATTCATCTTATAATTAAGGATTTATTTTATGAGGCAACTCAAAATTGCTACCCAGATCACGAATAGGGACTCACAGGCCGTCGAAAAGTACCTTCAGGAGATCTCTAAGATTCCCATGATCACTCCGGAAGAAGAAACTACACTGGCACAAAGGATCAAAATGGGTGATCAAAGGGCATTGGACAAGTTAGTACAAGCCAATCTTCGTTTTGTGGTATCTGTAGCAAAACAATATCAGCACCAGGGTTTATCGTTAAGTGATCTGATCAATGAAGGAAACTTAGGTTTGATCAAGGCTGCTCAGCGTTTTGATGAAACCAAGGGTTTTAAGTTCATTTCTTATGCAGTATGGTGGATCCGTCAGTCCATTTTGCAAGCCTTAGCGGAACAAGGCCGTTTGGTTCGGCTTCCTCAAAATAAGATTGGTACATACAACAAAGCCAATAAGGCTTATATGGCATTTGAGCAGGAGCATGAAAGAGAACCAAGTACCGAAGAACTGGCTGACATCCTGGAAATGAGCGAAACTGAAATTAATAATATTTTCCAAAGCAATACACGTCATACTTCCCTGGATGCCCCTGTACATGAGGCAGAAGACGTAGCAATGGGAGACCTTTTGGAAGGTGGTGCCGATACAGATGACGATGTAATGAAGGATTCGCTAAGAAATGAGATCCGCCGGGTGTTAAAATCCTTGTCTCCAAGAGAGGCAGAGATCGTTAATGCTTATTTTGGCCTGGATGGTGAAAATGGTACTACAATTGAGCAAATCGGTCAAAAATATGACCTGACTAAAGAAAGAATTCGGCAGATAAAAGAAAGGGCCATCAAGCGTTTACAAAAAGCTCGTTACAGTAATGCTTTGAAGGCATATCTGGGATAATATTTCGCTTTGCGAATTAAAATAGCAAATTGATGGGTTTATAACAGCCTTGATCGTTAGATCAGGGCTGTTTCTTTTTGTAAATTTGTCCTCTCTATGAAAAGGATCTTATTGTTAATGGTGGTACCGGCTTTTGTTTTTACGTCTTGTGAAAGGGATATCAATTTCAAACTCGAAAATACAGAGCGCAAACTTGTTGTGGAGGCTACTATAGAAAATGGCCAGGCACCAATAGTGGTATTGACAAAGTCAGTTGGATATTTTTCCAATATTAGCCCTGAGTTACTAGTCAATGGTTTTGTACATAATGCACAGGTATTCGTATCTAATGGTAGTTTAATACATCAACTAAAAGAATACAATGTCCCGCTTAGTGGAGGAGTTTCTCTTTATTATTACTCTACCGATTCCAGCAGTTTAAGTACAGCCTTTGTTGGAGAACTTAATCATTCTTACTCGATACGAATAGTAGCAGAGGGCGAAGAATATACATCAACAACATCCATTCCTGACATCACCAAAAAAATTGACTCTCTTTGGGCAAGGCCTGCACCTGGAACAGACACTACCAAAGCAGTTGTAATGGTAAAGGCAACAGACCCGCCGGGTTTTGGCGATTATGTACGATATTTTACAAAAGCCAATAACGGGCCTTTCTATCCACCATTGAACTCCACTTTCGATGACCTTTTTGTAGATGGCACTACCTATGAAATACAGGTTGCGCCAGGGGTAAACAGGAACGCTTCCAACAGGGAAGATTTCTTTTTCACCAGGGGCGACACCATCACATTTAAGTTAAGCAACATTGATAAAGCGACCTATGATTTTTGGCGAACCATGGAATTTTCTTACAGTTCTGTCGGTAATCCTTTTTCTACACCAACAAAAGTTATGAGTAATATCAGCAATGGTGCACTGGGGTATTTTGGCGGTTATGCATCCCAGTATCGGACCTTGATAATTCCAAAATAACTGTGAATTTCTTAAACAAGCTATTAACCTAATTCCTTCTAATTTCGCAGATTAAGCAGAACAATAAGCATGGAGAACAAAGAAACGGAAAGAGTAAATGTGTTAATTATAGGATCCGGACCTGCAGGCTACACGGCCGCAGTTTATGCATCAAGAGCCAATTTGAAGCCTCTTTTGTACCAGGGAATTCAGCCCGGGGGACAACTTACCATCACAACCGACGTAGAAAATTATCCGGGTTTTCCCGACGGTGTTCAGGGGCCTGAATTGATGATTCATTTTGAAAAACAAGCACAAAGAATGGGTGCTGACCTACGTTATGGCCTGGCTACTAAGGTGGATCTTACCTCTCAGCCTTTTAAAGTCTGGATTGATGATGAAAAATTAATTGAAGCACAATCGGTGATCATTGCCACAGGGGCTTCGGCTAAATGGTTGGGCATTGAAAGCGAACAACGTTTAAATGGATATGGAGTAAGTGCCTGTGCCGTTTGTGATGGATTTTTCTTTCGTGGAAAAGAAGTAGCCATCGTAGGCGCAGGTGACACGGCTGCGGAAGAGGCTTTATACTTATCTAAACTTTGCTCTACAGTTCACATGATTATCCGTCGTGATGAAATGCGGGCAAGTAAGATAATGCAGGACAGGGTAAAGAACACGCCCAATATCAAAATCTACTGGAATTTTGAAACCGAAGAAATATTGGGAGATAAAACGGTGCATGCCGTACGTATAAGAAATAACCAATCCGGAGAAAAAACTGAAGTTGCTATAAGGGGGTTCTTCGTAGCAATTGGTCATACTCCTAATTCCGATATATTTAAAGGTTTTTTGGATATGGATGAAGCAGGTTATATTAAAACCATTTCAGGAAGTTCTAAAACAAATATTGAGGGAGTGTTTGCTGCTGGTGATGTTCAGGACAAAATATACCGGCAGGCTGTTACTGCCGCCGGAAGTGGTTGCATGGCAGCATTAGATGCAGAAAAATTCCTTTCTGAAAAAGGAATTCATTAATTAATCTGATTGTTATACTCTCATAAAACAAACTTTCTAAATCGGCAATCAGCCATCATAAATCATATAAAATGGTTGGACATTTTATTATAGAACTAAAAGGCTTGCGGTTCTTTGCTGAACATGGTATGTACGAAGAGGAATTAAAAGTGGGAAACGAGTTTGAAGTAGATATTGCCATTGGTACGAAGGCGCCAAAAAAGAAAATTTCCTCCATTGACCAAACGATTAATTATGTTGATGTTTTTCGTATTGTAAAGGAAGAATTTAAGCAAAGGAAACAATTACTGGAAACCTGCGCCATGCAAATTTCTAACAGATTACAAGAGCGGTTTCCTAACGTGGAAAAATTAACGATTTCCATCAGAAAATTGAATCCACCCATCACCAATTTCACCGGTTCTATTGGAGTCACTTATTCCTTTTCGATCAAAGAAATTGAGAAGGGGCTTAAATAACCGTTTTATGCCATCTCTTGCTTTTGATATAAATAAACGAGAGGGAGAATAGCACAGACCAATACAATAGCTCCGAAAGCCAACCCCAAACAATAGAAAGTTTTTGTAATTCTAAAACCACGTATACATAAACACAATAGAACGAAATAGCTGCCAACTCTATTAAAAATGTTACTTTACCATTGCCTGTACCTGTAACTGCGTTCAGCCAAATGGTGCCCACTGACATAAATAACATAGCAAGGGCAACCACTCTAAGTACCGGAACACCTAGTTCCGTAAAATCATCACCCTGTCCATAAATAGAAAGAAATGTTCCCGGAAAAACATTCAGGAATAAGCACACCATCAGGGCAACAGTACTACTGAGGAACATTATTTTAGTAATAAGCGCAATTACTTCTTCTTTTTTTCCCTGGCCAATAACGTTGCTTACCATACTATTTGTAGTGGATGAAAAAGCCCAGATAAAAGAACCAAAGAAACCGAAGATGTTGCGCATGGAGTTAGATACCGCTAAACTGGTCTGTCCATGATGTTCAACCAGTACGTAAAAGAAAAACCAACTGATAATGCTGATGGCATGCTGGAAAGCTAAAGGACCTGAAATGCTTAAGATTAACTTAGCGTAATATGTATCAAAGCTGAATTTTTTAAAAAGTGAAAACCGCTGACTAATACCCCTGGACTGGATCACCAAAAAAATAACAAACATTCCAATAAATTCAGCTATTACAGAAGCCACAGCGGCGCCATTGAAACCCATTTGGGGTAAACCGAAATGTCCAAAGATCAGGGCATAATCAAAAACTACATTGGCCACTGCTTCTGCCAACGTTCCTATAACCAATAATTTACTTTGGTTAATTCCTACCAGTAAGGCATTTCGCATTTGGTAGATATAAAGAAAAGGCAATCCAAATATCCTGATCCGTAAAAATTTTACAACATCCGTGTAAACCTGCTCGGAATGAATAGAAGAACGAAAAATAGAAGGAGCTATAAACCAGGTAAAAAATATTCCAAACAAAGCAATTGCCAAAGAAATCAGGATGCCCTGGTTAAAAATTTTACCAATTTCATCAGGTCTGTTTTCCCCGGCGCGGCGGGAAATTAAAGACTGAAGGCCATTGTTTAGTCCAAAGCCTATGCCGGCAAAGATCAGGTAATACACCCCCGTAATGCTACCAGTGGCTAAGGCCTCTTCACTCAGGTGACCTAAAAAAATATTGTTGATAATGAAGTTAAACTGTGGTACCAGCAAAGCCAGGCCTATAGGCATGGCTATTTTCAGAATTTGTTTATAAGATATGTCAACCTGCAGCTTTTGAGCCATAAGAAAAAGGACGCAAGCTAGTGAAACATTTTTTCTGTAAATATCATTTTTCATGAAATACGTACTTTGCAAAAAATAAAAGGTTGAAAACACTCTTTCATATAGAATCCGATAATCACAATGGAGAGGCCCAAACCCTGTTATTAGAAATAGGGGCAGATAATTGCAGCTATGCTTTTCTGGATAAGGCTAACAACACCATTTCAGAACTTAAATATTTTGCAATTGACGAATTTGAATTGGGTAAACATTTAGATTCCATCCTTAACGAAATCAGTGAAAAAAATTTTTCGGAAGTTATTGTGTGTGCTGCCTATGCCGATGCTTTATTAATACCCTTAAAATTTATGGAGGATAGCGATCCGTTATTGCAACTCGTCTATGAGCATCCCACGCAACATAATCTCACTGACTCCATTAATGAATGGCAAGTAGTAACCGCTTACTCCCTGCCTGTGGAAGTATTTGATTTAATCAAAGCAAGCTTTCCCTCTGCTCAATTTATGCATGCGTATACCCCCGTTCTTAGAATTTATAATGGACTTACTGCGGAGGACCAAATTTCTATTCATTTTACCACTCAATATTTCAGGGTATTGGTAAAGAAAGGATCACAAGTGCAATTGGCACAGATCTATTCTTACAAAACACCTTTGGATGTTGTATACTATTTATTAAAAATTTGTTCTGAATTGCAATTGGCCCAAAGGGATGTTTACATTATTCTTTCCGGGTTGGTGGAAGAAGCATCGGCACTCTTCAAGGAATTACACAGTTATTTTTTGAATATTCATTTTGCCCAGGCGCCAGCAGTATCGTTTCCCGAGAACGAATACCCGCAACATTTCTTTGCTTCTACGTATAATTTGGCTGCATGCGTATCATAAGTGGAGAGCTGGGCGGCAGGAGAATAAACCCACCGGCAAAAATGCCATACACAAGGCCTACAACCGACATAGCCAAAGAAGGCCTTTTTAATATTCTGCAAAATAATCTTGATTTTGAAGGACTAAAAACCCTCGATCTTTTTGGTGGCACCGGAAATATCAGCTATGAACTGGCTTCAAGAGGCGCAACTGATTTGACAATTATTGAAAAAGACAACCAGATGTTCTCGTTCATTAAAAAAACATCAGAGAGCCTTGGCTTAAAAAATTGTAAAGTCGTAAAATCAGATGTCTTCCGCTTTATAGAGCATTGTGTTGAGAAATTTGATTTCATCTTTGCCGGCCCTCCATATGCTTTACAAAACATTGATGACCTGCCAAAACTCATTTTCGAAAAAGAACTATTAAAAGAAAAAGGATGGTTTATACTGGAGCATACACCACGTAACAATTACCAAAGTTTTCCTTACTTCAGGTCTGAACGTAATTATGGTACTACGGTCTTCTCCATATTTGTAAATGACTTCGAGGGTGAAAAAAATAATGAGCCAGGCAACAATTTATTATGAAGCTTTTCTTGCTGCCTGTGGCGCAGCAGGCGCCATCGCACTCTTGTACTTTTTAATTATGCTCAACAATGTTCAGAACATACAAGTGAGTGACACAACAAAAGGAGAAGAGAATTACGATTGCTGGCAACATGAATACAGTATGTTAAAACAAGAAATACGGACATCGTTTAGAAAAAGAAGAGATGCTATTTCCTTTTCAGATAGAATGAAATGGGATGATTTATTGCTTATTCAGTTTCAAACACTTGATCTTCCCTTTGTGGAATATGTTTTGAGTTTTTATCCTATCGAGGAATACAAGGAGATCAACACCTTTATCATTACAGATTATTTGCATTTTAAGAATCCTAACCTGCACATTTGTTATCCAAAAACAAATATGGAAAATAACAGCATGAATGCAATTGTTTGTTATCCCGACAGCATATTTGAAACAAATGGATGGAACATTCCTGAACCCATAGGTGATGAAATTGCCTCACCCTCACAATTAAATATCGTATTGGTACCCATGCTTGCATTTGATGTCAACGGAACCAGGGTAGGCTATGGCAAGGGTTACTACGATCGTTATTTAAAAGAGTGCAGGAAGGATTGTATGAAGATTGGTCTTTCTTATTTTGAACCGGTTGATGTAATAGATGACAGGGATGAATTTGATGTACCTTTAGACCTTTGTATTACACCGCAACGTACATATGTTTTCTAACTGGTTTTT
>DAIQPL010000146.1:0-9461 GCA_036787395.1 Flavisolibacter sp. | reverse complement strand
TTACATTATCAAAGTTTGTTCTTTCTAAAAAGCCAAGTTCAGGATTATAATCCTGTTGGATGCTTCTAACACCGATAAAATTATCAACCAGGTCATTGGGATAATCAACAAACAAGTTCCAGGCATAAGCATCATTATTGTTTTTCCCTTATCGAAACTTTTACTAACCATGCTTCCAATAATCAGATTCTTATTCTTTAAAAACTTTGAAGTAGAATAAGCTCCGTCCAAACCAGTACCTGGTTGCTGATATTGTTGTTATTCTTCGACGTAACAATTGCACCGATATACGATTGGGTTCCTATATTTCTCTTATACCTTACAGTGTTGTTTGTAGTAGGTACATTTCCGGTAGCTGCCGTTTGCAAATTCAATAAGCCAATATTGTTTTTACCTACTTTCCTAAACATCCTGCCGCCGGCAATTATGGATATCGGTTGAAAATCTTCGATACCTATTTTCCTTGTATAAAATGCCTCATTACTACCACCTAAGTTGAATTGATAGTTTTGATAACCTTCTAAAAAGAATTGTCTTTTTTCAGGATAAAACAGGTTAAACCTTGTAAGGTTAACGGCAATTTTATCAGCTTCTACCTGCGCAAAGTCAGTGTTAGTTGTAAGATTGAGTTTAAGTGTAGGGCTAAGATTAATATTTAAATCCCCACCCACTTTGCCAGGATATTTTGTTTCCTGTCCTTGCCGTTTTTCAAATCCCGCCAACCCATAAGGCTTTAGTTCGAAATACTTCGCGTAGCCTATGTTACCAATCCCTTTTAGTGTTCCTGCTTGTGCGATGTTTTCAATTTCATAGTTTCTATCCCATCCTTGCCAAAGCACCTGCTCCTTTTTATAACGGATGTTTCTTTCAAAATTGATTGCCCATGTATGTACTAATTCTCTTTTAAATTGAAGTGTATTAAATGGTATTCTTATTTCAGCAAACCATTCTTCATTTGTTATTGAAGTTTTAGCATCCCATACGCCATTCCAGTCTATGTTCGAACTCTCTTGCCCGGATACCAATAAGTCCGCCCTGGCACCGTTTGGATTAATGATAAATAGATAACCGTTTCGCTTGTCATTAAAAGGGCTAATGATTACTTCAAAATTGTCTTCAGTGTCATAATCAAAATCCCTTTGTAAAAACTTAGCTATGATTTTATCACGGAATTGATAGCACCACACACCAATATATAAAGCAAGATTATCGTATGCAACAGCAACCTTTGTTAGTTCTGTAGAGGGCTTTCCAAAATCAAGTTCGCGTTGTGTAAAATTGCTTATTGCTTGAGCAGTAAGCCAAACTTGTTCATCGAGTTTGCCATCAAAGTTTATTTTGTCGACAGTTATAGCCTGGATGGTATCAGGTGTGCTATGTCGTGCATGCGTTATTAAACAATGCATTCCCAAAAAAGCCACCATTGACAAAATATACTTTATTCCCATTGGCAATAAAATCTAATCACCGATTTTATAAACAGCTATGGTAGCAGGTTTACCGCCGCTTGCCCTTTCAGCTAAAATAAACATTTGAAGTGAGGGAATAAGCAGCGAAGTTCTTGCTCCCTCTCTTGTAGGTATGTCAGCTACTTTCTTAAAGGTTGTTCCATTCTCTCTCTTAAAAATATTAATTAAACTATCACCACCGCTTGCAATTATCTCTTGTTTATCGGCATAATAAAAGATGTCGTCTATATCACCGACCAATTCATTTGTGCTAACCTGGTTCCCATCCTTGCCATCATAACCAACAAGCAAAGCAGGATGCCTGTATCCAACAAAAACAAAATTGTTTGCAGTATCTAAACTCATAGGAAAATTAGCCTTGTATTTACTTATTTTCCATGTATCAGCAATCCTGAAACTTTTTAGATCAATAACGGCAATACTTTGGTCATCAGGAAGGTTCACATATAATTTGTTGTTCTTTTTATCTAATTGAAAACTTTCAGGATGTGCTGCAAGTTTTACATCGCCTGTTTGCATATGTGCAACAGGGTCTATCATTGCCATTCCACCATTGCCATAACCGACATGTATTTTCTTTTCAACAGCATCATATCTTATGTTATCTGCATCACCGGGCTAAATGTACGGTAGCAACATTCTCAAACGTGGCAGCATTGAAGAAAACACAATCACCATTACCGCCGCTTGCCACAGCAATTTCATTTCGCTCCGGTATATATGCTATGCCTTGCGGCTCTCCTATACCTTTAATACTTCCTATTGCACCACCTTTAACTAGGTCAATTACTTCAACAGTATTATTGCCTAAAGCTGCTACATAAAGAACCTTGTCTTTTAGGTTAAAAGCCATGTGGTCTATTCTGCCTGTAACAGCAGGGATAGCAATTTCTTTTTCCATCATTAGTAGTTCATTGCCAAAAGGGTTTTGCCCTTTACAGCCTGTGAAGCTGAACAGTAAAAGCAGGCTTGATATGGATACCTTTATAGTTATCATTTTTGCGATTTGCTTTTGAGAATTTGTTAATTAAAATTAGTTTTTTGTACGATCCGCTATTTTTAGCAAAAAGTCCGAAATATGAAATTTCTGTTTTTATTGATGTTGAGTTTGGCGTTTTATAACTCTAATATATTGAAAGCACAAGCGAAGCATCTCACAAAGTAGCTCACACGCCTTTCAGGGGACAAAGAGTTTCTGCTCTTTCACCGGTAAGTCTGAATACGATGTTGTTATAAAAGGTTCAAAAAGCAACTATAACTTATTCATATAAAAACTATACAAACCGGCTCAAAGGCACATTCAAGAACGCAAAAGTGTATACAAACGACCAAAATGAAAAAGACAGTAAAACGGGCGGCAGATATTACATCATAACCAAGGATATGGTTCGTATCCTCAATTTAGAAAATGGCGACTATGAAGAATATGTTCATTGTAAATAACCCACAAGAAAAATAAATGCTACCCCTGACGATAGGATAACATTTTCTTCCTGGATAGCCTCTTCAGGGCTTTTACATTTTCATATTTTGCATCAATTGCTTTTTCCTGTTTGGTCTAAAGCAGCTCGAAGACCTTTTGCCAACTGTTCAGCAGGACCAACCCCCCAATTTTTGTATGTACTACTGTCTCATAATCTTAATATACTTTTTGACTTGACAGGATCGAGGTTCAGCAAGTTTATTTTGGTTGAACCATCGTCTCAAAAAAAATCCCGCTTAGCGGGACTTTTCTATTTTCTGCTTCCCTTTCTTTTCCGCATTTGGTTATCGTTTCTAACCTCTTTCTCGTTATGCGTTACATCATTTCCTTTTGTATCCTGCTCTTCATTTTTACGGCTATCCAGGTCATCACGTATATCAGGCTGCGGACGATGGCTTACAAATTGTTTATTTTGTAAATTGTTTTGTGCTCTGCTTCCTTTCATAATTCAGGTTTTTATAAATGGCCGAAAAATCATACCATTCCACAATTTTTTATAACTTATTGTCAAACGAAGCAATTATTTGATGGGCTGTTTCTCTACCACTTACAAGAGCAGCTTCAACCGTACCAATTTGGGGTCCGTCACAGAAGGCTTCACCGGCAAAAAACAAGGTGTTTAATAAAGGTTGCTTCATA
This sequence comes from Flavisolibacter sp., assembly GCA_036787395.1. Taxonomy (GTDB): domain Bacteria; phylum Bacteroidota; class Bacteroidia; order Chitinophagales; family Chitinophagaceae; genus Flavisolibacter. Next base: position 5,870 of record DAIQPL010000146.1, on the reverse strand, counting down.
ATTTTTCGAAAGTTTGCACCATTCACAACCTCGTAAGCATACCCGCCAAAGCTGTATATATCAGTGGTCCAGTTAGCCACGTGCCAGCCTTTTATACTTTTTTCAAGATAAGGCAGATCAACATTGAAAATTGCATGTAAAGACTCCAGTCCTTTTTCAAGGATTTCTTTTTCAGAAAGGTCTTTTAGGGCTTGTGCATGCGGGCCGCCAAGCCAACCAGTAATCATAGAAGCTTCTTTTGGATGTTGTGTCCACCAGGTAGGTACTATCTCTTCTGAAAAGAGGAAACTTAATTTGCTCAAATTTTTGCCGCTCGTAAGTGCACTATCCTTCCAGAAGGCGTGATCAAATTGAAGTATTAATTTTATTACAGGTCCAAAACCCAATTGCTGAGCTGCTGTTATTTTTTCTTTAATAGCAGGATAGAAGGTAATTTGTTCATTTTGTAGAACGCCAAGAGATGCGGTAATTAAAATTTTTCGCGAATAAAATGACTGTTGATTTGTAGTTACCTCTACATAATTTTCCTTCCAGCTAATGTGTTGAACCGGTGTAGATAAATAAAACAAACACCCTTTTTGTTCCGCCTGCTTACAGATGAACTCTATAAGTTTTTGATACCCTCCTTCCACCCGGTATTGCTCATCGTCAGAGGTAGTCAGTTCTTCACAAAGGGCAATTGTGCTTGCCTTATCGATGTCAGCAGCATAGTATCCTTCTACGTAATTTTTTAAAGTAAAGCGGAGCTCTTCATATTTCTCTTCCTGTAAATGATGTTTTATAAACCGGCCTACAGGGATGTCTTCCTTAAGGTCCTTAAATTTTTTTTCAAGGTCGTCATAGTCCTCAATAAAATCTTCCTGCTTTTGTAATTGGTCCGCTTTCTTTTGCCATATATCACCACTGGATTTAACGGTATCAATATTTGCTTTTTTTAGTAAAAGCTGGGTAAGTTCTAAATTACCATGAACAAACTCAGCTCCCAGCTCAACCGGCATAGAAAAATTCGAATTTGTTGCTGTATGTATTCTTCCACCGATTCTATCCCTGGCTTCTATAACAGCTACTTTTTTGCCTGTTTGCACAAGTTCCCACGCAGCCATCAGACCTGTGGCACCGGCGCCAACAACGGTTACATCATAAATAGTTTCTTCCATACTTATTGATCTTCAAATAATATGCAAGGCATGGCCGATCTTAAGAATAGTTCAATATTAATTGGATAAATTTTGTCTCGAACGTTTAATAGTCATATTGCCCGTGAACTGAAGGATGTTGAAAAACAATTGCTGAACTTGCTATGATCAATACAAGTAACTCAAGTGGGAATAATAAAAGCAGGAAATGAGCGGTGTTGTGTGGGTGTTTAAAATGAAATCGATCAGGCGTCCAACACCTCTTAGCTTGGGTTCAATAAAAATTAATGAGTTCTTTTGAAATATAGAACTTACAGAAGGAAGGTTCTCTTCTAATCATGCTGCAGATGCAGAAGATTATTTATTTTCTTTTACTCTATGGCTGAGCACCTCAAGAGAAAAGCTAAAAGCAAGGGCAAAAGCTACAGCTTCCCACACCGATTGTCTGGTAGCGGCTACAATAGTCATTACCAGGCAAAACAAGCTGGTCATTACAGTCAAGGCATTCTTTTCGGCGAAATACTTTTTCATTCTAAGACGGTTTACACGGCTGAGAAAACAAATATAATTTAGGGAACGCTTCATTTTAATCATAGCTCGTTCAAAAGGCTAATTTCTTCGACAAAAATTTGTTAATGAGCAGATTATTCCGATTAATTAATTAAGAGTCGCAAAGATGCTATGCAATAAAATACCCTGAACTTCCCATTTTAAATACTAAACGCTACGTAAAAAAAATCAAGAATTTGTGCTGCAATTTACCCTTTGGTGAAGGTCAATTTTTTCCTTACAAGGCGATATCATAACTGATAATAAACAAAAGATACGACGCGGCCACACAGGCTTGTCTATAGCCATATCAGCGACGCTTCAGTTATATTTGCGGCAACAATAAATGCTTGCAATGAATTTTCAGCTTAGTGAAGAACACCTCATGATACAACAGGCTGCTAAGGATTTCGCCCGTAATGAATGCCTGCCCGGCGTTATTGAACGCGATGAAAAAATGCAGTTTCCCCGTGAACAAATTATGAAACTGGCAGAGCTCGGTTTCCTGGGTATGATGGTAAGTCCTGAATATGGAGGTGCCGGGTTAGATACCATTAGTTACGTTCTTGCCATAGAAGAAATAAGTAAGATAGACGCCAGTGTAAGTGTGTGTATGAGTGTCAATAATAGCCTTGTTTGTTATGGAATAGAAGCTTATGGTACGAAAGAACAAAAGAATAAATATTTAACTCCCCTGGCACAGGGTAAAAAAGACGGTGACATTTATACGGGGGCTTTTTTGCTAAGCGAACCAGAAGCCGGAAGTGATGCCACTTCACAGCGAACTACTGCTGAAGATAAAGGCGATTATTATTTATTAAACGGAACAAAGAATTGGATTACAAACGGTGGAACTGCTTCAGTTTATCTTGTAATGGCCCAGACTGATCCTGCCAGGAAGTCAAAAGGTATTACAGTATTTATTGTGGAAAAAAACTGGCCGGGAGTAGTAGTAGCAGCAAAAGAAAACAAGTTAGGGATTCGGGCCAGTGACACACATACCATCCTCTTCAATGATGTAAAGGTTCCAAAAGAGAACAGGATAGGAGAAGACGGCTTCGGGTTTAAGTTTGCCATGAATACCCTCGCTGGTGGACGTATTGGAATTGCTTCCCAGGCTTTAGGTATCGCGGGCGGCGCTTATGAACTGTCTTTAAAATATTCTAAAGAGCGCAGGTCCTTTGGAACTGAAATTTCCAACCACCAGGCGATTGCTTTTAAATTGGCGGATATGGCTACCCGCATCGAGGCATCAAGGTTATTATGCATGAGGGCTGCTTTTGATAAGGATCAAAAAAAAGATTACACGCTGAGTGCCTCTATGGCCAAAGTTTTTGCATCAGAAACGGCTATGTGGACAACAGTTGAAGCTATACAGATACACGGTGGCTATGGCTATGTAAAAGAATACCACGTGGAGCGTTTAATGCGTGATGCCAAGATCACTCAAATATATGAAGGCACAAGCGAGGTACAGCGCATTGTGATCAGCCGTTCAATTTTGAAGTAGGCTTACCTCTAAAACCGCCAACACTAATTCCTAACATGCTAAACATCTGTGATGGAAGTACCTTCAGCAACACAAACAAGAATAAGATGTTCATTGATCGAACCAAATATTCGGAGATTGTCAGGCAACTGGAAGAGAAGGGCGTAAATCTTGTAGCAGTAAGTAAAACCAAACCCGTACAAGCAATTGAAGAATTGTATCAAATGGGCCAGAGAGATTTCGGAGAGAACTATGTGCAGGAACTGGTAAATAAACAGGCACAATTACCAAAAGATATCCGCTGGCATTTTATTGGTCATTTGCAAACGAACAAAGTAAAATACATTGCTTCTTTTGTTCACCTTATCCACGGCGTAGACAGTTTTAAGTTGCTGAAAGAGATCAATAAGCAGGCGCAAAAGATGGGAAAAGTGATTGATGTTTTGCTGCAGGTACATATTGCACAGGAGGAAACAAAGTTTGGACTGGATGATAAGGAAATAAGTGAAATTTTAATCAGTAATTCAGGAGAATTAGGCGAGCTAAGGAATATAAGGATTGCCGGCTTGATGGGTATGGCTTCGTTTACGGAAGACCAGGTGAAAGTTAGAGATGAGTTTAGGTATTTGAAAAATCTTTTTGATAAATACGCTCCGCTTCAAACTTCAAACTTTCAACTTCAAATTTTATCTATGGGTATGAGTAGCGATTACCAGATTGGAATTGAAGAGGGGAGTAATATGGTACGTATAGGCAGTTTATTATTTGGTGCAAGGGACTAGCGTTCATTTACTATAATTCTGGATAATGAAACTGATGGTTGCAGCTTTCTAATTGGGCTAAGGTTCATATTTTCATAAGTGTACAAAATGTGTCTCTAACTATAATTCGGCATGCATAACATGAACGGCTCCCATGGTTTAAGCAAAAAATTAAATTACTTAGGAGCATAATTTGGGTTTTTGCAAAATAGGTTGTACTAACTTGTTATACATAGGGTTTCTGGTTTTTGTGGAATTTCCTTTATCAAATGCTTCTTGTGCGTTAAACGCTGGCATACTTTTTTACTCTGCTATATAAACCTTAATCATGAAAAAAGTATATTTTTCACTCGTAGCGGCCTTTCTAAGTGTATTAACCGCGTTTGCCCAGGAAACTAAAAAAGTAGACGTTGACATTAATGCCGGCGGAGGCAATTCTAATTGGTACGCCTCTCCCTGGATTTGGGTGGTGGGTGCAGCGGTGTTTATTTTGTTATTGGTTGCATTAACCCGTGGCAGCGGCCGCAGAGCTGATTAAATACTCCTATATAGTTAAAAGCCGGTTTTATACCGGCTTTTTTATTTCCATAAAAAAAGATGCAAGTATGCACCTTTTACAAGTTCATTATGATGAACGAAATTATTTGTGTTACTGAAACTTTACCCCGTTACAATTGGCCGGATCGGTATTTATTTGCCTGATAACCCTTTCATCCAATATTGAAACTTCCTGATATGGGTTTTACTCATATTCACAAAGGTTTCATCCGTTGTTCTCGTAAGGTACAACAGGTAACAGATTAGTGTAATCAGCACAATAAAGAACCACACTGGAAACATATCTCTGATTTTTAGTTGTAAATCCAAAGACCGTTCCAAAGCTGAAGAAGTAGATAAAAGATTTTTTTGGGGAAACTCTGTTACCCAAATGCTCCACAACTGCTGACTTTGAAACCAGGTACTCAATCAAAATACAAAACCTATGGAGATAAGTCAACGCCCAGGCACAAAAAGCTTCTAAAGCTGCTCATTTTAGTGGAAACTGCTCTGCATAGCTCTAAGCATTCCTGGCCCTGACCATGAAGGAGCAACAATAACACGGCGAACGGTATAAAGGGGCTGAAGTGAATCTCTTTGAGTAGCTAGCTGAAAAGCCATTTTGTAACCTCTTTGTTCTATCTCAGGTAAACCATTCTTACTCCAGATACCAAAAGGATAGGCGAAATATTCAACCGGTTTGCCCACCAGCTCTTCCAGTTTTGTTTTTGTTTTAACCAACTGCTGGTCCCAGTCATTTACAACTTTTTTTCTTCCTCCTTCGTCAATCGTGTGTTCAGTTGTATATCTGTCTACCCGGCTATGATCCCAGGTATGAGAGGCGATTACGTGGCCTTCATCGGACAATTGTTTGATCTGTTCTTTGGTCATATAGCGGGGACGGCCGATAGAAATGGTCATGATGAAATAAACTCCTTTAAAGCCATACTTGTCCATTTCGGGCTTGGCAATTGTAAACTGTTCTTCATCTGTATCATCATAAGTAATCATAACGGGCTTTTCGGGAAGAGAACCGCCATAGGCCAGGTAATTATATAATTGATCAGGAGTTACTGTTTTATATCCGCTATCGGCCAGTGCCTTCATTTGCTCTTTGAACCTGGCAATGGTTACATCGTAACCCGCACTGTTTTTACCAACTACTTCTTTAATATGATGATAGCATAGAACCGGCACTTGTTTGCGAGCCATGATCTCGGTGGCTGAAGCTATGGTTTTTGTTTTTGAATCGTCCGCCCTGTGGGTGCTGTCCCTTGCCATAGTTGAAGCTTCCAGTTCCTTTTCTGAAAGTGAGGATTGATTACTGCAACCAATAAATAACAGCGTAGCTACGCTTAACAGGTAAAAATGGTTTTTCATAAAAATCAAGAATAATGA
>DAIQPL010000145.1:0-9462 GCA_036787395.1 Flavisolibacter sp. | reverse complement strand
AAAAAATCTTTCTCATTGTTTACTTTAATTCAATTTGAAGCCGCAAATATCTTTTGATTCAGAAGTTTTGGTTTACGGAATCAGAAAAGATTCGTTACGGAAAGCGTAAAATTGTCCCAATAAGGACTTTCTAGCCATGATATAAGTCATGAATTGTTATGATTAATGGAGGAAACCGGAATTCTATGACGGAAGCGTGACAATAGGGAGTAGTCGGATTAATTTTTTTCTCTTACTGATTTGTAGATTTTGACAGCGCTCATTAAAATAATAACAAAGACTATGAGGCCAATTAGTCCCCAAATCCAGCTGATACTTTGTTTTACCGTAGCTAGCATCACAATAGGTACTAAAAAAATTGTTGCTACTTCATTCCACAGACGAAGTTTTTGAGAAGAATATTTGAAGATGCCTTTGGATTGTTGCTTATAAAGGGAATGAAGTGAAAAATGATATATATAAAGGCATAAAACAAAACATAGTTTTATCAACAGCCATCTTCCCGCCTCGTTTGATAAACTCTTGTCCCAATTACCATTGAACATCACCCATAGACCAAAAATTAAAGTAAGTACAGCAGAAGGCCAGGTGATTCCCAACCAAAGCCGTTTAATCATGATGCCAAATTGTTTATGAAGAATAGATTTCTCCGGTTCTGCTTTATCATTGGCCTCAGCGTTATAAATAAACAAGCGAACGATATAAAACATACCCGCAAACCAGGTGATGATGAAGACAATATGGAGTGCTTTGAGATAAGCGTACATAATTAATAATCGAGAAAGGATTGGGCCTGTAGTCGCTTCTTTTTACATTTTTACTTTTTCATTCTTCAAAAATCATTTCTTGCTTACCGGATGCATACTCCTTTACCCATTTTGCCATAGCATTTATCCAAAGCGGATGCACGTTTAGGCACGGGATCAGATCAAAGGATTCACCGCCGGCATGTAAAAATATTTCTTTCCCCTCCTCACCCATTTCTTCAAGCGTTTCAAGGCAATCACTCACAAAAGCCGGGCATACAACTACAATCTTTTTCACTCCTTCTTTTGGCAATTCCTGCAAACGTACGGCCGTATAAGGTTGAAGCCATGGATCTTTTCCCAAACGCGACTGGAAAGAAAAGCCTCTTTTTTCTTTTGGAATACCCAATTTGCCTGCTACAAGATTTGTGGTTGTCCAGCATTGATGACGATAACAATAGGCATGCGCAGGCGATGACACTTCGCAGCAATTGTTCACCTTAAGACAGTGTTGTTTGGTGGGATCACATTTTACTATATGCCGTTCTGGTATTCCATGATAGGAAAACAAAACCTGGTCATATTCATTTTCCAAAAAAGGACGAATGCTTTCAGTTACAGCATTGACATAATCCTCGTTATCAAAAAAAGGTTTAATGAATGTTAGTTTAAATGAATAAGCCCCTTTCTTATGCTGCTCTTTCGCATATTCCACGCCTGTTTCATAGCTGCTCATAGCATAATGTGGATACATGGGAATAACTATCACCTCTTCCAAATCCGGATTTTTCTCCACCAATTCATCATAAGCCTGTATGGGGGAGGGATTTCCGTACCGCATGGCAATAGAAACCGGTTCTTCTATCTCTTTTTTTAAAGCTCCCTGCTGTTGTTTGCTGATTACAATGAGTGGTGAACCTTTTTCGGTCCAGATTGACCTGTATGCTTCAGCAGATTTGGGAGCACGAAAAGGAACAATGATTGCCTTTACCAGCAAGGCACGAAACAACCAGGGCTTGTCAATAACTCTTTCATCCATTAAAAATTCGTCAAGATATCGCCTGACATCTTTCACTGCTGTGGAATCGGGTGAACCCAGGTTCATGAGGACGATAGCTCTTTTCATAACGAGATTAGCAAAACTAAGGTTAGAGTTTAGACCTTAACCGAAATAAAACGCGAATTACAAGAATAAAGTTGTAAAATAAGAAACAGCAAGAAAATGATTTGGTTCACTTGTTTACAACTAAATGACGCTTTATCTCGATTGTAAGAGCCAATACACATAATTTGTCTTAATTCGCGTAATTCGTACTAACGCTTCGTTCGGCAATTTTTACAATTGATGTTTGTCATTCTACGACCTGAGGAAAATCAACCCCTGAAATGACAGATCAATGACATTGATTTTAGATATTTGCTGCTGCTCAAATTACTTTTGCCAAGTGATTATTGATCACAAGATGAACTCACAATATTTTAAAAATATCACCAACTTCTTTGTAGCAGGCATTAACTACAAAAAATCCGATGCCTCCATTCGCGGTCAGTTTGCTGTTAATAATGAGCAATACAGCGCAATATTGAAAAAGGCGGCGCTACATGGGCTAAACGAGGTATTTATTGTTTCAACCTGTAATCGGACAGAAATTTATGGCTTTGCCAATTGCGGTTACGAACTCGTGGAATTGTTGTGTTCTCAAACGATAGGCGAGGCTGAAACATTTAAAAACTCGGCCTACATTAAAAATGGAATAGAAGCAGTTGAGCATGTGTATACTGTCGGTGCGGGTATAGATTCACAGATACTGGGAGATTACGAAATTGTAGGACAATTAAAAACGGCCGTGAAGTTTGCCAAAGAACAGGGCTTCGTTGGTGCATTTACAGAGCGCTTAATTAATAGTGTGCTTCAATCTTCTAAATTAATTAAAAACAACACGGAGCTGAGCGGGGGTACGGTGTCAGTTGCCTTTGCCGCTGTACAATACATCCGAAATAAGGTTGTCAATCCCTCTTCTAAAAACATTTTATTATTAGGTGTAGGCAAAATAGGCCGCAATACCTGCAAGAATATGGTTGATTATTTAGGAACAACAAATATTACTCTGATCAACCGTTCACCGGAGAAAGCAGCCGAACTGGCTACAGAATTAGGACTGCGTTCAGCTCATTTGGAAAACCTCTCTGAAGAAATTAAAAAAGCAGATATCATTTTAGTAGCAACCAATTCACCTGAACCTATCATTTTAAAAGAACATGTAGAAGGGGAAGGCAAAAAATTGATTATCGACCTTTCTATTCCTTATAATGTTGAAGAAGCTGCACAACATTTGCCCAACGTGCAAATGGTAAATGTGGATGAACTCTCTAAGTTAAAAGACCAAACCCTGAAAATGCGTTTGGCAGAAGTTCCCAAAGCCAGGGCTATTATTGAACAATTGAAGCACGAGTTCGAGGAATGGTGCGAAATGCGTAAACATGTGCCGATGTTGAGAGATTTAAAAGTAAAGCTAAAGGAGCTGTACGCACACCCCCAATATATTCAAACCACTACCTGCCCCAAAAATATTGACACGCAAATACAAAGAGTGTTGAATGAAACTGCCGGGAAAATCAAGATACAAAATCAACGCGGCTGCCAATACATTGCAGCCCTGAATGATTTTATAAGCGCAAAAAATTAATGCCAAAGATTTTAAGAATTGGTACACGAGACAGCCAGTTGGCTGTTTGGCAGGCTACATTGGTACAAAGCCTGTTGAAAGAAGCTGGCGTAGCTTCTGAACTTGTATACATGAAAAGCGAAGGTGATATTGACACTGTTACCCCATTATATGCTTTGGGTGTTACAGGTGTATTTACCAAAACGCTGGATGCTGCTTTATTGAATAATCGAATCGACATTGCTGTTCACTCTATGAAAGATGTTCCAACACAATTAGCACAAGGTATTCAACAGGCAGCGGTATTGAAAAGAGCGTCTTATAAAGACATTTTCGTTTATAAGCACAATAGTGATTTCCTTGACGATTTTAATTCACACGCAACAATAGCTACCGGCAGTGTTCGTCGCATTGCCCAATGGCTAAATCGTTTTCCAAATCATAAAGTGGAAAATCTGCGTGGCAATGTCAATACCCGTTTACGGAAAGTAGAAGAGAGTAACTGGAATGGTGCCATTTTCGCGGCAGCTGGATTAGAGCGGATTCATTTACGGCCTCAACGATCTGTTGATTTAGATTGGATGCTGCCAGCACCAGCTCAGGGTGCCATTATGGTTGTGTGCCGGGAAGATCATGAGTATGCTTTTCAATCCTGCCGGCCATTCAATGACGAAGCAACATCTTTGTGTACTAAAATTGAACGTGACTTTTTGAAAGCTTTATTAGGCGGTTGCTCTACTCCCATATCTGCTCTTGCCCAAAATAATAATGGGGAAGTTCATTTCAGAGGCAATATTGTAAGCCCTGATGGAACTCAAAAAGCAACTGTTGAGACAAGGGAACCAATTGCGAAAGCAAACGACTTAGGCGTACAAGCCGCAAAAGACATTTTGTTACATGGCGGCCAACCTATTATAGAAGGTATTCGCAAAATCGGACTTACATCCAATGGCGAAGTATAAAGTTTTGAGTACAAAAAAACTAGAACCTTCGCTGTTAGAACAGGCGAGAGAAAAAGATATTGACATTAGTGAGCAGGAGTTTATTTCAGTTAAGCCAATTCTCTCAAAGGAAAAACTCGATGAAGTAATGCCCTGGATCATGAGCGAGGATATTCATTATGTTGCACTAACTAGTGCAAGTGCGGTAGAAGCGCTTAAAAATTATTTAAAGCAAGGTGCCACCTGGTATGTTCCTAACTGGAATATTTTCTCATTAAGTGGGAAGACAAAAGATGCTTTACAACCATTTTTTAATAAAGAACGAGTTTTTGCTATTGCTAAAAATGCAAAGATGTTAGCAGAAGAAATATCGAAACATAAAGTAAAGGAAGTTGTTTTTTTCTGCGGCAATAAAAGACGGAATGAATTACCTGCAATTTTAAGAAATGCCGGGATAGCAGTGCATGAAGTAGTAGTATATGAAACCGTAGAAACACCGGTTGCTGCCACAGATACTATCGACGCCATTCTCTTTTTTAGTCCAAGTGCAGTCCAAAGTTTTTTTTCTGTTAATCAACTAAAGCAAGACAGCATTTGTTTTGCAATAGGTCAAACGACTGCTGACAGCATTGCTGATTATTGCGAGAATAAAATTATCATAAGTGAATTCCCTAGCCAGGAAACCCTATTAGCTTCGGTGAACTTTTATTTTCAAAATAAAGCCTGTTATGAATGAGGTTTGCGGAATAAGCTTGCATCAGTACAAGAGTGCGACGCAACAGAAATTAAATAGCGATAAGAACGTTTGGTAACTAATAAAAGAACAACAAATAAGGATGAATGAATTAAAAAATGACCTGTTACTAAGAGCTTTAAGAAAGGAAAAAGTGGAACGTCCGCCGGTTTGGATGATGCGGCAGGCAGGAAGGTATTTACCAGACTATATTAAGCTGAGAGAAAAATATGATTTCTTTACCCGTGTACAGACACCTGAACTGGCAACAGAAATAACTTTGCAACCCATAGACCAGGTTGGTGTGGATGCGGCTATTATTTTTTCCGACATCCTGGTGATTCCCCAAGCTATGGGCTTAGAGGTATTGATGGAAGAAGGCAAAGGTCCCTCACTTCCAAAAACCATTAAAACACAAACCGATATCGATGCCTTAAATACAGAAAATGCTGAAGAACATTTGAAGTATGTGCTGGATGCTTTATCGCTTACAAAAAAAGAATTAAATAGTCGCGTACCTCTCATTGGTTTTGCGGGTGCCCCATGGACTATACTTTGCTACATGGTGGAAGGCAAAGGCAGTAAAACCTGGGATAAGGCTAAACAATTTGCTTATACACAACCTGAACTAACACATCAATTATTAAAAAAAATTACCACTATCACAATTGCTTATTTAAAAGCACAGGTAAAAGCCGGCGCTGATACCGTGCAGGTGTTTGATAGCTGGGCCGGTTCTTTATCGCCTGAAGATTTCAGCATTTTTGCACAACCATATTTACTGCAAATAGCAGATGCCGTAAAAGACGATGCGCCCGTGATTCTTTTTCCAAAAGGAAGCTGGTATGCTTTAAAAGAATTGAGTCAAAGCAGCGCCAGTGGTATTGGCATAGACTGGTCACTTACACCACAATTTGCAAGGGAGCTAACAAATAATAGCATCACTTTGCAGGGCAATTTTGATCCTGCAAAACTTTTAGCGCCTATCCCACAAATAAAAAAGTGGGTCAAAGAAATGATCGATGGTTTTGGAATTCAAAGATATATTGCCAACCTGGGACACGGTATTACACCTAATGTTCCTGTTGACCATGCCAAGGCGTTTGTGGAAGCGGTGAAGGAATATAGAATGGAAAAGTAGAAATGTAAAAACTTGAAGTTGTTGATCCTCTTTCTACTTTTTACTTTTTACTTTTTACTTTTTTCGTTTGAACAATATGAAGCTTAAAGAAAACTGGATAGAATACATTCATGATCTGCAAAACCGCATCTGCACTCCTTTGGAAGCCGTGGACGGAAAAGCCGTGTTTATGGAAGATAAATGGGAAAGGCCTGAAGGTGGGGGTGGTCAAACGAGAGTAATTGCTAATGGAGCTGTTTTTGAAAAAGGCGGTGTAAATACATCTGTAGTTTTTGGTGAAGTGACAGATGCTATGAGAACACAGTTTAAGCTTTCTTCCCACAGTGACACCGCGATGGAGAATGGGACTCTTTGGTTTGCCTGTGGTTTGTCATTAGTCATTCATCCGCTAAACCCTTTTGTACCCACGGTACATTGCAATTACCGTATGTTTGAATTGTATAACAAAGCCGGTGATGTAATTGACCGCTGGTTTGGCGGAGGAACTGATTTAACACCCTACTATTTGTTTGAAGACGACGCCAGGCATTTTCACCAGACGTATAAAAAGGTTTGCGACAGCTTTGATTCATCCTTTTATCCAACGTTCAAAGAACTATGTGATAATTATTTTGTGAACTTCCATCGTAATAATGAACGCAGGGGAATTGGAGGCATCTTTTACGACTATCAAAGACCCTGCGAAAAACATGATGTGAACTTTTGGATGAACTTTGGAAAAGCCTGCGGAGATGCATTCGTTGAAGCTTATATTCCAATCGTTGAAAAAAGAAAGAATATAACCTACACGGAAAAAAATAAGCACTGGCAGGAAATAAGGAGAGGCAGGTATGTAGAGTTTAATTTAGTTCATGACAGGGGAACTTTATTTGGATTAAAAACCAATGGCAGAATTGAAAGCATTTTAATGAGCCTTCCTCCCACTGTGCGATTTGAATATAACTATCAGCCGGAACCGGGCAATGAGGAAGAAAAACTGTTACAAGCTTGTTTACATCCCAGGGATTGGGTGTAGAAAATGGATTTAGTAATTTTAAATAAATGAATTCTATGGATTTTGCAGAAAAAAAAGTAGAACTTTTTCAAATCGTAGCGAATGCAGACGAAGAAATGACGGGGAAGCTCATTGAATTTGCAAAAACGCTTGAGAAGAAAGATTCTAAGTTCTCAACAGATGAATTAGCAAAATTTCATGCAACACGCAATAAATATCTTAGAACAACTGGCAAAACTATCCTGTTGGAAGAAGCACATGCCTATATAAGAAGCTTGAAACAAAAATGATCCTTCCCGTTCGTCTTACAGAAGAAGCCTTACAAGAGGAAGCAGAAGCTTACCTATTTTATGAAGAGGAAGCACAAGACCTTGGCGAACAGTTTCTTAGAGAGGTAGAAATGACTTTACAAAAAGTTGCAGAAAATCCGGCACATTATTCATTTTCCAACAGCACAAAAACAATAAGAGATATGCTCTTATAAAATTTCCATTTGTTATTATTTATGAAATAAAAATTGATTGTATTGAAGTCTATCATATACATCATACTAAGAAAGAATTGAAATGAGATTACAACAACGTCCTAGAATTTTGCGTACAAGTCCTGCGATTCGCAGCCTGGTTGCTGAAACTGTTTTAACTCCTAATGATTTTATTGTTCCGCTTTTTATTGAAGAAGGAGAAAATATACAAACAGAGATTGCTTCAATGCCTAATTATTTCCGGAGAAGCCTTGACCTTACCGTAAGAGAAGTAAAAGAACTATGGAGCATGGGTATCAAAAGCGTGCTGCTATTTATAAAATGCAAGGACGATTTAAAAGACAACACCGGCAAAGAAGCCTGGAATAAAAATGGTTTAATGCAACGAAGCATTAAAGCTATTAAAGACGCTGTACCCGAAATCTATGTAATGACAGATGTAGCCCTGGATCCGTATTCTTCTTATGGCCATGATGGAATTGTAGAGAATGGAGAAATAGTGAATGACCCAACCGTAGAAGCTTTGGTTAAAATGAGTATCAGCCATGCAGAAGCAGGCGTGGATATGGTAGCACCCAGCGATATGATGGATGGACGCATTGGCGCCATTCGGGAAGGGCTTGAAAAAGCTGGTTACACCAAAACAGGTATTATGGCTTATAGTGCCAAATACGCTTCCTGTTTTTATGGACCATTCCGCGATGCTTTGGATAGTGCCCCTGGGTTTGGCGATAAGAAAACCTACCAAATGAATTTTGCTAACCGTATTGAGGCAGTGAAAGAAGCACAGATGGATGTGGAAGAGGGTGCTGACATTGTAATGGTAAAACCCGGCCTTCCCTACCTGGACATTGTCCGCGAAGTAAAGAATTCAGTGGACGTGCCTGTAAGCGTTTACAACATCAGCGGTGAATATGCTATGATTAAAGCTGCGGCTAAAATGGGCTGGCTTGATGAAAACAAGGCCATTATTGAAACACTCACTTCTATAAAAAGAGCCGGTGCAGACCTGATAGCAACGTATTTTGCAAAAGATGCCGTTAAGTTGATTGGCTGATTTCGTTAAATTGTTTATTATGAGCCAATCTACATTGCTATTATATAGCTTCTCTTGCGTCGCACACTTGTACTCAAAGAAATTTACTCAGCATACCCAATCCTCTTTCCATTATTGAACCATTCACTATTCACAAAGGATTTATGAACATTTCCAAAAGTCAGGAACTATTCACCAGGGCACAAGCCAGTATCCCTGGAGGCGTTAATTCGCCGGTAAGAGCATTTAAAAGCGTCGGCGGCACGCCTATCTTTTTGCAAAAAGCAAAAGGTGCTTATTTATACGATGTTGACAGTAACCGATATATAGATTACATCAACTCGTGGGGACCTATGATCTTAGGCCATGCGTTTGAACCTGTGGCGGAAGCTATTCAAAAAAAGGTTCTGGATTCTACATCTTTTGGTGCACCTACAGAACTGGAAGTAGAGATGGCAGAATTGGTTAAGAGCATGGTTCCAAACGTTGACTTAATAAGAATGGTGAGCAGTGGCACTGAAGCTTGTATGAGTGCTATCCGGTTAGCAAGAGGATATACGGGAAGAAATAAGATCATCAAGTTTGAAGGTTGTTATCATGGTCATGCCGATTCCTTTCTGGTAAAAGCCGGAAGCGGTGTGGCAACTTTTAATATCCAAACCGTGCCTGGTGTAACTGCAGGTGTATCGGCTGATACGCTAACAGCAGCTTATAATGACAT
>DAIQPL010000419.1:0-3094 GCA_036787395.1 Flavisolibacter sp. | reverse complement strand
AGCTTTCGTGTGTCGGTTTGAATAGACGGATTTTGTAAATAGATTTTATAGAGTTCTTCTATATCCATTTGGCAAAAGTAGGAGGGAATATTTTGAATAATTGTGTTCAAAATAAAAGCCTCCCGGTTTGTCGGGAGGCTTTTGTATGGGGAAGTTTTTCAGAGTTATCTTTTTTGTTTTTTGCTTTTCCAGAAATTACCCGTTTTTCTCTTATTTCCTTCGGGACTACCCATTCTGTCCATAGCACAACGGAAACCAATGGTACTACTGGCCTGATCTTCTTCTAAATAACGGCGCGTACCAGGAACCAACCAATAAGCACGATCGTTCCAGCTACCACCTTTATATACCCTTGATTTGTCAGAGATTAAAGTAGTAACGCCATATCCATAAGACGAATTAGATAAGCTATCACCATCCAGGAAGTTGATCACGTTACCACGTTGGTAATTACGACGGTTCTTACTTTCAGCATCTGTAACATCTACCATTTTTACACGACCTGTACTGTCTCTTTCAAATCTGTCATTGGGGTCTGCAGCGTTTGGATCTTTTACATATAATTTCTGGTATTTATTACCACGATAAGGCGCTACATCATCCTGGTTGCCGGATACGTCCAGGGACGTTAAAGGACGATACACGTCGGCTACCCACTCGCTTACATTACCAGCCATATTATAAATACCAAATCCATTAGGATAGAAAGCAGTAACCTCCGCTGTATAAATAGCACGGTCGTTCAAACCACCGGCCACACCCGCGTTATCGCCGGAGCCTCTCTTAAAGTTAGCCAGGAACTGACCTTGCCAACTACCATGTTTGGTGTCACGCAAACCACTTGAGTTCATGTTGTGTGTCCATGGATAAACTTGCTTATTGGACTGTAGCTCTTCCCCTCTTTTACCTTCTTTTAAGGAAGGACGTGGGTTTTGGTTGATCAATCCATATGCAGCATATTCCCACTCAGCTTCAAACGGAAGGCGGTAATCAGGTAACAATAAACCGTCTTCCATTGAAACAGTAGTCCGAGGAGTACCTTGTGGAGTTTTTAACGGGTTCTTTTTAGAAGTCGCTCCTTTACCTGGTTGAGCCTGGTAAAGACCTAACAGATATGATTTGGTAGTAAAGTTTTCCTGGCCTTGCTGTCCCTGTAAACCTTGTGGAGAAACATATCCTTTTTGCATCAGGATACCTTCATTCACACGGTCACTTCGCCACATCGCAAAGTCGTGCGCTTGCTGCCAGCTTACCCCTACCACAGGATAGTAGTTAAAGCCGGGGTGACGGAAATAATATTCAACCAGAGGCTCATTATAACTCAACTCACTACGCCATACCAGAGTATCCGGTAAGGCAGCATCTAAAATTTTTTGATTGTTGGGATCGTCCTCAGGATTGAAGACCCTGTTTAGCCAATACATATATTCCCGATAGTGAACGTTGGCTACTTCTGTACGATCGATGTAGAAAGAAGGCACTGTAACACGGCGGGGAATATTATCCCAGTTGCCCATTACATCTTCTTCTGTTTGGCCCATGGTGAATGTACCACCCTGAACAAACACTAAACCGGGGCCTAAGCCTTGTTCCTGGGATTTAGCTACCTGGTAACCACCTTGAGTCTTATCATTGTAGTTCCAGCCAGTTACGTCTGACTTGTCTTTTTTGTTCTTGCCGAAGAGGCCATTTTTACAGGAGGCCAACACTGCGGCACAGGATAAAAGGATTAAAAAATTTTTTACTTGCATGGTTGCTCTTTTTTGTCTTTCTAAGGAACACATGGATTTTTCATGTGTCTGCCTTGGTTTAACCTATGTTTGGAATAACTTTAACGCCGTCTGATAGGAATTATTGTGACTCCGGATAGTTTTCGAAGACAGATTTGCGAATATAAAGACAATGCTATAAAATAAATAGTGGTTTCTACGTTTTTTGGATGTTAAATCTACGATTATCACCATCATGTTTCCCCCTCAGAAGTTTTTGATTTTGAGTACTTTGATGTTGTTTGCCTGCTTTGTAAATGGGCAAAGAAATTATAGGTCCAGTTCTGTATTGGCAAATGGCAATTGGTATAAGATAAGTATCTCCGCTGAAGGTGTCTATAAAATTGATGTAGCTCTTCTAAGCTCACTGGGGATCACAGGTTCTATTCCTTCTGCACAAGTCCGGGTATTTGGAAACGGAGGTGCTATGCTGTCTGAGGCAAACGCCCAGATCCCTATAGATGATCTGGAAGAAAACGCCATCATGGTGATTGATGGCGGGGACGGCCTTTTAAACGGCAGTGATTACGTTTTGTTCTTCAGCCAGGGCCCGGATAAATGGATTAAGGACTCTGCAAACAAAAGGTTTTTTCATCAAAAAAATCTTTACGGCGATAAAACTTATTATTACATAACTATAGGCGGTACGGGGAAAAGGATCTCCAATCAAACCACATCTCTTGGTGTTTCGTCCACCGTAACCTCTTTTGACGAACGATATTTTCATGAATTGGATACGGTCAATTTTTTATCCAGTGGCAAAGAATGGTATGGTGAAGAATTTTCCGGCGCCCCTGGTAAAACGTTGAACCGGGCTTTCACACTACCTTTTAGTGATATTCTTTCCGGGTCTGCAACTATCATCTCAAC
The DNA here is from genome assembly GCA_036787395.1 of Flavisolibacter sp. Lineage (GTDB taxonomy): Bacteria > Bacteroidota > Bacteroidia > Chitinophagales > Chitinophagaceae > Flavisolibacter. The sequence continues at coordinate 455 of DAIQPL010000419.1, read as the reverse complement.
GGTAGCGGCCCGTTCCTTAAATGTTGCCAGTGGCTTTACTGTTTCGGTTAACGGACAGCCGGTACAACAAATTACAATACCACAGGTTGGAAGTGGAATCTATGACCTTTTTGCCCAACAATCGCAAAAAGCGGACAATTTTGTTTCTCAGGCAAATGCTATAATTAATTTCAGTTACACACCGGGAAGTTTTAATAGCCAGGGTTGGTTAAACGGATTTGAACTGTTCTGCCGACGGAACTTATCCTTGACCAACAACGGTCAGCTTTTATTCCGTGATTGGAGCAGTATAAACACTTATGGTGCGGAGTTTATTATTTCTAATGCAAGCGTCAATACGCAGGTTTGGGATGTATCTAACCCCTTGAATCCTCTTAAAATGAACAGCAGCCTTTCAGGAAATCAATTTAGGTTTTCAAACGATGCACAACAACTTCATGAGTATGCCTGCTTTT
>DAIQPL010000418.1:0-3095 GCA_036787395.1 Flavisolibacter sp. | reverse complement strand
CATCGTTCTAAATACGGTAGGAAGCTCCTTTTCCAGGAACTCTGTCTTCCTGTACGCAACAGCGTTTTTATAAGCCTGCGGCGTAATAAAATAGCCAATGCCTCTCTTATCGTTTATAATTTCCTGTTGCTTTAAAAATTCGTAAGTCCGCATTACGGTGTTGGGATTTACTTCAAGCTGTATAGCCAGTTCTCTTACACTTGGTACCTTATCTTCTGCTTTCCATTCTTTAAGTAAGACCTTTTCACATATAAAGTCTGCAATCTGCAGATATATGGCCTGTCCGTTGTTATTAAATTGCATAATCAAGTTTGTAGTTGAATGATCGGGTACCCATTGAATTTTCTATATCTGTTTTTCTCTTAACCTGAACCAGGTTACAATCCAGAATAAGGGAGCCCATGCAAACTGAACTGTATATTTAAATATTTTAGCTACCGTCGGTGAAACTGAATACAGGAAATACCCATTGTCAACCGAATCATCAGCTTTTTTTATTGAGACCAGATCCCATCCTACAGAACCGCCAAACATATCGTCTATGGTGGATATATAAAAACCAAAAGCAAAAATCAGCAAGGCACCTGCTACAGTGGTAACAATAAAAGAATAGCGGGAAAAATAAACAGAACCAAGGAGGTAAAGAGATTGAATAGCAAAGTAGGCATAAATTAAGTATTTTATTGCCGCACCAAAACCGTTTTCAAAACCTGCCATTGGGATATAAGAATTACCCGGGTGTGTCTTTATATAGTTTTGCAAAAATGCAATGCTGATTGATTTCACTATATAAAAGCAAAGGCAATAAACAATAGTGAAAACAATGGTTGAATAAAAAATAGTGCAAATAAGTTTTTCCAGATGAGTAGCCGGTACGCTCAGCCAGTAAATACCTTTGTCTTTGCTGCCCAGCATGTTAAAAGCCATGCTTGCAAATATGGAGCCTGCTATAAATAATCCAAAGATAAAAATGATGTAAGTTGCTTCTTCATGATAGGTTGGACCATCAACACCAATCCAAAAAGCAAAGATTAATGCAAGTAAGCCAAATAGAGCTAACACACTAAAAATATAAAGTCGTGAATTTTCAAAAAGCTGCTTCGTGATAAGTTTGCCAAGTCGGGAAAAACTAAATGTTGATGTCATAAAATAGGTTTAGTTGATTTTGGATAGCAATTGCTCCTTACGTTGTTTGTTAAATACATCTCTCACTGCATCTCCGTTAGTAACAACAGCTTTATAAAGAAGCTCAAGGTCCAGTTTTGTATCTTCTTCGCCAGGATTAGCACTCACAATGGCATTACCCTGCAACGAGGGCTCTTTATATAAAGCCTGTCTTACTTCGTCCTGGTCAAATGATATTTTAAACTGAATTTGCTTATTAATAGCTTCAATTGTCTGGTCAAACAAAATTTGTCCTTCGTCTATAATAGTTATGCGGTCAATAAGGCTTTCGAGGTCTTTAACCTGGTGGGTGCTTATAACAATACATTTCTGATCATTAACAGCTCCGGCAATTACCTTCCGGAACTTGCTTTTACTCATTATATCCAGGCCGTTCGTTGGTTCGTCCATCAATAACAACGCAGTATTACAAGCTAATCCAAAGCCAATTAAAACCTTTTTCTTTTGACCATAGCTCATACTTTGCAGTGTATTTTCCCGGGGGATATCAAATTCTTCCAGGTATTGCCTGAATTGTTCAGCACTAAAGTTGGGATAAAAGGGTGCATTAAACTTTACAAACTTTTCAACCGATACATCAGGCAGGTAAAACTCTTCAGCAACCATAAAAACATTTTGCAAAAAGGCAGGCTGTCTTTGACCCGGTACAAATCCCATAACGTCGATAGTACCGTCCCGTGGAAATAAGAGACCTCCAATACACCTAAGTAAGGTAGACTTACCCGTACCATTCTTTCCTAAAAGCCCATAAATATGTCCCGTTTGCAGCGACAGGCTTAGTCCATTAAAGACTTTCCTTTTTTTGTAGCCGAAGTGAAGATTTTGGATGTTGATCATGAACACTGTTTTAGTGTACTACTTAAATAGTACACTACAAATGTATAACTAGTTTTCAATCCTCCAAATTTATTTTTCTAAAGCCTAAAAAAAATTTGGAGTGAGTGGCATACACTATGGCGTAGACCTCGCCGGAATGCTAGCGAAGCAATAAGGGTTCTAAGAACAGAGAATACGCTAACCCGCGCATAATTCAGAGAGTTTTTGCAAGTCTTGCCATCCGTAAGCACCATGAAATTTTCCGTCTTTGTCAAGTACCCTTTTTCCCCCTAAGCCTTCATAAAATCTTACGGCAGGATTAGCAGGATCTGCAAAGAGAATCATGGAATGAATACCCTGTTTTATAAACTGGTTGACCACCTGCCCTACCAATCTACGTCCTAGCCCGAGCCTTTGGTACTGTTTTAGAAAATGTATTTTATTTAATTGTCCCTCATAGTTTAAATCTTTATTGTCAAAGTCGTTGCCGGTGGAAAAACCTACTATATCTCCGTCCTGTTTTTCTACAACATAACAGAACCAATTGTTTTCTTTTTTCTCAAAAGCTTTTTTCCACTGTTGTTCCCTCAATTGGTGCGTGGGCTTTGGCTCGTGGGCTGGATACGTAGCATTCCATGAGGTTACATGAATGTCAACAAGAGCCGGCAAGTCTGCAGGCTTTGCATCGCGGATGATAAAAGAGCCTTTGGCTGTTTCGATACGCATTATATTCGGCGAAATTAGAGTTACGATATAAGATACTATATATCGTGGTTCATTATTAACCCTCGCTATTTATTCTTTGCCAGTTTTGCCATCCTAAGAATTGTTGAATAGTGAAAAACTACTGATATTTATAAGTTAACAGCTAACCAACGATGGTTTTCAAATAAGATGGTGGCTGAATAAAAAAAGACGATGAATATAAAAGAATATGATGAAAAATTTATGCTAAGATGCATTGCGCTTTCCCAGGAGTCAGTTGATTCAGGAGACGCGGCCTTTGGCAGTTTAATTGCAATTAATGAAAAGCTTATTGCCGAAGGCTTGAACAATTACAGATCCAAAATTTCAGAACACGCTGAAATCGTTGC
>DAIQPL010000144.1:0-9468 GCA_036787395.1 Flavisolibacter sp. | reverse complement strand
TTGCTCCGGGAGTTATACCAACAACCTTACCTCCAAGTGGTGCAGCCTCCGGTGATCTGGCAGGAACCTATCCCGCACCGCAGATAGATAAAATTAAAGGAGTAACAATAAGCACCACAGCCCCGGCTACAGGTCAGGTTTTGAAATTTGACGGTACTTCCTGGACTCCATCTGCTGATCTCAGTGGTTCATTTTCCCTGCCTTATTCACAAACGCTAAATTCCGCTTCCCCCTTGCTCACTATCACTAACCAGGGTGCCGGTACTACCATAAACGGTGTCAATGGATCTACAAGTGTTGGTGCTACGGCTATATTAGGCACGATATCTTCAACAGCTGCCGGTAATAACTCTGCAGCTCTTAAAGGAATAAATCAAAGTACATCACCTAATGGTTACGGCGTTTGGGGTGAGCATAATGGAACCGGCAGCGGAGTATACGGTTTTTCAACAAATGGAACAGGCATTTCTGGTAATTCCACAGCTGGATCCGGTATTTATGCCAACTCACTAAACGGGTATGGTCTTTCTGCTACCAGCCAGAATGGAGTACCCGGCGCTTTTAGTGTTGTTAGTTCTACAAATATAAATGCGGCAGTTCTAGCTCAAAGCGCTGCTGACAATGGATATGCAATTCAGGCCCTGGGGCAAGGAACATTAACATACGGTGTTTTTGCAACCAGTAATGACGGCGCAGCCATAGCTGGATTAAGTAATGGAAGTGGTAAAGGTGTTTTGGCCGTAGCAGCTGGGAATGGAAACTCGCTGGTGGCTGAATGGATTGGAGGCGGGACAAGTACGGCTAATACGGCAAACATAGCGGTGTTTAAAGAAAACGGAAGTAACGTGGCCCGTATAAACAACGCAGGAAAAGGATATTTTAATGGTGGCGTGGTATCGACCGGCGCTGACGTGGCCGAATATTTCGACGTGGAGGGAACTTTGTCAACCTACGAACCCGGAGATGTATTGACCATTTCTGTAAGTAGTGACAGAAAAGTAGAAAAATCTTCAGCACCATATTCAACTTTGGTAGCAGGTATTTATGCCACTAAACCCGGCCTGCTGTTAACCGAAAAAAATGTCACTCAGGACGACCTGGATGATATGGTGCCAATGGGAGTAATAGGAGTTATTCCTACAAAAGTTTGCCTCGAAGGCGGCGAAATTAAACGCGGCGATCTGTTGGTTACTTCTTCTATTCCCGGCGTTGCCATGAAAGCTGACCTGGATAAAGTAAAAGTGGGGCAGGTAATTGGTAAGGCTTTGCAGAATTATAATGGCGGTGCACCCGGCAAGATTAATGTGCTTGTTAGTATCAAGTAACAAAAAGTTTAACTGACTTAATCGATATAACTGGCCCGGAGTAAACTATAACAATATATTGCTCCGGGCCACTTTTTCAAGCCCTTACTTTGCAGGTATGATGAAATTTATCATACCTTTTTTGTGCATGCTGAATTGCGCTGCCTTTGCCCAGGCAGATTCTTCTGATGTCATTACTTTAAGTAAGGTTACAGTAATGAGCGAGGTGGTGATCAGGAGCGATCTTAACGTAATCAACTTCTTACAGAGGGTTAAGAACGATACCACGTTCTATAAAGCTTTCCGTAACCTGCGCACACTAGGATTTACCTCCTACAATGATATAAAGATGCTTGACAAAACCGGAGTTATCAAAGCTTCCTTATCCAGTAAAACAAAACAAAAAAGGAGTGAGCAATGCCGTACTATGGAAGTACTGGAAGAGAAGACAACCGGAGATATCTACAAGGATGCAGTGCTCAACTATTATACGGCTGAACTATATGCAGGCTTATTTTTTACTAAGGGAAAGGTTTGCGGTGAAACAAATATTGTAAAAGGTGTTGAAATGAAAGTTTCTGGTAAGAGTGGAATAGAAAAGCATAAGGAACAATTGAAGATGTTGTTTTTTAACCCTGGGAAAAAAATACCCGGTATTCCTTTTATTGGCGACAAGATCGACATTTTTAGTCCGGATGTTTTACAGTACTATAATTTTTCTGTAGATATGGAAGACATGAGTGGACAAAATTGTTACGTGTTTAAGATACAGCCAAAGGAAGACCTAAGTTCCTCGCAAAAAAACAAAATTGTATTCGATAATATAACTACATGGTTCAATGCAAAATCGATGGAAATTGTGGCTCGCAATTATGACCTTAGTTACAATACGCCTGTCTATGATTTTAATGTTCATATGGAAGTGCAAATGACAAAATTTGGAGAACTTCTGGTGCCGCAAGTACTTCGTTATAATGGAAACTGGAAGGTTATTTTTAAGAAGAGAGAAAAAGGATTATTTACGGCTACGTTATTCGATTTTAATAAAGAGTAAATCATCTTCTTTAACACCTATACTAGCAGTAACTGATGGAACAATAAATTTTTCCAGGAAAATTAGAATGTACAAGTAAGTGTAGGCACCTATTGCGCGAAAGGCAACAACAAAAAGTGAATCGGGCACAAAGCCCGTAGCCAATTATCCACGAACTGTTTTAACATAGCCTCTCCATTTTTCTATCACCTGTTTCATATCATCGGGTAATTCTGTTTCAAAAAAAACTTCCTCACGTGTTGTAGGGTGTGTAAAACCAAGCGTTTTGGCATGCAAAGCCTGGCGTGGGCAGACGGTAAAACAATTGTCGACAAATTGTTTGTATTTGCTGAAAATCGTTCCTTTTACAATTTTGTCGCCGCCATAAAAATCATCATTGAACAGTGGATGGCCGATGTGTTTCATGTGTACCCGTATCTGGTGTGTTCGTCCCGTTTCCAACACACATTGTACCAGGGTAACATAGTTAAACCGTTCTAATACCTTATAGTGTGTAATGGCGTCTTTGCCATGATCACCCTCGGGATAGGCTTCAAACAATTTTCTAAAACGGAGGTTGCGGCCTACATGTGCAATGATTGTTCCTTCGTCTTGTTCTATGTCGCCCCAAACCAGTGCTGTATACTGTCGCTTAACACTATGATCAAAGAATTGCTTGGCAAGGTGCCGCATAGCCTTATCATTCTTTGCCAAAACCAGGAGGCCGCTTGTATTTTTATCGATTCGGTGCACTAGTCCAAAACGGGGTAGTGTTTCCTCTGAAATAGTAGGATTTTTTTGTTGCAAATAATAAGCAACGCCATTAAGCAAAGTTCCTGTGTAATTGCCGCTGCCAGGATGCACTACCATGCCCGCAGGTTTGTTGATCATTAAAATATCGTCATCCTCAAATACAATGTTCAGGGAAATTTCTTCAGCGACAACGTCCGTGGATTCCGGAGAGAGGTCTGAGTAAACAATAATCTGGTCATAGGGCTTTACTTTATAGTTTTGTTTCACTTCCTTATTATTCACCAGTACCAGCCCCGTATTAATGGCCCGTTGCAATTTATTACGTGTGGCGCCTTCAATACGGTTCATCAGGAATTTGTCGATGCGGTAAGGCTCTTGTCCCTTATCGATGTTAAAACTAAACCGCTGGTACAGTTCATCACTACTCTCTATTTGCTCCTCATTAGCAGGCTGCTGTTCCTCCTTATTCATAGCCTGCAAAAATAAAGGGACTAAAGTTGGTAATTTTGTTCTATGGAAAGAGAAATAGTGGAATTCAGGGATCTTGGTGAAATGGATTATAAGTTGGCCTGGGATTACCAGGAAACTTTGTTGCAGGAAAATGTGAAAATAAAGTCGGCAGCCCTTGCTTCTGACACTGGATTTGATCAATCAAAAACTTCAACAAAACATTACCTGCTTTTTGTTGAGCATCCACCGGTTTATACACTTGGAAAAAGCGGGAAGATGAACCATCTTCTGATCAATGAAGAGCAGCGCAATGAAAAAGGAATTGAGTTATTCCATACCAACAGGGGAGGAGATATTACATTTCATGGACCGGCGCAGGTTGTTGGCTATCCTATCCTGGACCTTGAAAAATTTTATACGGACATTGGAAAGTATTTAAGAAGCCTGGAAGAGGTAATTATACTGACTCTTGGGGAATATGGTATCATGGCCGGAAGATCTGCAGGCGAAACGGGCGTTTGGATCGATGGCCTCATTAAAGGTAGAGAACGAAAGATATGTGCTATGGGAGTTCGTTGCAGCCGTTGGATAACGATGCACGGTTTTGCTCTGAATGTAAATACCGACCTTTCTTATTTTAACCATATTATTCCCTGCGGCATTCAAAACAAAAGAGTAACCTCTATGAAAGAGGAGGCAGGAAAAGAAATTTCAATGGAGGATGTAAAGGAAAAACTTCGAAAAAACTTTGAGAGAGTGTTTAACGTAGAAATTGTTTTATCAAAACAATGTCAAAACTCTTTCGAGAGGTAAAACTTGTTTTTTTCTACCAGTTTTTCGTCGTTATATAATTCGAACGTAAACCATCCAGAGTGGATGAAATTAGCTTTGTCTAGCGTTAATGCCGGTTCTTTAATATTTTTTAGTTCAAACAAAAGATTATCATTTTCCTCGAAAAATTTGATATGATATTTTTTTCTGTCTGCATCAGGAAGGTTCACAAAAACATATCCGTCTTTATTGGTGTACACATAAAATGAAGGAACGAAATCGGCTTTTTTAATGGGCGGCTGTTTAACGTCATTATTTTTAATCTCTTTCACAATTGTATTCTCTGCCAACTTACTTGTGTCAGGTTTTTTAACCTCTGTAAAGAAAAATTGTCCTTTATCCAAATTAATGAACAACCTGTAATACATGTGATCGTTCGGCGCCTTGGTATCAGCAAAGCCATTTTGAATAGCAGTAGGATCGGTTACACTAAGGATGGTTTTATAATTCTTTAAACTATCATGTGATCGTTGAATGCTTATTTGTTTGGTTACAGGATAATTGTTCACCCACCCAATAATGATGCGGTTTTTCCCTGCGTTAGTTACACTAAATTTAGGAAGTACCTCCTGTGCTAAAGCACTGTAGTTGACTGAAATAAAAAGAAGGAAAGAGGTTAGCTTATAAAATCGATTCATATAAATACATTGCCGTTCTACAATCAGAAACCATGCAAATATAATTGCAGGACGTTTTCTATTTAAAATATTAATGTGCCGGAGGGCAGGGAACGGTTGCCTTGCAAGCCGCCGCTATGTATAACCAGGACTTTACTATCCTTTGGAAAGTAACTTTTTTCCAAAAGGTCATTCAAAGCAAAAAACAGTTTGCCTGTATAAACGAAATCAGATGGAATATTATTTTGCACATACCATTCATTCATAAATCGAAACAATAGCTGATTATGTTTGGCATAGCCTCCAAAATGGTAATCATATAGTAAATCAAATGGTTGTTGCTTTTCTTTTAACAACAGTGCTTTAATTTCCTTTTGTAATGAAAAATTATTTTTCAGGACACTTACCCCTATCACTTGCTGACCGCGATGTGCGTTTGCAATTAAACCAGCCAGCATCGTCCCTGTGCCTGTGGCGGCCATAATATGGGTATATGCAATGCTATCCAGTTCGGCCAAAATATCTTTTGCTCCCAGCATTCCTTTATCACCATAGCCTCCTTCGTTTTTAAAATACAAGTCATCGTTGTAAGCTCTAAAAATTTGGTCGGGTATTTTTTTGCTTTGATAGTCTTCTCTCGAAATAAATATCAATTCCATCTCAAAGTAAAGAGCGTCCCGTAGCGAAGGAGATAGCGAAGCAGGCTTTTCACCACGTATAATTCCAATAGTGTTAAGACCATGCAATTTACCAGCTGCCGCTGTTGCCACTATATGATTTGAGTACGCTCCGCCAAAGGTGACAACTGTTTTTTTCTTCTGATAAACCGCCTCTTTAAAATATTCCTTTAGCTTAAACCATTTATTACCGGAAATCATGGGATGAATAATATCGAGGCGAAGCACATCTGCCGTGGTATGAAATTTATATAAAGAAGGAATCGGGTCAACACGGCTCTTTTTGAAATGGGTTAAACTCATCATTTAGAAACAAAAATCTAATTTATTTAATTTCGTGCCCGATTAAAAAACGTTTATGAAACCTACATTAGTAATTATGGCCGCGGGAATGGCATCTCGTTATGGAAGTATGAAACAAATTCAACAGTTTGGTCCAGGCGGTGAAACTATTATGGACTATTCCATTTATGATGCGATAATGGCAGGGTTTAAAAAAGTGGTCTTCATCATCAGGAAAGATTTTGCTGAGGATTTTAAAAATATATTTGAGCCTAAACTCAAAGGCCGGATAGAAACAGACTACGTGTTCCAGGAAATGGACAAATACCTGGAAGGCCATACTGTTCCTGCTGAGAGGGTAAAACCCTGGGGTACTTCGCACGCCATATTATGCGCAAAAGAAGTGGTAAAGGAACCCTTTGCTGTAATTAATGCAGATGATTTTTATGGAACTGACTCGTTTCAAAAAGCCCATGATTTTTTAAAAACTGAATGCAAAGAAGATGTATATGCTATTATTGGCTACGAGTTAGCTAAAACGCTTTCAGAACACGGATCAGTGAGCCGTGGAGTTTGTGAAGTTGATTTTAACGACAATCTTATAGCCATTTATGAACGGTTAAAAATTTACCGTGAAAATGGAAGGATAGTTTACGAAGATCCGGAGGGTGCCAAACACGAAGTACCGGAAAATGCGAAAGCTTCGATGAACTTCTGGTGTTTTCATCCTTCTATATTCTCATTTTTACAGGTAGGCTTTAAGAAATTTCTTGATGAAAATATTTCCAACCTTAAATCTGAATACCTGATTCCATTTTCAGCCGACCAGTTTATTAGACAGGGAAAGGGAGTAATAAAAGTAATTCCCACCTCCGCACAATGGTTTGGCGTTACCTATAAAGAAGATGCGCCAATTGTACAAAGAAATCTGAACGAATTAGTTCAAAGAGGAGAATATCCAAAAAGTCTTTGGGAACATCGTTCTAACCTTACTGAAGGAAAGGCTGCCAACGCCTGACATTTTAATGGTTCCTAATATTAAAATAGCTCTCAGTTTCAAAGAACGTTGAGAGCTATTTTAATAAGATTAGTTTTGGACACTCCATCTCCAGCTTATTACACAAGGCTGTGGTTAATCCACTTTCACCATGTATACATAATCTGAAATCTTTTTTACCTGTTGCATTCTGTCCGTTCCTTTCAAAGTTGACGAAGTAGGCGTTTTTACATTTCTATAAGTAGTGTCCCTATGAAGTTCAGCTAAAGCATCAATGATATATTTTGAATGAATTGCAAAGACAGCACCTTCAGCAGTGTTCTGTTTGGCATTTAATATCCCAATGATCTCGCCATTGCGGTTTAGTATAGGACTTCCGCTATTACCCCTGTTAGCAGGCACTGTGATCTGGCAACTCAAAGTATCGCCATTGAATCCCGTGCTGGCTGAAAGATAACCTTCGCCATATACTATATCAGTACGGGGATAACCTAAAGTGTAAATCGGCTCCGCAATATCTCCGCCTGAACGCTTAATGGCATAAGGAATAGAAGCCGGCGTTTTATATGCTTTATCTGTGATCTTCAAAATGGCAATATCACGTTGAATATCCTTATAAACAATAGCAGCACTGAGGTCTTCTTCACCACTTTTTTGAACAGCTATATTTTTAGCGTTTTCTACCACGTGAGCATTAGTTACTATATACCCCTTGACATCAACTAAAAAGCCTGTACCCCCAGTTTTGTAAGTAATAACAGGCCTTGACTTCTCATCCGAATAAATATCTTTTTTTACATTATTAATTTCCATTGCCTGCCTGGAAGTTTCATTTTTAATGTCAATATTTTGTTTTTTAATGGTTTTGATCTCGCCTCTTAAATAATCGATTTCCGTTTTTTGACGGGCAGGTGTAATGGAAGAAACCAGTATGCTGATTGTTAAAGCTGTAATACCTGCTATGGTTGCCGCAATGCTTGCCACACGCTTATAACGGTTGTAGAGATATACCACTTTTGCTTTTCCTCTTAACCTTGGCGATTTGATCAATCCTTTTTCAGCTAAATGAATGTGCGTCTCGTTGAGGGTACTCTTAATCTTTCTCACCTCGTCAAAGCGATTCATTTGCTGCAAAAAGAAAGTGTGCTCCACTACCATCTGGTCAATCTCAGGATTGCTTTTACGCAAGCCTTCAAAATAAACCCTTTCATCGGGGGTCATTTGGCCCGAGATGTAGCGTTCGACAGCTTCCAATATTTTAATGTCTTCTATCACGGTGACTCATTTTTATATTGAGAAAAGAATAATTTTTTTAAACGCATAAGGCATTTGTATTTCTGGTTCTTAGCATTTTCTGCATTTGTATAGCCAAAACCTACCGCTATTTCCTGCATTGACCTTTTCTGCAAATAAAAAGCTTCCAATAAACTTTTGCAAGGCTCACCTAAACCACTCATTGCCTTCTCCATCATACTAAATTCTGAATTTCGCCTTTCATGTTCTTCTACCTCGTCGTCCACGCTAACCATTTCTTCATGTCCGTCAGATAAGTTAAACCGGTTTTGAAGCATCAGCCTTTTCAACCAAAGCCGGCGACTTACAGAATAGACGAAAGTTTTAATCTGGCAGTTTAATTCAAATGTACCGGACTGAACCTTTTCATATAGCACAATCATCGTTTCCTGGAAAATGTCTTTTGCATCTTCTGCAGTGCCATTGTTATTAATCACCAACGCCTGCACTATATTATAATTGTCTTTATAAATAGTTTCAATAGCCCGTTTATCGTTCCTGGCCAGCCCTTGAAGCAGAAGGCTCTCGTTATTCTCAGTTTTCAAAAATCCTTTATTTAATACCAAAATCTAAAAATAGTAACCCATTCAGGTGTTAAAAAAAATATTTTCGTCGGGCGGGTTACCTTTTGCCATTCAAGGTATTAATTCCATTATCGAGGAAGATGATATGAAACAGGCAGGAGTGGCGATTTTGATTGCTGGATTGATAATAAGTTGTGATAGTGAGGGTTCATCTACCAAATTAAAGTTGGATTCGGTTGGCAAAAAGTTCGATTCTGTAGCAGAAAAAACCTGGGATTCTACCAGGGAAAAGGCTGAGGATCTTAAAGAAAAAATTGAAAACAAACTGGAACAAAGAGACTCTGCTCACAAAAAGGCAGATACTACTAATAAACCTTAAATAAAAAAACATGAAAAAATTGTTCATCGTTTTGGCAGTGGCTGGGACTCTCACGGCCTGCAATAACAGCGCAGACACTACAGCTGATACAAAAGATTCAATTGATTCGGTGGCAGGAGAAAAAAAAGAAGCCATTGATTCAACAGCAGAGCAAAAAAAGGATGCGCTTGACTCTACAGCAGAGCAAAAGAAAGAAGCTTTAGATAGGTTAGATTCTCTGAACAGGAAAGATTCTACTAAAAAATAAATTAACCCATAACACTATGAAAAAAGCTTTGGCTTTATTCGTTATTCTTGGGTTTTTAACAGCGTGTAATAACGAAGCAGG
>DAIQPL010000143.1:0-9597 GCA_036787395.1 Flavisolibacter sp. | reverse complement strand
GGCAATGCTACCATTTCTGTTATCAATCAAACAGGCGCCGTAGTGTCAACAAAGACACTTGCAGTTAATGCAGGAGATAATATCAGGAATTTAGATGTTGCCAATCTTGCAAACGGCATGTATTTTATTAAAATACAAACAGGTTTAGTCACACAAATGACCAAATTTGTTATAGCAAAATAAATCTCCTTGATAAAAATAAAAAGAGGTTGCATTTGCAACCTCTTTTTATTTTTAAAAACATCACCTTCATTTAAAAACATCCGCATGAAATTAAATCTTCTCTCCATTTTAGCTGTTGCAATCGGATGTAGTTGTATGGCACAAGGCAGTGACAATGGCAAAATACCTGACATTCTAAAAAATGAAGCTGCAAAAACTATTCAGTCTGGTTATGCTGTGTATAAAAAAATTGCATTAAGCATTTGGGATTATGCGGAAGTTGGATATAAGGAAATTAAAAGTTCAGCACTGCTTCAGAAAACTTTAAAGGATAATGGTTTTGTAGTGCAGTCCGGTGTGGCAGGTATGCCTACTGCATTTGTAGCCACATACGGCAGCGGAACACCTGTAATTGGTATTTTGGCCGAGTTTGACGCATTGCCTGGGTTATCGCAAGACAGTTCTACTACAAAAACAACCTTAGCTAATAAAACCAGTGGGCACGGTTGCGGACATCATCTATTCGGCACAGGTTCTGTTGCTTCAGGCATTGCTATTAAAACAATGTTGGCACAGGGAAAAATTAAAGGCACCATTAAAGTATATGGTTGCCCGGCTGAGGAAGGTGGTAGCGGAAAGGTATATATGGTCCGCGAAGGTCTTTTCAATAAGGTTGATGTGGTATTGCACTGGCATCCCGGTGATAAAAATGCTGTAACCTATACAAGTGCCTTAGCAAATCTATCTGCAAAGTTCAGGTTTCAGGGTATTGCTTCCCATGCAGCGGCATCTCCGGAACAAGGCCGTTCTGCACTGGATGCTGTGGAAGGCATGGACTATATGGTAAATATGATGAGGGAACATATTCCTCAGGAAACCCGTATTCATTATGTCATTACCAATGGCGGTAAAGCCCCGAATGTGGTGCCAGAATTTGCCGAAGTATATTATTACGTAAGACACCCTGAAAGAGCCTTGGTAGAAAACATATTCGAACGGGTGGTAAAATCTGGCCAGGGCGCTGCTCTTGGTACAGAAACAAAAATGGAATATGAAATTATAGGTGGTACGCATGACTTACTTATCAATAAAACTCTTGCTGCAAACATGCAAAGCAATTTAGAGAAAGTAGGAGGTGTAAGTTATACTCCTGCCGAAATTATATTTTCAAAAAAACTGCAGGCTGGTTTTGTAGGTAAGATTCCTTCTATTGATGCGGCAGCTAAAGTAACGCCGATCCAAATAGAAAAAAACAGGGGATCTACAGACGTCGGTGATGTAAGCTATGCGGTACCAACAGTAGGATTAGAAGCGGCAACCTGGGTACCCGGGACACCTGCACATAGCTGGCAAGCCGTTGCCTGCGGTGCTACAGATATTGGCATAAAAGGAATGATGGTGGCGGCGAAAACCATGACGTTCACCGCTATTGATTTATTCCTAAATCCTGAACTTATAAAGAAAGCCAGGGAAGAATTTATTGCATTAAAAGGAGACTACCAGTATAAACCTTTATTAGGTAACAGAAAACCTGCGTTAGACTATCGGGACTAATTACTCTGCTTTAAAACTCACATAAAAGCCGAACACAGCACCAGGTAGCAAATCTGAATCAGAAAAAGTAAGCTGTTTATACCTTAAATAATTTGAAACGGTTTGCTGATTACTTTAATAGGCCAACCAGTGTTGAAAGTGAAGTAGTATTGGAATTTTAATTTGCTCGTGAATATCTAAGGGACTTAATGATTGGATAAACGATTGACTAAGGTTGACACGATGAGGCGCGGGATTTGCATAGTCTTTCGCTAATATGATGCTTTTAAAAGCATTCCTGGTTTCACAACTCATCAAACAACTTTAAATAAAACAAGCAATGAGAAGACTTCCCGTTTACCTGGTATTAGATACGTCTGGATCCATGACAGGCGAACCCATTGAAGCTGTTAAGAATGGCGTTCAGGTAATGATCAGTTCTTTACGGCAGAATCCACAGGCTATTGAAACCGCTTATATCAGCATTATAACTTTTGATAGTACAGCCCGCCAGTTAGTGCCGCTCACTGACCTGGCTTCTTTTCAAATGGTAGATATCAAGGCGACCGGCACCACTTCACTAGGCGAAGCTTTGAAACTGGTTGCCAGCAGTATTGATAAAGAAGTAGCTAAAACAACAGCTGAACAAAAAGGAGACTGGAAACCACTTGTTTTTATTATGACAGATGGCATTCCTACTGATGATTGGCAAAGTGGTCTGGAAGAATTTAAAAAACGTAAAACAGCCTTCACAGTAGCTTGTGCGGCCGGTGGAAGTGCTGATTCAAACCTGTTAAAACAAATCACTGAAAATGTGGTTTCTCTTGACACTGCCGACAGCCAGAGCATTGCCAAGTTCTTTACATGGGTAAGCGCTTCCATTGGTGTTACTTCTACAAAAGTAGAAGAAGCGGGTAAAGAACTTACCGGGCTGGGTGAGCTTCCTCCTCCACCTTCGGAATTGAACGTGGTTGTCTAAGGGAGTTTACATAATGGACGAGACTACAAAACTTGTAGCGAATTATTTCAAGTGCAATAACATCAACGTACCTCCACACAGGATAAAGTTTTTGCAGCAGTTTATAGAAATAAAGGAGAATAGGGCGCTCATTGATGCTATGGTGGAAAATGGAAGCAGGCTTATGGCGAAATGGAACCACACGGAAAGAATAGCAGAAATTATGGAACAAAGTTTTCGGGTTCCCAATGCCACTGTAGGCAAACCCTATGAAGCCACTGTTAATACAGACCAATGGAGTGATGTATCCGTTTTAAACGTAGCCGGAGTAGAAGAGGTAGGACTTTATTACGATCCGCAAAAACGGCAAATCGAAGGGATACCAACAAAAAGTGGCGATATAAAAATCTCCCTTCAATTTAAAATTGGGGGAGAGGAAGAAGAGCAGGTTTACGAAAAGCCGCTGGTATTAGTTATTAACCCGGATCCCAAGACATTATGGAAGAGGATTGAAAGTAATAAAGAGGATCCTCATTGGAAAGAAGATAATGTTACCCTTTTTTCTCCTTTGTGCGGCAGGCATATTTTAATTTCCTCCAAACGGGGGCGCTCGCATGCCAATATAGGTTCCTTTCGCGAAGACGATTTTCGTTTTACAGAACTGGATAATGGATGGTGTATTGTAGTGGTGTCGGACGGTGCCGGTAGTGCGCCGTTTTCAAGAAAGGGATCTGCGCTTGCCTGTGAGGAAACGGTAAACTTCTTTAAAGACCCTGCGGGCGTAGAAATTATGAGTGGGTTTGATCCGATGCTGCTGGAATATGCGGCTACACGAAGCCGTGAAACCGAAAACAATCTAAACCGATTTATTTATAACACCCTTGGTAAAGCCGTTTTTACGGTCCACAAAAAGCTGGAAACTTTCGCAAAAAATAATGCACTGGGTTTAAAAGAATTGAGCGCCACATTGATATTTTGTTTATACAAAAAGTTCGATGTGGGTTATGCGTTCCTTTCGTTTGGAGTGGGTGATTGCCCCATAGCTATTCTGAATAAAGAGATTACCGAAGTAAAATTGATGAATTGGCTGGACGTTGGTGAATATGGAGGAGGAACGCGGTTTATAACAATGCCGGAAATCTTTGTCAGCGAAAAATTTGCGAGCCGTTTTAGTTTCAAACTACTGGATGATTTTTCCTATTTGTTTTTAATGTCAGACGGCATCTATGATCCAAAATTTGTTGTAGAATCAGCATTGCCAAATATTGAAAAATGGCGTGAGTTCCTGGCTGACCTGGCGGGGAATAACGCAGACGGCGTTAAGGTGGAACTGAGTGCAGGCAATAACAATATTGAACAGCAATTTTCTGAATGGATGGATTTCTGGAGTCCTGGCAATCACGACGACAGAACACTGGCCATCGTGTTTTGAGAATTAAGAGTTGAAGACTAAAAATGATATCAGACAAAAGAAGTGAATAAATACATAAAGCAGAGTGAGTTACCTTGACAATTTTTCAAGTAAGCCCGTGCGGGCCACCCGGCAAGTGCATTCGGTAGTTCATGCCGGAAAAACGTTCGAATATGTTGATAACGGCGAACCTATGCGTGGCGGTATGAAAGACGTTTATTTTAGCCCGGACAAATCCTACGTTGTCGCTTTTTACCGGGACAAACAAGATTACAACGCCAAAGAACGCCTAAAGAAAATAGTCACCCAATATTATGATAGCTTTTTCAACCGTGAAGGCGGTGAGTATTATAAGCAATTATATTGTTGGCCCATGGACATGGTAGAAGAAGATGGAAGAACAGGATTGATTGTACCGGCCTATCATAAAAACTTTTTTTTCAAAAAAGGGTATGCAACCAGCGATGGCGTCAAGGGAAAAGAAAAGCAAGGCTTATGGTTTGCTTCAGCAAAATTTCGTAACAAAGGTTTTAGTCTGCACCTCGATGAATCAGAACTTGGAAACTGGCTTAGTTATTTCCAGATTTGTGTGAAGATTGCCCGTGGGGTTAAGCGCCTGCATGCAGCAGGTCTGGCCCATTCTGATCTTTCTTATAAAAACGTACTGATTGATCCCGTGAGTCGATCGGCCACTATTATAGACATCGATGGTCTTGTGGTGCCTGGTCTTTACCCGCCCGATGTGATTGGCACCGCCGATTTTATTGCACCTGAAGTATTGGCCACAAAACATCTGGACATCAGGGACAGCAAGCGAAAGCATGCCAACCGTACAACCGATTTGCATGCCCTTGCCGTAATGATTTATATGTATCTGCTGTATCGCCATCCTTTAAAAGGAGGGAAAGTGAATTCACTTGACACCGAAGAGGATGACTTATTATCAATGGGTGAAAAAGCTTTGTTTATTGAACATCCAAACGATACATCTAACAGGCCTAAAACCGGACAGATTTCCAAATGGGCTTTGCCCTGGGCGGATGTTGCCAAACTTCCTTATACTTTAACCGGTCCTTATTTAAAAGAACTGTTCGACCAGGCATTTATAAAAGGATTGCACGAGCCGAATCTTCGTCCCAATGCAGATACCTGGGAACAGGCTCTTTTAAAAACAACGGACCTAATGCAACCCTGCAGCAATAAGGACTGTGATCAGAAATGGTTTGTCTTTGATAATACGGCTTCACCCAAATGTCCTTTTTGTGGTACACCGGTAAAAGGAACCCTTCCGGTGTTGGATCTATATTATGAATTTAAACCCACGGTATGGAAACCGGAAAACCATCGTGTGATGGTGTATAATAACCAATACTTGTTCCAATGGCATGTTAACCGGGCGGTGATACGAAACGAGAAACTAACAGCCGAACAAAAAGTACCGGTAGGGTTTTTTACTTTCCATAATAACAAGTGGGTTTTTGTCAATCAAAAGCTTTCCTCACTTAAGGACCTAACCGAAGACAAAGAAATACCCATTGGTTCTATGGTAGACATTACCGATGGTAAGAAGCTATTGCTCTCCAATGAAGAAGCAGGAAGGGTAGTAGTCATCACAATGGCAAACAGGTAAATGATGCGTATCCTGTTCAAAACGGAACCAAAATTGATTAGGGATGAATAAACATTACTAAAAAACAATAAAATGAAACTTAAACCAGCAGGTATCATCGTTATCGTTTTAATCATAGCTGTCCTGGCTTATTTTGCACTCAGATCCCGCAACCCGGACAGGGATATAACAGCCACTAACACTGAGATTACAGACACAACTTCAAACAGCGGTAAAGGGTCTGCTGGCGGCAGCGCTTCTGGAAAAACAGAAGCAAGAGAATTTAACTACACACCCGAAAAACCAGTGAATGGAACCATGAGGGGTGTGGTAGAAGTAGGCGCCACAGGTTTTAATTCATTTGTGATCAATATGGACGGGCAAAAGCGGTGGGAGATTGTTTCAAAAGACTTTGGAGAATCGCTGGCGTATGAGGGCCTTGCAACTACCGAAGATATCCGTCAGGGCCTTAAAAAATACCTGGCCTCTATGTTTGACAAGGGCGTTTCCAAAAACAACATGCACTTTGTTATTTCTTCCGGCGCACAAAAAGAGCCGAAAACGATTACCATTGGCAATGAACTCAAAAAAATGGGATATGTCGTCAATAATGTGTCAGCAGACCAGGAAGCAAAATTTGCATTAAGGGCAACCATACCGCCACCCTTCATAGATAATTCTTTTTTGGTGGATATCGGCTCAGGTAATACAAAGGTCTCGTGGGATGAGAATGGCACGTTAAAGACTATGGAACTTCCCGGAGCTAAATATTATGAAAAAGAGATAACAGATGAACAGGTGTTTAATGAAGTAAAGGAAAAGGCGAAAAGAATCCCGGAAAGCAAACGGAATGTAGGTTTTATTTTGGGTGGTGTGCCTTTTACCTTAGCCAATCAGCACCGTAATGGCGAAGAGCGGTACACAGTATTAAATACACCCCAGTCCTATAAAGCAAAAGATAAAAAAATGGGAGCGGGTCTTACAATATATAAAGCGCTTACAGAAGCCACCGGCACCGACACATTCGTTTTTGATTGGGATGCCAATTTTACAATAGGGTTTTTGTTAAGCCTTAACCGATAAACCATTTTCATGAGTTTTTTAAAGCAGATATTAAAACCCTTTGTGGAATTTGATGAAAAGGCGCAGCCGCAAAGTGGCAAAGAAATAAAAACCACTGTTCCATCACCTGCACCCAGTTCTTCGCAGGTGAGTTCAGCACCAGGGAAAGCAGAGCACCCCCTGGTTACCGGCGATGAAAAAAGAGACAACCTGTCCAGGCAAACGCCGGGTTATACGCCTGGGGGAACGCTATCTGTTCCTTTGCCCGAGCATGAAACTTATTTCAATCAATTGATAGATGAAGCCAACAAAACAAACCCCATTTTTCATGGTAGCGATTACAAAGAATTTGTAGATAGTAAACTGGATATTGATGATATTACAGATGAAACTTTAAAATACAAAACGGCGTTCAATATTTTAAAAAGCTCGGGCCTCACGAAAGAAAAATTACTTTCCACAGGGCAGGAATATATTAATCTTATTGGTCGGGACCTCAATGCCTTTCAAAGTGCCCATGCCCAGCAATACGTAAAGGAAGTAAGGGGAAAAGAGTCCCTTATTCAGAAAAAAGCAGAGGAATTGCAGGCATTGACACAAAGATTGAATGCCCTGAAAACGGAGATTAACACCTTAACCCAAGAGGTGCGATTGATAAAAGAGAAACTGGACACAACTAAGAATTCATTTCTTTTAGCAGGGGAAAACAAGCAAAAGGAGATTCAAACAGAACTGGAAAAGGTCGTACGTTTTTTTTGATGATAACTTACCGGCGGTAAAACTAAGTTGAATAGCGAGCCTTTTTTCTTTCCCGACGAGTTTCCTGATTATTCCTCTCAAACCATTATATTTTTCGAAGGTAACTTTTCAAACATCATTCATCACTTGCATACTTTAGTTCTATCAGCACTCAGGCCGAAATTATATTTTCAAAAAAACTACAGACTGGTTTTGTAGGTAAAATTCCTACTATTGATGCTGCCGCTAAAGTCACGCAAATTCAAATACTTGTATGGAAACTTATCGGACTTGGTGCAGTCAAAGAATCCATGATAATTAGGATTGCGTTGTTAGTAACAAAAACTGCCACGTAGTGAGAGCCGCTAGTAGTTGCGACGACAATAGAAAGCTCACTAAAAGAACTAAAAAGAAGGATTAGCTAACGGCTTGAGAATCGGCAACATTTAAAAAATTGTTTGGAGAAACACACCTTGCCCAATACTCCATTATCACAACAATTGTCTTTTCTAATTCTGCAATTTTATTTTGCTTTATAAAAAAGCCCTGCACCGACATACTATAAGCATCAATTACTGACTTTTGGCTGGCTCCTGTTGAAAAGAACAAATAAGGAATACATTTCGTCTGAAGATCAGCATCCATTTTGATTTTACTTCTAAGAGCAAATCCGTCCAACTTAGGCAGATTAATATCTGAGAGAATTAGAAAAGGGGTTACCTCTCCTTCATTAAGAAAGTCTAATGCGGTCTGTCCGTCAGTAAAAAAGATGAGTTCATTTGTATATGGCAGCTTCTCAAAAACGTCAGTAAGTAACTCCTGGTCGTCTTTATCATCTTCAATCACTATAATCGGCCCTGACCTGTTCATGTTTGGTATTTGTGTGATAAGATAGGCTAATTGAGGCAAAGCAGCATATTATTTAAGGGATTAGGAGCATAGTACTCACAATAATAGCAATGGTTAATATAGCATACATTGTCCTTACAGATATCAAGCCCCGACGGCACTTGTAATTGTGTTTAAAAAATGAGAAAATAACTGAAGCCCTGGCCCATCACTCTGTGAGAGAGATCAGGTACGCAGCTATGAGTACGTGAAGTTGCTGGGGAAAGAAAAATAAAATTTCCATGAGTGAAAATAGCGATCCGCTCAAAAAGCGGTTCGGGCGTTTTCTTCGACACTCTTGTCGTTTATTCAATCAATTCTGTTTATTAGTTTCAGTTGTTTTGAGCTTAGAATAAATTTCAAGACTGATGTATTTTCCATTTTTAATTTCACACTCCCTCATTGTCCCTTCGTGTTGAAAGTTAAGTTTGATCATAGTTTTTTTGCAATTGCTATTTTCTGTTTCAACTATTGCCTCGATTCGATGAAGTGCCAATTCATCAAACCCATATTTACAAATGGCGGTGATGGCTTCCGCCATAATCCCCTGACCCCAAAAATCATGAATAAGCCAAAACCCAATTTCTGCTTTTTTATGAGTTTTATTTAAACCAGTAAAGCCAACTGCGCCGTAAAACACTTTGTGATTATGTGAGCAAACTGCCCACCAAATTCCTGTTTCTTCTTTTTCAAGATCTGCAAAGAATTTGATTTGTGCTTTCGTTGCTTCTAAAGTAGAATAACTAACACCATAGTACTTAATAACATCGGGGTGTGAAAGTCCTTTGAATACATTTTCCAGGTCACTCTCAAGAAATTGTCTGAGTGAAAGTCTGCCGGTTTCTATGTGTGGGAACTCTGCTCTCATTAGTAATTTTCTATTCGATCGGTCGTCATAGCTTGCCTGCTAACATAAAACGTCTTGCTGTCAGTGGCGGCATTTTTGCATTCGACCTCACGCTTGTACTAATGTAGAATAGAATTACTGTTGTTCAAAACATGTTCGTCTTTCGTCGCCGCATTATTAAAGTACAATAGAATTCCAAAAGTTGAGATGATGTTTTATCGCCCGCATCTTGGCGATGAAGCGTTGTGTGTTGCTACTTTGGAAAAGTCTTAAAGTTGTTGAAATCCTCACATATAAGGTAAGTGCAAAATAATTAGATAGGTCCCGCCAAGAATCTACTTTAACAGAACCTACTTGCACGAAGCCAGTGTTGGTGGATTGTCAAGGTC
>DAIQPL010000018.1:5523-27743 GCA_036787395.1 Flavisolibacter sp. | reverse complement strand
GGCGTACTGCCAAATCCTTCCACCAATTATTTTACACTTGTATTGAAAACAACAAGTCATGAGCCGTTGCAAATAGCAATAAAAGATCAAGTAGGCAGACTGGTGGAAACAATAAGGCCGGCTAACCCAAGCAGTTCCGTAAAAATTGGTGGAGGGTACCGGCCAGGTATTTACTATGCAGAAGTGATACAGGGAAATAAAAGAAAAGTAGTGAAGCTTCTTAAGCAAACAAGATAAAAAGATATCTACTAAGTGACGAGTTGTATTATTTCCCCTATACTGTAATTCGCCTTCCTAATGTTGCGGGGCTACCGGAACTGGTTAAGCTCCTCCATGGTAAAAGGCCTTTGCCGCGCTTTGAACTTATTCCGAATGTTGTTTATTTCGCCTGGTGCAATGCGGTCGGCTTTATTGTTCCATGAGTTGCGAATAAAGTTTAAGATTTGCGCAATATCATCATCATTAAAATCTTCATTTTGACCGATCCCAGGCATGTCTCCATTAACTTCAGGAGTCTTATAAACCTTATCCTTGATTTTAACAGGCCCGGTCAATCCGTATAACAGTATGGAGATTAATTTATTTTTATCTCCAACTACCCAGTCGGAATTGTTTAAAGGTGGGCCTAACGCTCTTATACCATTGCCATCTTCGCCATGACAAGGCAGGCAGGCAGATTGGAATATTGCCACGCCCCTTGGAAATTCTTTCTGCAGCTTTTTAAGATTAGCATTATTTTTTGCTTTGGCGATGTTGTCAATTACTTTTTTTAATTGTTTGTTTAGAATGAGATTAGTGTCGGGATTCGCGAAAGTAAGTTTTTTATAGAACGCGGTTTCTTTATTAAATGTATTACTGATTATTGCATCTGCCACAAACAAATCGGCTGGATATTTTTCTGCCAGTCCCGATAAAAGTTCATTGCTTGCATCTGCATTAAAGAATTCAATGTAATGGGCTAGGTAGGCAACATAAGGAGCGGCCAGAGTATCGTTTATCATGGCCTGTAAAACAGGTAAGAAATCGCCATAATTATTTTTAGTAATTATGGAAGGTATGGCGCTTAATGCCTGCATTTGAATAGACCATTGAGGTTGTTTAAGCAGGTATAGTATATCCTGTGATTTCAAAATATTCAGCCCTTCCATTGTCCAAAGTGAATGGATTACAGCAATAGGGTTGTCTTTTGCACTTAACAAGTTCCGTAATGCAGGTTCCACCTCTTTATGTTTGCCGTCTATTAATAGCTGCTGTACTTTATGTCGTACCCAGCCATTTTCATCCTGCAATAAATTCAATAGCTGGTTTGGTTGTTTTGTTATTTGTGTATTTTGTGTTTTCGTGTTAACAGGAATTATTTTGTAAATACGACCACAGGAAAGAGGTTGCGTTAATTCCCTTTGTTTGATCTCATTCTTTAAGTAAGTAGTCAAAAAAGCTTTATGTTGAATAATGCCCCGGTACATGTCAACCACATATATGCCCCCATCAGGGCCCTGAAATAAATTTACAGGCCGGAACCTTTCATCTTCACTCGCAAGAAATTCTTTTTTTGTATATGCTTGTTGCCCTGTTATCCTATACCCTTGTTCTTTTAAAATATTTCTTTTTATAAGGTTACCCGCAGGTTCGGCAACAAAGGCGTTTCCATAATATTCTTTGTTGAACAGATGGGCATTGTAAATTAAAGGTCCACAGGCAGCTGTAAAGTTGACAAGGCGAAGGCTATCATCCAGGATCCCATCCATATAACCTCTGTTAACACCAGTTGTAGCCCTGGCAGGAAAAACTTTTGTATCTGTTACAATTTCTTCATTAAATCCTGCCACCCTTCGCTGATGTTCATTATAAGCCCCTAAACCAGGACTAAAGTAATCGCCTAATAAATTTTCGGAGTTAGTATTGTAAAATAAACGTCCATAATCATCCTGTGAAATTCCCCATTGACCGCGAAAATGTGTTTGTTCTATAAGCCACTTGTTCCCGTTTTTTCTATATCGTTTGCGGGATTTTGCATTATAAATCCAGTTATCTAAAGCTCTTAACAAACCGTTAGGCTGGTGTTCTACATTTCCACTTTCAGCATATTTATCATCTACCAACGTTTTTTTAACAGGCTTATCATTTTCGATTTCGTAGAACCAAAGATTGGGAGATTCTGCAACAAGGATTCCATCTTCAATCAAACACAGTGCCCTGGGTAATATCAGAGAATCTAAAAAGACTTTTCTTTCATCCATTAAGCCGTCACCGTTTCTGTCACTTAGGATCACTATTTTGCCCGTACGCATGTCTTCCCCTGTACCTACCGTATCCGGCATATAACTGGTCATTTCAGCTACCCATATACGGCCATTTTCATCAAAGCACATAGCCACAGGAGCGACCACAAGAGGCTCTGCTGCTACAAGCTTCACTTCGAAACCTTTTTCAATATGCATTTTTGTAATCGCATCTTCCGGTGATACTATTTCCGAAGTAGCATACTTTTTTCTTATAGCCAGCGAATCTTCAGTACTTGTATTTTTTCCGGAATTTTTACATCCTAACATTACTAGTAATACGCCTATGACTTTTAATAACCGGAATGAATTGCCCATTTTTTTCATCGATCCCTCTTCGGTTTGAATAGAAATAATTATATAAAAATAATAGGTTCTGTTATTGGGGAATAAAGAAGTTTACAAAGACAGGAACCGGATGCCATAACTCATTTATTATACATTTATTCGTTAAATGAAGTGCTTGGGGAAAGTAAATGGGTTTATACGAAAGGTCATAAGTGGAAGTACAATAAAAGAGTGCTCTTTTTTAACTGACTAAACAGACAACTCGAGGTGCTAGGGGTAATTCTGTTTTAAGATATTTTTTACAGTAGATATCAAAATAAAGTCTATCTTCGGCGGGTTAATTTGAGCCTCGCATTAGTATTGATTAATTATTCTGCTAGTTATCTGCATCTTAGTTAGTATCTACTCCTTGCTTTTCTCAGATCATTTTAAATTTTTTAATTATTAAGTATGAACATTTACGTTTCTAATTTAAGCTTCAACGTACAGGATGAAGACTTAAAAGAATTTTTTGCACCCTATGGAGAAGTAACTTCTGCCAAAATCATTATGGACAAAATGACAAATCAATCCCGTGGATTTGGTTTTGTTGAAATGTCTGATGACACAGCTTCTAAAAAAGCAATTACTGAATTAGATGGCGCTACCGTAGAAGGCAGAACCATCAAAGTAATGGAAGCAAAGCCAAAAGAAGACAGGCCACGTGGTGGCGGTGGCTTTGGTGGTGGAAACCGTGGCGGAAGCGGCGGTGGATACAACAACGGAAACAGCTATAATAAAAACAGGTATTAATAGACTTTCTAAATAGGTATAAAAGCTCTGGGTTCCAGGGCTTTTTTTATGCTTTAACAGATGGTCACTTAACCTGGGGCGCTAAACTTATGCTGGCAGTAATAACGCTATATTCAGCATCACATAATTTTAGTTCCTGATATTTGTGACCATAGGAAATATTTTTCTTAGTTCATCGTCACCTGGACGACTTCCATATTCACATATTTCAAAGGCTTCAGCTTGTTGCACCAGGTCAGCTCTTTCTTTGCCATACCATTTTTCGAGAACAGTGCGAACATCTGTGCTGATTTTTACTGACCTCGTTTGGGCAAGCCAGCTTTCCCGCTCCTTTTTATTTTGTGGTACTTGTTCAGGAAAATGACCTATCCAGGGTAACCATTCATAAACCTGTGATTCATGTGCATCCAATGCATGAATCTTTTTGCCGAAAACACTTGTTATGTCAATGGCAACATCCGGACGAAAAGGGTTAGGCCGTTGAAAACCATCCTGGAAATATAGAAAAACGGGATTTTTTTTCAACGCTGGCGTTTCAGGAGCCACGTTAGGTACGGCAACCATGTAAGAAGCATCTTGTACCAACACTCCTGTATACCGATGATCCGGGTGGTAATCATTCGGTCTGGGGGCAATAACTACATCTGCATTCCACTCCCGAATCTTTTTTATAACCTGTAAACGAACTTCCAAAGTGGGCAATAGTTGTCCATCATGATTGTTTAGTACGTCGTAGCTTACACCAAACCTTTTTCCTGCTTCTTGTGCTTCTGCCAATCTTCGTTTTGCAAGGGCAGCTCCTTTCATGGTTTGATGGCCTGCATCACCATTGGTCACAGAAACGAATTTAACAGCATAACCCATTTGGGCCAGAAGAATGGCAGTGCCGCCTCCTTTGAGATCGCAATCATCAGGGTGAGCCCCAATCATGATGATACGTTTCTTTGTACTGCTATCCTGGGCGTTTAAAGAGGCAATAGCAAAAAGAAAGAAAATCATTAAAATGGAGAAGAAGCCAGTTGCTTTTTTCATGAAGTGAATGTAAGGAATGTGCCTAAAACGAAACATGAATGAATCGTAAACCTTATTGAGAAAATGAGGGTTGCAATAAAACAGCAATGAAATTTAAACCTTTTAGCTATTCCTCTTTGAACAAATTAAGAAGTTCTGTACTTATATAATGAATCTCTTTTAACCGGTTATAGTTTACTGAGTAGTAAATAAATTTTCCATCTCTTTCGGTTTTTACAAATCCTGCTTGCCGTAATATAGCAAGGTGTTGGGAAGCGACCGATTGTTCAAGGTGCAGCTTTTTATAAATTTCTGTAACAATCACTTTTTCATTTTCATGGATGAGGCGCACTATTTGTTGTCTGAGCTTATGGTTGATTGCTCTTAATATAAGGGCGGCCTTTTTAACCTTCAATACATCAATAAAAAGCTCGTTTTCGGGTGAAGGGTTGTTCATAGTCAAGTTTGTCATTACGTAATTTAAAACGAATGGAATTGAAGAAAGTTCAAACATCGGTGGTGAAATAGAATTTTAGTAAATCAGGTACTGTATAAATCATTTTTATGTATACCATCACTATCGCAATTCCCATAATATCAACAGCAGTTAGTTTGATCTATATCAATAAATGCAAGCGGTTGGAAATAGAGAAAAAGATATTAGAAATAAAATGCCTGTTGTATGCTTTAAAATAATAAACCTTGTCCTGAAAAATTTGCAGAGACCCAAGTAAGGACTGGAAAACAGAATTTTAATCTTTTTGTTATTCAGTATAACTAGCAACAAATAAAACGGCTATATCATCAATCACTCTATAATAGTAGTTACTTGTTCCATTTGTTTGGTTTCTGGAAGGTAAGTGATATCTCTTCAACTATCATTTCAAAGTAATGGAACATACAAAGCAAGCAATGAAGTCCTGTACTCCTGCCCAGCTTTGAGCGTTACACATTCAGCATGTTTCCAATCACAACTTTATTTTAACGAAAAAAGGTGCAATTTCCGCAACAAATGGAACGTTAGCTTACAGATATGAAATCCGTTTTTTTCTTTTTTCTTTTCCTGGTTTTTGGTTCAGCCTCTTTTGCCTTTGTCCCAATCAATAAAGATTGTATTGATCCCCGCCCTAAGAATGCAAATAGCCCGGGTGTTAATAAAACAATTCTTCTCCAGTTGGTAAATGAAGCTCGTAGAAAAGGATGTAAATGTGGTGACACTTACTATTATCCTGCTCCAGCTTTGACATGGAATGATCAATTGGAACAGGCAGCTTTGGCTCATAGCGCTGATATGTTTAGCAAAAAGTATTTTAGTCATGTATCGCCTGATGGGAGCAGGGCTGGTGATCGTATTGAGAAAACAGGATATCATTGGCTGACGTACGGTGAAAATATAGGCATGGGGTTTAAAAACGAAAAAGAAGTGATTGATGGCTGGTTAAAAAGCTCTGGCCATTGTAAAAACCTGATGAACAAAGATTATAAAGAAATGGGGATAGCCAGGACGGGAAATTACTGGGTCCAGAATTTTGGATCAAAGTAATCTCTGCAAAAATATTAGATCTATGAAAAACACAATAAATCAAAAGCCTTCATAACAGAAGGCTTTTGATTTATTTGATATTATTTAATAAGCGCTTTCCTGGTCTTTCGACAGACCGGCAGAACCACCTGCAACTGTTCCAAGAATACTTGCAACGAAAGAGACATATTCATAACTGGTGAGTTGGAAAAACCTGTCTTCAATGATAAGACACAACCCCATAACTACAAGAGTGCCGGTTATAAAATAAGCCAGCGACGATTGCGATTGAAGCGAAGTAATATATGCGGCAGCAAAGGAGCTTAGACCAATGGATAAAACAATAGAAAGATTGGTTGTTAATACAAGGCTTTCGTCTTTTGCATTGGACCACCCAAAAAGTCCAAGGGTAACTGAAAGATGTGTAAGAAGCACAAACAAGATGATGGCTGCCGTTATTCCAAAAAGGACGGCTATGGCAGTTTTCGTAAACGAATTACTTAAAACGGGTTTATACGGATTCATTTCGACCTTTAAATTATTTATTCCTTTTCATACTTGCAATACGTTGCCCTCTATAGTTGACAAACCATTAAAATCCATACAATCCCGTCCTTTATCTTTGCTTCATGGCAACGGATCAATTTCAATCTCCTGATTATTTTTTGGTAGATGAATTATTAACTGACGAACATAGATTAATACGGGAGACCGTTCGCAACTATGTAAAGAAGGAAATTTCACCTATTATAGAAGACTACGCTCAACGGGCAGAATTCCCGGTGCAAATTGTAAAACAGTTAGGGAACCTGGGATGTTTTGGTCCAACTATCCCCTCAGAATATGGTGGTGGCGGACTTGATTATATAAGCTATGGTTTGATGATGCAGGAACTGGAAAGAGGAGATAGTGGCGTTCGTTCAACAGCCTCCGTGCAAGGCTCATTGGTGATGTTCCCTATTTATGCTTAT
This sequence comes from Flavisolibacter sp., assembly GCA_036787395.1. Taxonomy (GTDB): domain Bacteria; phylum Bacteroidota; class Bacteroidia; order Chitinophagales; family Chitinophagaceae; genus Flavisolibacter. Next base: position 20,877 of record DAIQPL010000018.1, on the reverse strand, counting down.
GGCAACGAAGACCAAAGAAAAAAGTATTTACCAAAGTTGGCCAGCGGTGAATGGTTGGGGTGCTTTGGATTAACAGAGCCAGACCATGGAAGTAATCCTGCAGGAATGTTAACCAATATAAAAGATGCCGGTGATCATGTTATACTCAATGGAAGTAAGATGTGGATCTCGAATGCACCTTATTCCGAGGTAGCGGTGGTATGGGCTAAAGATGAAGCAGGAGAGATAAGAGGTTTGGTGGTTGAAAGAGGAATGGAAGGTTTTTCTACGCCTACCACACATGGAAAGTGGAGCCTGCGTGCCAGCGCAACGGGTGAATTGGTCTTCGATAATGTAAAACTGCCGAGGGAAAATATTTTTCCTAAAGTAAAAGGATTAAAAGGACCCTTGGGTTGTTTAACAAAGGCCCGATATGGAATTGCCTGGGGCGCACTTGGCGCGGCTATGGATTGTTACGACACGGCACTACGTTACAGTAAAGAAAGAATACAATTCGACCGGCCGATTGGAGGATTTCAGTTACAACAAAAAAAGTTGGCTGAAATGATCACTGAAATCACCAAGGCACAACTATTAGTATGGCGCTTAGGCGTATTAATGAATGAAGGAAGAGCCACACCGCAACAGGTTTCTATGGCTAAAAGAAATTCCTGTGAGATTGCCGCTAACATTGCCCGTGATGCAAGACAAATGCTGGGAGGGATGGGCATCACCGGTGAGTACAGTATCATGCGACATATGATGAACCTCGAAAGCGTCATTACCTATGAAGGGACACACGATGTGCACTTGCTAATCACCGGTATGGATGTAACTGGCCTTAACGCATTTAAATGAAATGAATACTATCAGCATCAAAGAATGGGAGAAAAAAGACGAACAAATAGTGACTGATCTCATTGTATCAATTCAAAGCAAGGAATTTGACATACCCATTACGGCAGCAGACCAGCCTGACTTAAAAATCGTTGACAAGGTTTATCAGAAAAACAAAGGAAATTTTTGGGTGGCATTCTCCGGAGATGACGTTATTGGCACCATAGGATTAATCAATTATGCACCTTCTCAAGTAGCACTTCGTAAGATGTTCGTTCGTAAAAATTTCAGAGGAAAGGATCACAATGTGGGGCAACAATTACTTCAAACTGCACTAGACTGGTGTAGTGCTCAGAAGCTAAGTGATATTTATCTGGGCACCACCGAGATTTTTAAGGCAGCCCGCAGGTTTTATGAAAAAAACGGTTTTGTTTCAGTACACCAGGATAAGCTGCCTGCTGATTTTCCAAGGATGTGGCCGGATAAAGTTTTTTACCATTTAAAATTGATGTTGTAATGCGCATTTTCCTCATTGGATTTATGGGTAGTGGTAAAACGCATTTAGGCAAGGAACTCAGTAAAAAATTGGCTATTCCATTTTTTGACCTCGACGAAAAAATCGTAGAACAAGCGGGTAAGTCTATCAGCCAGATCTTTGAAGAAAAAGGAGAGGAATGTTTCAGGCTCATGGAAAAGGAAGTTTTGTACCTCCTTACAGAAAACCATGAAACCTTTATTATGGCAACGGGTGGTGGCGCTCCCTGTTTTTATAATAATATTGATTATTTGAAAAAAAAAGGGATAGTGGTTTGGTTAAATTGTTCTGTTGATTGTCTATATAACCGGTTAATAAAAGAAAAAGATAAGAGGCCTTTGATTAAAGCAATTCCGGACAATCAACTCAAGCCATACATAATAAAAAAGTTTTCGAACAGAAAAATCTTTTACCAGCAGGCGAATATCATAATTAACGAGGATGATATTAACATAGAAAAATTGCTTGCCCGGGTCTTTCATGAATAATTCTTTATGCAAAAGATATTTTTAATTGCAGGAACAGTATTAGCAGGCTTGTCTGTGGCATTAGGTGCCTTCGGCGCTCATGGTCTTAAGAAAATCGTACCTCCTGAAACAGTGGCAATTTATCAAACTGCGGTCCAGTATCAAATGTATCATGCCCTGGCTTTGTTGCTCCTTGGAGTTTTATCTGATAAATACTTTAGCAGCTTTATCCATTATTCGGGTCTTTTCTTTTTGGGTGGGGTTATCTTTTTTTCAGGTTCTTTATACTTGATCGTTTCTATACTGGCCATGAAAAAGATTGTTCCTACACTTATTGGCATAGCTACTCCTATTGGTGGCCTTTTGTTTATTATAGGTTGGATACTTTTATTGATCGGGATTATTAGAAAATAATGTTTATTTTGGATTAGCCGGGCTTGTGGCCTGCATTTCATTGTCATCTTATTATCTTTGATCCTATGGCTAACAAGCTAAAAAAATCCAATACGCCTAAGGCTGCTGAAAAACCTGAAAAGGTAGAAAAAGAGGAAAAAACTCCCAAAGAAAAATCCTCTAAAGTTTTTTCTGCTAAATTAAAAACAGACAAGGAAGAAAAGGTTGACCTGAAAAAACTAGCCCGCGATGAACGTACCTGGAAGATTATTGGTACCGTCTCACTCCTCATTTCCATTTTTCTTTTCATTGCATTTATTTCTTATTTCTTTACCTGGAAGGAAGACCAGGATAAAGTTCTTAATAACGATTCCGGATTTCTTGCTGATAATGATACAAAAGTTGCCAACCTTCTTGGCCGATTAGGAGCCTACATGTCACACTTTTTTATCTACCGCGGGTTTGGAATAGCCTCTATGTTATTCTGTACTTTCTTTTTCGTGGTAGGGACTAACTTATTGGTAAACCGAAAAGTATTTTCCATTTGGCGTAATCTGAAATATGTGACCATAGGCTTGCTTCTTGTTTCAGTAACCTTTGCCTTTTTATTTTCAAGCGCTGCATTTCCGTTTGGAGGAAGGGTAGGAGATATGATCAGCAGCTGGCTAATTAATTTTCTTGGTGGCGTCGGTACGGCTGCTTTATTACTTGTGGTCGGAATTTGTTACCTGATCTGGCAATTTAATCCAACATTCAATATTCCTGAAAGGAAAGTACGAGAGGTCATGGATGATGAAACAACTGATGAAGAAGTAGAAGCGGTGGCGCCTGTGATGAAAGCGTCTTCTCCAGCCACAAGCATTAACGATTTGTATGCAGGTGAAGCTACAGAGAAGGGAAATATTTTGAAAGGCGAAAGCGGGATGATCATTAATGAAGCTGGCAATCTGCAGCAATCAGGTAATGGCCTGCATATTATAGAAAGAGATGAACCTAAAGACGATGAATTAACCATTAATGAACCGGTAGTTGAAAAAGAAATTGTAGACGACATAATGCATAGCCATGACGTACCGGCAGAAACAGAAGAAGAACCGGTACCGCAAAAGCCTATAAAAAAAGAAGTTGTTGACAACCTGCAACTGGAAATAAAAACAGCGGAAGAAAAAAGTGAAGTGGAAGATAGCTTAGAAAAAGGCTATAGCGACCTGCCTCCTTACGAGCCAACACTGGACTTAAGAGATTACAAATACCCTAAGGTTGATCTGTTGGAAACACACGGAAGTGAAAAGATTGTACAGGATCCTGCAGAACTTGAAGCCAACAAAAACCAGATCATTAACACCCTGAAAAATTATGACATTTCAATCCAAAAGATCAGCGCAACGGTTGGTCCTACAGTAACGCTTTATGAGATTGTGCCCGCTGCCGGTGTCCGTATTTCAAGAATTAAAAACCTGGAAGATGACATTGCCCTAAGCCTGGCAGCACTTGGTATCCGCATTATTGCACCTATTCCGGGAAAAGGAACCATTGGTATTGAAGTACCGAATCACAAAAAAACGGTGGTAAGTATGAAGACCTTGCTGTCTTCAGAAAAGTTTGTTCATAACAACTTCAGCCTGCCAATTGCTGTTGGAAAAAAGATAGACAATGAAAATTTCATCGTCGACCTGACTTCTATGCCACACTTACTAATGGCTGGAGCTACCGGACAAGGTAAATCTGTTGGATTAAACGCTATCCTCGTTTCACTTCTTTATAAAAAGCACCCGTCTCAATTAAAATTTGTTTTGATCGATCCCAAAAAAGTGGAACTGAGTGTTTATCGCCACATTGAAAAACATTTCCTGGCTAAACTTCCGGGGGAAGAAGATGCTATCATCACCGATACAAAAAAAGTAATTCACACACTGAACGCTCTTTGTATTGAAATGGATAATCGTTATGACCTGCTAAAAGAGGCAGGTGCCAGGAATATTAAAGAGTACAACGAAAAATTTGTAAAGCGCCGGCTAAATCCTCAAAAAGGCCATCAATATCTGCCTTTCATTGTGCTGGTGGTTGATGAGTTTGCCGACCTTATTATGACGGCTGGCAAAGAAGTAGAAATGCCCATTGCCCGTTTAGCACAATTAGCCCGTGCCGTAGGTATTCATCTTATCATCGCAACACAACGTCCCTCGGTAAACATAATAACGGGTACTATTAAAGCCAACTTCCCTGCCCGTATTGCTTTCAAGGTATCATCCAAAATTGATTCCCGTACCATTCTGGATGCCGGTGGGGCCGAGCAACTGATCGGTAAGGGTGATATGCTTATATCTTATAATGGTGAAATTGTCCGTCTGCAGTGTGCTTTTGTCGACACCCCGGAAGTAGAAAGAATTGTAGAGTTTATTTCTGACCAGCGCGGCTATCCTCAGGCCTTTATGTTACCAGAGTATGTAGATGAAAAAGAGCTGGAAGGCAAAGACTTCGATGCTGCTGATAAAGATCCGCTTTTTGAAGATGCTGCAAAGCTGATTGTACAAAACCAGGTAGGTTCCACTTCTCTTCTACAACGACGTATGAAACTTGGTTATAACCGTGCAGGCCGCCTGATGGACCAGTTAGAGGCAGCGGGTGTAGTAGGCCCCAACCAAGGAAGTAAAGCAAGAGAAGTAATCATAAAGACGGAAGCTGAACTTCTGGAATACCTCCAAAATCTAAGTTAGTGTTAAGAAACATTTTGTTGATTAATCCCGGTATGTCGATTGCATTCTAACTGCATCAAAGGCTATATTTGCCCGACTCTTAATCAAATTTATTCTAATGAAGAAACTATTTACACTGTTGAGCCTGGCTTCTGTTGTATTGACAGCGCCAGCCCAATCTTTGAAAAGCCTAAAAAACCCTACTCAAAGCGATCCTGCGGCCAAAAAGATATTAGATGCCGTAAGTTCAAAATTCAAAACATTTAGCTCACCACAGGCAGCTTTTACCTATAGAGTAGAGAATGCTGATGGAAAGGTATTATCAAGTAAAAAAGGTACTGTGACCATGAAAGGTAACAGGTATAAAGTAAACCTTGATGACATGGAAATCTATTCCGATGGCAAAACCACATGGAACTATGATAAAAGTGCCAATGAAGTAACGGTTGATAATGTAAACAGTACTGCAACCGCTATGACCCCTCAGAAAATGTTTACCAATTTTTATGACAAAGATTTCTACTATAAACTGAACGGAGAGAAAAAAGAAGCAGGAAAAACATTGCAGGAGATTGAATTAACTCCTACAGATAAAACCCGTCCTTATCACAAGGTATATGTATCGATCGATAAAGCATCAAATACCATCTATAGTGCAAAGTTTTTAGAAAAAGCTGGTGGACGCTATAACTATATAATTAACACATTAAAACCAACCACTACTGTTGCCGACTCGTATTTCATATTTGATAAAACGAAATATCCAGGTGTAGAGGTGGTCGACCTTAGATAAATTATTTCCCTTTGAAAAATGAATCCCGTTTGTACAGACGGGATTTTTATTTTTGGAAGCCGGTTCTGGTACTTCAATGGTGCTTTGCTTGCGACGCCCCGTTCAGGTCTACTAGCTCTTATCATCTTTTTAACCCGTAACATTTACCTGCCCTCAAAAAGTTTGGCTACCCCAAATGCCGCCGCTGCCGCCATAGCGCCAATCATTGTAACTCTTATAGCTCCCCACCAGGGATTTACACCAGTGATTTTACTTTTAAACCATCCAAAAACGAACAGGCACAGAAGTGTAACTACAACTGAATATTGCAAACCATCTATTGGATGCTCAACAAAAAAATAGGGAGATAATGGAACAAGCCCGCCAACTATATAAGAGGCGCCTATGTTAAATGCAGATTTATGGGCTCTCTTTGGATCAGGTTGATCCAAACCTAATTCATACTTCATCATAAACTGCACCCATTTATCTTTATCGGTTGCTATCTCTTCGGTCGCCTTATCCTGTAATTCTTTGCTCAATCCAATACCTGCAAAAAATTCTTTTGTTTCTTCAATTTCGCGTTCACGTAAATGCTCTACTTCATAATATTCCCTTTTCACCTCGCTGTTGTAATGATCCTGTTCTGTTTTTCCTGCCAGGTAACCGCCTAAACCCATGGCAATAGAACCGGCTGCAATCTCAGCAATACCTGCAATTACAATAATGCCCGTAGAATCGACCGCGCCACTTAAACCTGCTGCCAAAGCAAATGGAACTGTAAGACCATCGCTCATTCCAATCACAATATCCCTGATAAAATCGCTGCTCTCCAAATGTTCTTCGGGGTGGTGGAGGTGTAAGTCCATACTTGTTCTTTAAATAAAAATAGCGTGTAAACAGGTATGTACAATCTAAAAGTTTACACGTTGTCAATTGTGAAAGGATTGTTCGCTTTCCAACACCAGCAGGCTCTTTTCAATAATACTGATACATTCATCAATCTGTCCTTTCGTGATAACAAGTGGCGGGGCTAGCCTTATCTTATCGCCATGTGTTGGTTTTGCCAGCACGCCATTCTGTTTTAAGGCAAGGCAAAGTTCCCATGCTGCTTCTTTATTAGTATGTTCAATTACAATGGCATTGAGCAAACCTTTGCCACGGATTAATTTTATGTAAGAAGACTTTATATTTTTTAATTCATTTCTAAAATATTCACCGAGAAGGTATGCATTTTCAGCCATTTTTTCATTTTTCAAAACTTCTAATGCCGTCATAGATACCTTGCAGGCTAATGGATTACCACCATATGTGGAGCCGTGTTCGCCGGGTTTAATAGTAAGCATGATTTTGTCATTAGCTAATACCGCACTTACCGGTAAAAGGCCGCCGCTTAATGCCTTACCCAAAATCAAAACGTCAGGCCGAACAGCCTCATGATCACAGGCCAGCATTTTTCCTGTTCTACCTAATCCTGTCTGGATTTCATCAGCAATGAAGAGCACATTGGCGTCTTTGCAAAGCCTGTAAGCGTCGCTCAAATAACCTGCATCCGGAACAACTACTCCAGCCTCTCCCTGGATGGGCTCTACCAAAAAACCGGCGACGGTTGCATCTTCTAACGCTTGCTTTAATGCGCTCAAATCATTGTAAGGTACCAATACAAAACCTGGCATGTATGGACCAAAATTTTTCCTGGCTACAGGATCGGTACTAAAAGAAATAACCGCAGATGTACGTCCGTGGAAATTGTCCTCACAAACAATAATTTTTGCCTGTTGGTCTTTGATACCCTTTACCAGGTATCCCCAATGCCTGGCAAGTTTGATAGCAGTTTCTACTGCTTCAACACCTGTATTCATCGGCAATACTTTGTCATAACCAAAATATGCACTCATATATTTTACGTACTCAGCTAAAACATCGCTGTGAAAAGCACGGCTCGTTAGGGTGAGACGTTGAGCCTGTTCAATCATCGCTGCCACAATTCCTGGATGGCAGTGTCCCTGGTTAACGGCAGAATAACCACTTAAAAAATCATAATAACGTTTGCCTTCCACATCCCAGACAAAAACACCTTCTCCTTTGGTTAATACAACAGCAAGTGGATGATAATTATGTGCTCCATATCTTTCTTCCAGTTCTATATAATATTGAGGTTTAGAAACTATATCAGTAGTCGCTTGCATAAAATTTGCTTTATATAATAAGAGATGAAAATAAACGTGTACAAAAACAGTACTAACCTAGTGATTGAGAAGGTCGAGATTTTGCGACAGGAAAGAAGTGATAACTTTCATTACGTTATTGTTCAGCAAATGTAACTAAATACTATGGCATACAATATCCCTGCACAAACAAGGATCGGTCATGTTCATTTAAAGGTAGCAGACCTGGAAAGAGCGCTCCAGTTTTACCGCGACTTACTTGGTTTTGAGCTTACACAGAAATATGGAGACAATGCAGTGTTTCTTTCCGCCGGTGGGTATCATCATCACATAGGTTTAAATACATGGCATAGCAGGAATGCAGAACCGTCTCCTGTAAAAGCTGCCGGACTTTATCATTTAGCTATTTTATATCCCACCCAAAAAGACCTGGCCATTGCTGTAAAAAGATTGATAGAAGCAAAGTACCCATTGACAGGCGCTTCTGACCATGGAGTGTCGAAAGCCATTTATTTAAATGATCCTGACAAGAATGGCGTGGAATTATATTGGGACCGTCCAAAAGAAGAATGGCCATTAGATGCAGAAGGTAACATCCAAATGGTTACTGATCCACTCGACCTCGATGAATTGTTTTTTGAATTGGAAGATCACACACCTGAATAAATAACACCCGTAGTAGGCGTTTCATACAATTCAACTTTGCTAAGTAATGGGAGCAGAGGTTTTATCTGGTCCCAGATCCATACTGTGATATTTTCTGCAGTAGGATTTTCCAATCCCTGGATATCATTAATCAGTTTATGATCCAGTTGGTCAATAACATTTGCCAGTGCATCCTTTAATTCCTTAAAATCCATAATCCACCCCAAAAATGGATCTAGTTCTCCCTTAATAAATACGCGAAGCCGGTACGTATGTCCATGCATGTTTTTGCATTTATGCCCGTCCGGCACATTGGGCAAAAAGTGAGCTGAATCAAAAGAAAATTCTTTGTAAATCTCCATGCGGATTATTCTGCCGTAAAAGTAAGCGAACAGCGCAATATGCCTCTATATAGATTTCACAAAGTAGTGCGGGGGAAAAGATAACTGTACCTGGACGTTCTTTTCAAATAAGCCATAAACAGTAGAACCGCTGCCTGTCATGGAAGCATATATGGCTCCTTGTTTATACAATTGTTTTTTAATGGTTTCAATCTCGGGATAATGACTAAATACAGGTTTTTCAAAATCATTTTTCAAATGCTCCTTCCATTCCTTTACAGGTAATGCAACAATTTGTTTTAAAGATTGATGTTCCGTGGCAGCTGCTATTTGTGAAAAGGCCCAACCGGTATTAATATGAATTCCCGGGTTCACTACAACGATGTTATAGTCGGAAAGATCAAGGTGGAGGGGTTCTAAAATTTCTCCCCTGCCGGTTGCAAAACAAGTTCTGTTTAAAATAAAAAAAGGGCAATCACTTCCTAACTGAAAAGCATATTGAGTGAGTCGTTGGTCGTTCAGTCCAAGGTTAAATTTTTTATTCAAAAGCAAAAGTGTAAAGGCTCCATCAGCACTGCCACCACCAAGGCCGGCACCCGAAGGAATTACCTTGTGTAGATGCATTTTAACTGCTGGAAGCTCCGGAAAATCCTGTTTTAAAAGCTGGTAAGCCTTGTAACAAATGTTATCTTCTTTTTCTGCATCAATCGGCAAGCCAGAACTGCTAATATCTACTTCATCTGAAGTAGTAATGGAATTCTGAATAACCTCCAATCCGTCTTGAATTGAAATAGGATAAAAAATGGTCTCGAGATCATGAAAGCCGTCTGCTCTTTTTTGCAGGATGTGTAACCCTAAATTAATCTTGCAATTTGGGAATACGATCACAGGCTATAAAAGTTGAGGATTTTTAGCGGCCCTTCCTTCGATTATTAATTTCGTCCCTGATGGCAATGGCACGAATATAATCTTCCTGCTCCAGCACTTCGTTGAGCAATGTATTGAGATCTTCAAGGGACATGGTTTTAAGGTCACCTTTGCTGCCGCTTTCTTCCTCGGGCGAAGTGATAGCCGGCGTTTTTTTCTTTTTTCCTGATGAGGAACCCGGGTCTTCCATTAAAATGCCGGCACTTTCTAAAATATGTTCGTAGGTATATACCGGGCAACCAAAGCGTACAGCCAGGGCTAAGGCGTCGGACGTGCGGGAATCAATTTCAATGGTGTCGTTGTCAGAAGAGCAAACTAGTTTTGAATAGAAAATACCCTCCTGAAGATCAGAGATAATGATTTCGTGGAGGTCAATATTAAAAGCGGTCATGAAATTCTTCATCAGGTCGTGGGTAAGAGGACGGCTTGGCTGCATCTTTTCAAGCGCAACAGCAATGGCCTGGGCTTCAAAGCCCCCGATAACAATGGGGAGCCTTCTCAGTCCGTTTACTTCTCCCAATACCACGGCATATGAATGGGTTTGAGTTATGCTATGTGAAAGGGCCACAATTTCCAATTCTATTTTCTTCATAACCTATAAATAAAACAACGCTTAAGCAAAGGTTTGCAAACCTACATATTTTAAGCCATAAAAATGTGAATGGCGGACCGTGAACAGCCAATAGTAATTTCGCAAATTCAATCCACTGCTGATGGCCTTCACTCGCCACTGTTTTACCCTTTCACTTTTTTTATAGCAGCGGTTAATTTGGGAATTACATCGAATGCATCTCCAACAATACCGTAATCAGCAGCCTTAAAGAAAGGCGCTTCCGGATCTTTATTGATCACGACAATTACCTTGCTGCGGTTTACGCCTGCGAGATGTTGTATGGCTCCACTGATGCCAACAGCAATATATAAATTGGGCGCAATGGCAATCCCCGTTTGTCCTACGTGTTCGTTATGTGGACGCCAGTGTGCATCCGCCACCGGGCGGCTACAAGCTAGTGCTGCTCCTAACGTGTCAGCCAGTTCTTCTACCATGGCCCAGTTTTCAGGTCCTTTCAATCCCCGGCCGGCACTTACTACCACGTCCGCTTCAGTTAAAGCAACTTTTCCAGAAGTTTTTGTGCTGCCAACTGTTTTTAGTTTGGAAGTTTCCACTGTTGCATTGAAGGGAACTACTTCAGCACTTCCTTGTCCCTGTGCAACAGTAAAAGCATTTACATTCAACGAAATAACCTTTACATCACTGTTTATGGAAACACTGGCAAATGCTTTCCCGGAGAAAACATTTTTGCGAACGGTAAATCCGTTCGTTGTATCTGGCAAAGCAGTAGCACCTGCTACTAACCCTGCTTTTAGGCGAACGGCTACTCTTGGCGCTAAGGATTTACCGCTAGAATTATTAGAGAAGATGATCACTTTAGCACCGGTTTGTTCTGCCACCTGTGCAATCACTTTTGTGTATACCTGTGAATCGAATTGCTTTAGGTTATCGTTCTGAACATGGTGGATCTTTTTTACACCATGTTGGCCTAAAGAAGGCAAGTCTTCATTTATATTGCCAAGTACAACCGCTTCGGCTGTAGTGCCGGTTTGCTCCGCTATTTTGGCGCCATAGCTTAATGCTTCATGCGAGGCTTTTTTGATATGCCCGTCTATTTGATCGATAAATATTAATACGCTCATTTTTTTGATTTGATGATTTGAAAATGATGGTTCAAGTTCAAACGCTGATTATTGTGAGTAATGTTTAGAACGATGAAGAGTGCGACGCAACAGAAGCTTCAAAGTAGGTAATGCTGGCCAGTTCATAATCATCATTCCACATTAAAAGAACTATTATCTATTTGCAAAAGCCTGTGCTTTCATCGGCGCATCAGATGGCTCTCGCTTCATCATGAAGAAGACGAACCAGCTCATCCACATTGTCCGGTGATACCAGCTTCACACCAGCTTTTGCAGGAGGCAACTGGAACCCGGTGAACTTAGTTAATGCTTCTATCTGTACAGGCTCCACTACTTTCAAGGGTTTGGTACGTGCAGCCATAATACCCCGCATGTTCGGTATCCGGGCTTCGGCTACACCCTTCTGGCAACCTACTACTATTGGCAGGAGCGATTCCAGTGTTTCTTCACCACCTTCAATCTCTCTTTTTATGGTAGCTGTAGTTCCATTTACCTGGAAGTTAGTAGCATTGGCTACGTAAGGAAGGTCAAGCAATTCAGCCAACATTCCACCAACGGCGCCTCCATTGTAATCAATAGTTTCTTTACCGGTAAAAATAATATCATAAGCGCCTTGCTTAGCTATTTCGGCAATTTGAGCTGCTACCTGGTAACTTTCCAAAGGCTGTGAATTGATGCGGATCGCTTCATCGCCACCAAGTGCCAGTGCTTTTCTAATAATGGGTTCAGCATCAGCAGCACCCACGGTTATTAAATGTATAACAGTAGAGGCGTCAGCTTCTTTTAATTCAATGGCCCGAACCAAAGAATACCATTCATCATAAGGATTGATAATCCATTGAACGCCGGCTTCAGCGAATTTCGTGTTGTTATCGGTGAAAGCTATTTTTGCCGTGGTGTCAGGCGTTTTGCTTATACAAACAAGTATTTTCATATAGCTAATTTAAGACAAAAGTAATTTAGTTGCATAAGCAACTAATAATTTATGCAAATATAAGGTGCAAAGACGCCAGTAATACATTAATCCGGGCATGAACAGAATTCAAAAATTGAAGGAGTTTTTAATAGCTAATCCTGCTGACAGTTTTATACAGCATGCCCTGGCATTGGAGTATATTAAGTTGGGCGATGATGCACAGGCAAGGAACGTTTTTGAAAGCCTCTTAAGCCGGGATGAAAATTATATTGGCAGCTATTATCACTTAGGCAAATTACTGGAAAGGGTTGGTGCAAAGGAAGAGGCCATTCAATGTTATGAAAAAGGAATGCTGAAGGCAAAAGAGACAGGAGATAATCATGCTTATAATGAATTAAAGAGTGCTTATGAAGACCTTGTTTATTAATCGATCAAACAAATCCTTTGCTAGATAGATTCATCCGTTTTTTTAACAAGAGGCATGTATTTAGCCCAGGCCATGTTTTTTTAGCAGCTGTAAGTGGCGGTCTTGATTCGGTTGTGTTATGTGAGCTATGCAAACAGGCAGGTGTAAATTTTACGATTGCGCATTGCAATTTTAATTTAAGAGGAGAGGAGAGTGAAAGAGATGAGCAGTTTGTGCGAAATCTGGGAGACAAATATAAAGTGGACATACTGGTTAAAAATTTTGACACTGAAGTCTATGCCAAAAAACATAAATTATCGATCCAGGAAGCGGCCAGGGACCTACGGTATCAATGGTTTGCTCAACTAAAAAACGAGAAAGGTTTCGCCTTTACTTTGTTAGCGCATCACGCAGATGATAATATAGAAACCCTGCTGATGAATTTTTTTAGGGGAACAGGTTTGCAGGGACTTACTGCTATACCGGAATCAGACCTTAAAAACTCATATTTGCTACGTCCTTTATTGACTGCAAGGAGAAAAGAAATTGAGGCTTTTGCAAAGCAGTTTAATTTGCAATGGGTAGAAGATTCGTCAAATAGTTCAACAAAATATACCCGTAATTTCTTTCGCCATGAATTGATTCCTTCTGTAAAAAAAATATTTCCACAGCTGGAAGAAAACCTTTTGAATAACATTGAGCGCTTTAAAAAAATAAACGCTGTTTACCAATTGTCCGTACAAAAATTAAAGCAGGAAGTTTGCGAGCAGCGCCAGGCAGAACTTCGGATTCCTGTACTTAAACTATTGAAGTACGCGGATACTTCTCTTGTTTATGAAATTATAAAGGACTATGGTTTTGGAGAAAAACAAGTTGGAGAAGTGATTAAGTTAACGAGCGCTGAATCAGGAAAATTTATTCAAAATGACCAATATCAAATTATCAGGCATCGTAACTGGCTGATTATTGCACCAAAGGTTTCAACAGCAGATACCATTGCCATTGAAAAAGATGAAGCCCAGGTAAAGTTTAATGGAGGGCTGCTGGAATTTAATTTGGTTTCAAAAGAAAAATTTAGTCTCAGCAAATCAAACGCAACGGGTCAATTGGACGCAAAAAAAATTGAATTTCCGTTGCTGCTACGTAAATGGAAACAAGGCGACTATTTCTATCCATTAGGAATGCAAAAGAAAAAGAAACTGGCTCGTTTCTTTATTGACCAGAAATTGCCAAAAAACCAGAAAGAAAATATTTGGGTAATTGAATCGGATAAGAAAATTATTTGGGTAGTTGGAATGCGCATTGACGATCGGTTTAAGATCACGCCATCAACCAAACAAGTGCTTCAACTTACCTTATCCAACCCTTAGAGCGTATATAATAGTTTACACCATCAATAAATTCCTGGATAGCATTAAAGCCTGCCAACTTTCCTACAACAATAATAAACATAACCCCATAGAGCGCCCCCCAAATGTGGGCAGAATGATTGATATTTCCGCCACCTCTTCTATCAAGCAAAGCAGAGATAAGCAGATACAACGGTCCGAATATAAACCCAGGAATAATGGGAGGGATGATAAAAAAACCTACTTCCACATATGGAGCAATCATCAATCCGGCAAATACTACAGCACTCACTGCGCCAGAAGCACCAAGGCTGCGGTAAGCGTAATCATCTTTATGTTTAAAATAAGTGGGGAGTATTGAAATCAATAAAGAAGTTATGTACATAAGCAGATAATACCATTTTCCATTTTCTTCAAAAATCTCAACGAACTTGTCTTCTACAAATCGTCCAAATAAAAAAAGCGAAAGCATATTAAAAAGCAGGTGCCCGAAATCAGCGTGGATCAATCCGCAGGTGAAAAAGCGATACCATTGATTTCTTTTTGTAACTGCAGGCGGATAAAAAATAAGATCATCAATGATCTTTTGATTACTAAAGCCTCCAAGAGAAACCAATACGGTAATAATAATTATAATAACGGTTATAGAAAGGTCCATGACAGGTGATAAAGATGAAAGGTGACTAACAGGCACTCACTGGCCGGAGCAAATATAATGATGACTGCCTTACAGTAGAAAGCTTTCATTGATGCAGTGCGCATTAATATTGTAACCTCCTTATTTATGATGATATTTTTCGTTGCGAAGTATGGTGCAGGCCCTGTATACCTGTTCCGCCAAAATCAAACGAACTAGTTGGTGTGGAAAAGTCAGGTTGGATAAGGACAACTTGAAGTTGGCTCTTTTTAAAATACTTTCATCCAACCCAAAGGCTCCTCCAATTAAAAACACTACGTTCTTTGTACTTTCCGTAGCTCTTTGTTGTATAAAATTAGCCAACCCTTCAGAGGTAAGATTTTTTCCACGTTCATCCAGGGCCACTAAAAAGTCTTCTTGTCGCAGCCATTGCAAAACGATTTCTCCCTCTTTCTTTTTGAGATCCATTTCCGAAAGCATGCCTGCGTTTTTTGGAACAGGAATAAGGGTCCACTCAATCGGGAAATATTTGGATATGCGTTTTGTAAAGTCGGCAATGCCTTCTTTTACATAAGATTCGTTTGCCTTTCC
>DAIQPL010000018.1:2853-5423 GCA_036787395.1 Flavisolibacter sp. | reverse complement strand
TTCTTTTCTTTGAACACTTTATAACCTACAGGGTTTCCGTCAACAAAAAGAACAGTGGAGAATAGTAACATAAGGTATTTTAATTACTAAACTGATTACGAAAATTATACCAAACCGTTTACAGAAGCTTATTTTGCGTTAATGCTATACAAATAAGCAAATTTATCAAGACACTTGTAAATTCATCGTGTACATCCTAAGAAAAATTGTTTTGCTTTGGTTAGACGAAAGGAGTTGGGATATTTGTTCTACAAATGACTACTATAATCAAAAAACGGATGCATCCCTGCACCCGCTTCTATTGATCCCGTTCCCAAAGTTTAATAAATAGCTTGTTCCAATTGCTTGCGTGTTCTTTCTATTTTTCTGTCTTTTTTTAACAAGCGGGCAACGTGTTTCGTAAAAAGTTCATTCGGGTTATACGTTCTGAATTCATCGTTAAGCCGTTTTACGTTTTTGTTATAGACATCAGTACCTATCACTTCTTCCACAGCTTTTCTTAGCTGCAGTATGGATGGTTTTTCGGTTTTTAAATTAATACCCAGGCCAAAATAACCTATTCTTGCATTGATCTCATTTTTTCCCTCGTGTATACCGGCAACTACCATAGGTAGTTCATTCTGAATAGATAACAATACGCCGCCATATCCGCCATTGGTTACATACACATCCGCGTACGGCATCACATCTCCAAACGGAATGAAATCTTCGATTATAATATTTTCTTCAGGATATTTTGCTTTTAATTCCTGTGTTCTAGATCCGCCCGTTGTAGCGATTACAAGGCAATCGGAGTTTTTGAAAGCCTCCAGCGTAGGGATCAACAATTTTTCTGTGTCTGTTTCAACAGTTCCCTGGGTTACCAGGATTACCTTATCATACTGCCTTAATTTTTCATGAAACCAGCGTTTGGTTATTTTGTTTTCTGTATAAGGCAGTAGCGGTCCTATAAAATGTACATGGCTGCTCATGTCACTACGTTTATATTCAAAGCCGGGAGTACCACTTTGCAAAACCAGTGTTGATTTCTTAACCAGGATGTCAAATATGTTGGAGCCACCGGTCTCTATACCATATTTTGCCAGTGTGTGGGTCATTACTTTAGTAGGATGCGCAAAGAGAACTTTATCAGCAACGAACCGCAAAATATTTTGTCTGATCTTTCCAAAGAAAGTATAAGAAGGAGTTATGCCCAAACCACAAGGTGCAAGATCCTTTGATGTTTCAGGAAGCGGAAAGACATCAATAGCTATTACCGGGATGGCCATTTTTTCTTTTACAAAAGGAATGCCTCCGAAAGTTATATCCGCCACCATCAACTCAAATTCAAATTCTTCATAGATATCAATGATGTCCTCGTAATACTCAGGGCTGCGAAGAATAAAAACATTGACCATGTCGAACTTTAATTTTGCCACCTGGCTTTTATGATACTTGCGCTCGGGGAAAGCAGCATCGATATCCGGGTTAGAAGCAAAGTCCAGTGCTTTGTTCAATCCGTAAAAAGGGATATTTAACCTTGCAATTTTTTCTGCATACTTTATCGATGTATACCAGCGAACATCACAACCTAAGTTTTTCAAATGCATGGCTAAAGCCGTTAATGGATTAAAATGCCCATCGGCAGGGAAATTGGCAAACAGGATCTTAGTGCCTTGTTTTATCGAAGAAACGTTCATTGCTTTTTGTATTTTAAGATTAGTAAGATTAAGGGTGAATGAAAATTGCAGGACGAAAATAGACCGGCAAAAAAACTGCAGCAATAAGCAGCTGCATGAATTGAATATTTTGCCTGATGAAATGTCGGCTGCAAAATGTCTTACAATTCAACCTGTTTTACATACCATTGAAACAAAAAAAGTAACAAGAACCAATGGGAGTATATAGTTTAGCAGCGGTTTTCAGAAAGACGATGCAGCCTTATCAACATGCACAAGAGACTACTTATTAGTTCTTATTTTTTAGCCGGCCTTTTGCTTTGCGCTTTGTTTCTACATGCCGGTAGGTCCCCCTGGAAATTTCCCCAGGGTTAAACTCTTACAATCTAAAACAAATGAGCAAGTGGTAAAAACAGAATCGTTGGGGACTGGTCTGGGCCAATTTGTACCTTGCCTCTTATTGTTTTAATCACAAGTTTCACATGATTATAGATACAGTTTTGTAAGTTTACTCATGCGACTTTGCCTGGCGTTACTGACGTTTATTTTCTCGCTCACTTCTAACAGCCAGAAATATTATTTATTCATTGGCACTTATACCAATACAGGGAGTAAAGGAATCTACGTTTATCGTTTTGATGCGTCGACCGGTAAGGCAGAATGGGTCAGTAACACGGAAGGCGTCATTAATCCTTCCTACTTATCCATTGCACCAGGTGCAAAATACCTGTATGCCTGTACAGAAACAAGAACGGCTAATGCCGGAAGTGTAAGTGCATTTGCCTTCAATAGTGAAACAGGCGCTTTGGCGTTTATCAATAAACAACCAAGCGGGGGCGACAACCCCGTTTATATAACCGTACATAAATCCGGGAGATGGGTAGTGAACGGTAATTATACAGGTGGAAGTTT
>DAIQPL010000018.1:0-2753 GCA_036787395.1 Flavisolibacter sp. | reverse complement strand
GGTAGCGGGCCAAGACATTTGACTTTTCATCCCAATGGAAAATATGTTTACCTGGCCGAAGAAATGAGCGGCACAGTAATGGCATACACTTATAAAGAAGGCAGGCTCGATTCCCTTCAACAATTGCCTGCGCATGGGGATACAGCCACAGCTCCTTTTGGCAGTGCCGATATCCATACTTCTCCCGATGGCCGGTTTCTATATGTTTCTAACCGTGGAAAAGAAAATAATATTGCCATTTTTTCTATCAATCAACAAACAGGCAAATTAACAATAGCAGGCTACGAATCTACTTTGGGGGAAGTGCCGAGAAATTTCATTGTTGAACCTTCAGGTAAATTTTTATTAGTGGCCAACCAGGAGACGGGGAATGTGGTAGTATACAAAAGGAACAAGAAGTCCGGTTTGCTTCAGCCAATGCAACAACAGATAAAAGTTCCTTTGCCTACATGTCTGCAAATGTTGAGGGTGAAATAAAATGAGAATGGTTTTCGTTGGAAGCCAGCCTTGTCACATTTTCACTCTCACATACTTTTCAATATTTACCCTGTTTATTCCTGCACTTTCCACTTTTTCTATACCCCTTTGAATCAGTGTGTCATTGTTTATAGTAACAGTAAACGTGAAATCGTTTCCTTCCCATTCCCTGGCACTGCAATATTCTAAATGTTCTGTGTACAGAGTATCAGTAAGGGAATAACGGCCTCCTCCGGAAACAAAAACAGCAGCAGAGTCCTTTCCCTTTTTTAAATCATGCTGTAAAAAGGCGAAATGACTATTATTAATGATTTTAATAAAAGAAATATTTTTTGTGTAATCGGTGATGGTGGTATCGTTTTTTTCTATAAGGGTTCCTGTAAGTAGTTTCCATGTTCCTATTACCGGCTTTGAGATTGGCGCTGATCCATTACCCGAAGTTTTGGTTTTGCATGATACGAGTACGATACTTATTATTACAAAACCGATTTTTATTTTCAATTGTTTGCTTTTAAATTGTTTACAGCAGTTTTAGGCCTGGGAAAGTATGGGTGAGATTATAAAGATAGGGTATGGGGTTGATTAGTGAAGATGTCGTCTATAACATAGATCAATAACAATATTAAGTTTTATTGAGTGCCCTTTTTATTTTATGCTTCGCCAACTTTTAATGATAATAGTTTAAGTACGATACTTTTTTATTAGAAACCAGGACGCTTTTTGATTTTGAGCTATAGTTCCTGGGCCGAGTCTTTCCGTTCGTAAACTGAGCAACGCTAAATAGCCGCTATTGATTACATTTGCAGCCTCATAATTATTTACAATGTTACTTCACACTCCTGTCATGGAATTATCAAGTTTACTTACAAGATTTAGTGAACCAGAGACATTAAAAATGGCCAAGCTCGGTCGTGAATTAAGAGCGAAAGGGATTGATGTTATTGATCTTTCTCTTGGCGAGCCTGATTTTGATACACCGCAACATATTAAAGACGCTGCCATTAAAGCAATTAACGACAACTGGAGTCACTACACGCCGGTTGCCGGATATTTAGAACTACGCGAAGCAGTTTGCTTCAAGTTGAAACGCGACAATGATCTTGATTATAAACCTGAAAACATTGTCGTATCAACCGGTGCTAAACAAAGTTTGGCCAATACCATTTTTGCATTAGTGGATGATGATGATGAAGTTATTATTCCCACGCCTTATTGGGTCACTTATTCTGAACTGGTGAAAATGGCCAGGGGAAAAGTGGTTGAGATACGAACACATGCGGACGCGTGTTTTAAGGTGACGCCAGAACAAGTAGAGGCGGCCATCACATCAAGAACAAAACTCTTTATGTTTTCATCTCCCTGTAATCCATCAGGAGCCGTCTACAGCAAAGAGGAGTTGAGTGCATTGGCAGATGTTTTTAGAAGATACCCCGAGGTATTTATTTTGTCTGATGAAATATATGAGTATATCAATTTTGTTGGCAGGCATGAAAGTATTGCCCAATTTGATGACCTTAAGGATCGCATCATTCTTGTGAATGGATTGAGTAAGGGTTTTGCTATGACTGGCTGGCGCGTGGGTTATATTGCAGCACATACCGAAGTTGCAAAAGCCTGTGAGAAATTACAGGGACAATTTACGAGTGGCCCTAATTCTATTGCACAAAGAGCTGGTATTGCAGCATTAACTACAGATTTGAAGCCCACTTTTGAAATGGTAAAAGAGTTTACGTCAAGGAGAAAAAGAGTATTGGAGCTGGCGAAACAGATTCCGGGTCTCCAGTGCTTTGAACCGGGAGGTGCATTTTATATTTTCCCTGATATGTCTTTTTATTATGGAAAGACAGATGGAAATATTACGATTCGAAACGCTTCTGACTTGTGCATGTACCTCCTGAACACAGCACATGTTTCTTCTGTTATGGGCGATGCCTTCGGCGAGCCGGATTGCGTTCGTTTTTCTTTTGCCAATAGTATGCAGAATATTGAAAGAGGATGGGAGAGGATATTAGGCGCGTTGAAGAAATTGAGTTAAAATTCGCTTTGCATTATTCAGACAAAACACAAAGTTGACGCATCACATAAATTTATTCATTCACTTTATGAAAGCAAAAGTTGTCGACTTATAGGACGATGGTTTTTTCTTTGTTATTAAATAGTTTGAATTTGTGTTTGGGTCAAAAAATGGCTGTGCAACTCCAATACTTGTGGTAATACTAATTCCTGCTCATTATTATTAATGATAAAATCACACAGCCGCATTTTAATTTCCTCAT
>DAIQPL010000142.1:6392-9610 GCA_036787395.1 Flavisolibacter sp. | reverse complement strand
CAACTAATTTTGGTTCCTTACATAGTTTGGCCACTGCAGCCGCTGTGCATGCGGTATCTATCTGGCATACTTCGCAAACATCCTGCGTAAATATTACATCAGGTTCGATGGACTGCAATAAGGAGTCGTCTACATAATACAAACTTTTGCCCTCGGTCTTGGAAGCAGAAAAGATCTTGTCAATTTCGGCGCTGCTGTATTGCCTGCCTTCCAGTACATAACGCACTACCTTTTGTTTTTCGGACAGGGCTTGTGCCGGACATTCAAATGTTATACCGTGCAGCATACCTTGCAAGCCCATATCGTAAATCATTTGAGTAGCTGCCGGCAAAAAAGAACAAGCTTTCATAACTGTATTAATTGTAGTAATGGGATATCCAATAATAATTATCTTATAATCTTTAATTCAGCATTTGCTGCCAGTATTTTATACTTCTTTTGGATTAACTCAAACGCGCCAAATAAGATGGCACCATACACTAGCGTGCCCATTAAAAACCGTGATTCAAAAGGAATAGCAGCGACGAGGCAGTTTGCAAATCCACCTAAGGTTTGTGCGTAGATTTTTGAACCCATCCATACTCCAAAATCTGTTACCAGCCAATGAATCATTACACATACAAAGGTGGAGAGAAGGAAATTGCCTACACTTACTTTCTTCAAAAGCCATCTTCCTGCAAAGGTCATCAGTGCAAAAGCACTGTATACCCAGTACCATCCGCCATATAATAAACCGCCATTGCCATAAAGTTTGAAAACAGTTTGCTGCAAAACAAAATCGGAAAGGAATAAGGTTAGCAATGGAAAGCTGAATGCCTTCCATTGTTTTGTAAAATAAGCTCCACCAAATAAAGCCATAGCGCCTATAGGAGAAAAATTGGCAATAGGTGAAATTTCGTAACTGAAATTAAACAGTACTCTTACAGACCCGGTAATGATGATCATAAGCAGTACTATAATTGTGCGTGGATCTATTTTTTTTAATGACATGATTTGTTGTTTTAAAGTTTGAAACGAAGACCTCCGTTTATGGTAGTGCCCTGCACATTATACCCGTATACCTCGTAGTAATCTTTTTTGTTGGTAATATTTTTTACATCGGCAAAAACCGTCAGGCCATTTTGAAAAAGCTTGTATTCGGCGTATGCATTCCATAATACGTGGGCATCCAGAATTTTTGCTTCGGCTGTATAAAAATTAGCCGGGTTATAAAATACATCGTTTCTTTTGCTGAATGACTGAACAGAAGTAGATACAAAAAAATTTTGTGTAATCTGGTAGCCTGCAAACAAATTAATGGTGTGTTTGGGACGGCGTAGTAGGTTATAAAACGTTGTGTCCTTATTGGTCATCTTTTGAGTAATCTCTCCGTTCACATACGCATACAAGGCTTTAAGATTCCATTGCATGTTAGGGGTAAAGACCAGTTCTGTTTCTAAGCCATGATCCTTTTGACGGTCACGGTTTGCATATCCCGCAGGAAAGGCATAAATGATTACATCTTCTATATCCCTGTTAAAGTAAGTAGCAAGAGCAGAAAGACTTTTATTCATGGCAAAGACCTGTACACCGCCTTCTATAGTCCGGCTTTTCTCTGGTTTTAAATTTGGATTGGCGCCAAATGGTCCGAACAACTCGCTGATAGAAGGAGCTCTAAAGCCGCTGGATACGTTGGCAAACAATTTAATCCTGTCATTGAATAGGTAAGAGGGGTTTAAGCTATAGGTGAAGTTATCACCATATTGATTGTGTTTATTATAGCGGCCACCCAACTCCACGTTAAAGCCAGCATTGCGAAATACCAACGAAGCATAGGGACTGAAAACAGAATTGGTTGTATCGGGTTTTGGTAAATGATAGCTTTGATAACTAATGCCAGTTAGCAATTGCAGGTGATCATTCAGCGCATGATTTATATAACTTTCAGCATGGTGAAACTTTCCTGAAAAAGGAAAACCATTATAGGAACGTTGTGTATAATCATAGCCATAGTTGACAGTTACGATTCCTTTGTTATAACCAAAAGTCCCAATCAAACCCGTGTTTGTCAATGAAGCATTATACCGCTGGCCGCCATCTTTAAAGGCATCAGTGTCATATTCTCCTTTGTATTCTGAAAATCGGAAATAAGGCGATAATTTAATTTTGTCCGTTACATTAAAACCAAGGTTAGCTATAAAGGACTGTCGATTAAATCCGTCCTTATCAAAGTTTCCTCTGCCGGTAGTATCCCTGGCTTCACTGATGCCATCCGTATCAAAGTATTCGTAATTAAGGTTGTATTCAAATACATTTCCTTTACGGTTGAAGGTTGCATTGCCTTTCAACGTATTATAACTTCCATAGCTTAAAGCGCCACTGCCTGTTGTCAGTGGTGATGTGGCTTTTCGACTGATAATATTAATAACGCCGGCAATGGCATTAGCGCCATAAAGGGTGGATTGGCTTCCTTTCAAAATTTCAATTCTTTCAATTTGTTCCAACGGGATAAGACGGATGTCAAAATTTCCTCCAATGCCAGATGGGTCATTCAAAGGAATGCCGTCCAGCAAAATCAGGGTGTAATTGCTGCCTGCACCTCTTAAAAAAAGCGACTTGTCTTTGCCAGGGTTGCTGTAAGCCCCGCTAACCGTTAAACCAGTTTGCTCATTTAATACCTGGGCCAGGTCTTTACCAATGCTCCGTTCGATTTGCTGGCGTGTTACCACTGTTACCACCTTGCCGGTATTGCTTTGTTTTACGGGATACTTGGTGGCAGTAACAACTACTGCATCTAATGTTGTGGTGTCTTGTTGCGCTAAAAGCTGGCTGCTCATAAAGATCGCAGCCACAGAAAAAATTTTTCTCATAACGGTTTAAAATTTTTTGTGACTGCTTTCCGGTAATAGTTAGAGATAGATAATCCACGAGCCTTATCATCTCTGCTTTTCACCCGAAAGCATGAAATTAATTGATTGCAATTGGCAGGTCTTCTGGCTTGGCTTCTGTTGAATACCTTCCCGCCGGTTAGCTAACTAACATCAACAGTGGTATGAGATTCAACAGGTGAATAGTAAATAGAGATAGTGAATACTTAAATTGCAAATGTTCACCATGTCCTAACTATTCACTCACCTTACAGCTACGGGGATAGCGCCGGACTTAAACCGGCTTCCCTTTTCATGGCGTTTATAGCGCCAACCAACTACGAGCGACAAATGTAGAGAACTAAATGAAGA
>DAIQPL010000142.1:0-6292 GCA_036787395.1 Flavisolibacter sp. | reverse complement strand
CGATGCTTACGAGCCCGGATAATATTATCTACAAGCCTAATGATTAATAACATATTTCTTATTTTTATACCTCTGCATATGGACAAATCATTGTCACAAATAACATTCGAGTTTTCTTCCCAACCTGAAGAAAAGGAAGAGGCCAAAGAATTTCTTTCGGGCCACCCTGTTCCTCAACCTAAACCCAAGGCACCTAAAAGCACAAGAGGAAGAAGAGCATTAAAAGATATAGAAGGCGAAGTAGATTTGGTAGAAGTACCGGAAGATGATGTGCTTTTTCAAAAACAATATTATTCGATTGGTGAGGTAGCGGCTATGTTCAAAGTAAATACTTCCCTGATTCGTTTTTGGGAAAATGAGTTTGATATTTTAGAGCCACGCAAGAACCGGAAAGGAGACCGGTTTTTTAAGCCCATTGATGTTAAGAACCTGCAAATGATACATGACCTTTTACGTCGCAGGAAATTTACAATTGAGGGGGCTAAGGATTTTATAAAAAAGAATAAGCAGGCTAAAGAAAAATATGAGATGGTGCAGTCCCTCCAGAAACTGCGGTCTTTTCTACTTGAATTAAAAGCAAATTTGTAGCATCTCTTTAACAGCACACAACTTTTTTCTTTCTATTCCCATCTTAAATTTGAAGATAACCTCGTAATATGAAAAGGATTTTATTCTGTGCTATTGTTTTATTGTCATCTGCAATAGTTTACGGTCAATCAGCAGAAACATACGTAGATAACCGCGGTACTAAAATTATTAAAGGTTTTATGACAAAGCAGCAGCTGGCTTCAGATACGGCTTTTGCCTGGTTTGCTCAAAACCAGCAAGGGTATACTCCTGAGCAAAATGCCTTGCAGGCATTTAACGCTAACAAAGATTCAATCAATATTGTTGCATTTGCAGGTACCTGGTGCGGCGATACTAAAAACTTGCTGCCAAAGTTTTTTGCCCTGACCGATGCAGCTGGCTTTTCACAGGATAGGGTGACCTTGTTGGGTGTAGATCGTAGCAAAAAAACAATCCAGCATTTAACGGAAGCTTTTGGTATAACCAATGTTCCCACCTTTATAGTTATGAAGAATGGTAAAGAACTTGGCCGTGTAGTGGAGAATGGAAAGTATGGAATGTTTGATAAGGAATTGGGAGAAATTATAACAAACGGTGTGAGGAAGTAATTGCCTTTGTTGATTATAAACTTTAGGTGTTTTTTGAACACCTATTTTTTTGTCACGAACGTTTGGTTAGTGTTCACGTCAATACTTATCTTCTTTCTTTTTCTTCCATCTGGATTTTAATTTCTAACCTTTCCATTGTTTGCAAAATGAAAAAATTTACCTGTTGCCTTACTGCTGTAAATTGATTCCAGGGCAGGGGAGGTGTAAAGAACTCAACAAAGACAACGTATCCCTGCAGCCTTATGTCATTGAATAATACATTAAAGCTTTGAATTTCTCCTACAGAAGATAGGTAGGCTTTAATTTCTGTCAGCAGGTCGTCAATTTTTTTAGGGGATGTATTAAGGTCAATAAACAGGTTAATCTCACCCCTGATCTGTGAACGTAAAGAAACATTGTCGAGGATGCTGTCTACCATTTGTTTATTCGGTACTGTCACATACGATTTTTCATTGGTTCTTACCCTGGTACTTCTAAGACCAATACGCTCAACTGTTCCCGCAATATTCTGCACTTTCACATTGTCGCCCGTGGTAAAAGGTTTATCAAAAAAGATGACAAACGAAGCTATAAGGTTTTCAAGGCTTTCTCTTAAAGCCAGCGCAATAGCAGCACCAACAATGCTCAAACCGGTAAGCAAACTGCCTATATTGTAGTTGAAGGCAAAATGAAGCACCATCATAATGCCAATGATGCCAATGATAACCTTAAAGAAATCACGAAAGAAAACAATCAGCTGGTTGTCGCTTTGATCTGGTGTTTGATTAGCTCTTGTTTCCAGGACACTGGCTATAAAATCAATAATGCGTAAAAGCAGCCAGATAAAAGCAATTACCTGGATGATGGTGGCAATTGAAAGGATGATCCTTTGCAAAGGAAATTTATACAGATTAATATTTAGTTGAGATGGGAAATCTAACCTGTACAAGGCTATAATGGAAACACTCACCACTAAAAACGTTCCCAGTGGATTAATGATGAGTTCAATAAATTTTTGTTGGTCAAAATTTTTCCAGACTCTTTTGAACAGCCGGCACAACAGGATAGCTATGTATCTTGAAATAAGCCTGTTCAGGAATAATACAAAAATAATGACGCCGGCCACCCATAAATAATCACGTACTGCATTAGCTAAAAATATCCTGTCTAAAAAGCTATCCATCGCAAGAGTTTGCGATAAAATTATCGATTACTGTACAATCAAAACCTGTATTGATAAATACGCAGGAAATCGCTTGAAAAAGTTACCAGTTTGCTGGTTGTAGAAAATGAATGAAGATAGGGCTGAAAAGAGGATGGTATCTGTTTTTTCACATCCACGTAGGTTGTTGTATTATAAACTATGATCTGATCTTTGTGCGTTTGTATCAGGTAGTTTTCTTTAACGGCGATGCTCTTCCAACTTTTAAGGGATATTTTTTTCTTGAAAGAGCCATAGTTGTCAAAAACATAAACACCGTTTGCTGTATCCGCTAAATATACAAAGCCATTATCATTAATGATCTTTTGCGGACGGATGGCCTCTGTAAAAATTGTTCTGAAATCGGGGGTTTGCAGTAGTTCGTTGCCTTGTTCATCTATTTTCTTAAGCTTGTTATCATATTCATCAAACACCCACACATTATTGTCGTAAGACAGTCCTGCAGCCCCAGCTTGTAATATGTTATGTTTACGAAGGTCAATTGTAGTTCTATTGGCCAGAAAGCGATCGAGCAAAACCACAGTAGAAAAATCTTTATAAAATAACAAAGGCTTCAAAGGATTTGATACATCAAGAGAATACAGCTTTCCCGAAATCCTCATCTGATTATAAATACCTGCAGAATCGCCAATGGAGTTAAATTTTTTTATTTGGCCGGTGGAAGAAATAATGTAAAGGTTATCCAGGTTATCAATAGCGGCATCGGCAATGTCACCTGCATAACTTTTGATAAGATGGAAAGAAGAATCCTTACTTGCCGGACCGGTAATCGTTTGTGCAAGGACATTCTTTACTGTGAATAATAGAAAAACAAATACTATTGTATAATAAGCTCTCACCAGTTTTTATAAATCTTGTTTTCTTTACCGGTATAAGATTTCAATTGCAGGCTAGTACCGTCAAATGTAGCATAGGTGCAAAAGTTAATCCATTCACCAAGGTTAATATAGCGACTTTCATCAGAAAGACGAAAATCTATAGGCAAGTGTCTATGTCCAAATACAAAAAAATCAAAATGCTGTTTTTTTAGTACCTCTTTACTATAAATAAGCAGCCATTCTTTTCCCTCGCCCAGGAAAACTTCTTCCACATCACCGCCGGCTTCCCGGCTTTTGTTGCTGAAGTAATTGGCTAAACCTACTCCAATAAAAGGAGGAAGAATTCCAAACAACCATTGGCAGGCAGGATTGCGAAAAACTTTTTTGAGCGCTTTATAGCCATGATCGCCTGGTCCTAATCCATCGCCATGACCAACGAGAAACCTTTTGCCATTAATTTTAAACTCTTTGGGTTCAAAATATACTGGCACATTTAGTTCCTTCTGAAAATAATTGCGCATCCACATATCGTGGTTACCAACAAAAAAATGAATGGCAATTCCGGCATCAACCAGTTCTGCAATTTTGCCTAGCAAACGTACGGCCCCTTTAGGTACTACTTTTCGATATTCGTACCAGAAGTCAAACATATCACCCACGATAAAAATGGCGTAAGCTTGCTCCCTGATCTCATTCAGAAATTTGACGATCAATTTTTCCCTTGCCAGGCTGGCTTCAGCATTTGGAGTGCCTAAATGGAAATCTGAAAGAAAAAATATTTTTTTGCCAGGTGATACTTGCATTAATTATAGCAGCTATTGCTGGTCATCAATTACAAAACAATATACTTCTTTTGGCCCATGCACACCAACAACTAATGTTTTTTCAATATCTGCCGTGCGGCTGGGTCCTGATGCAAACGTTATTAAAGAGGGAAGAAATTGGCGATATTTTTCTTTTAGTGCTGACAGGCCGTCTTTAACATCATACACCAGTTGAGATGTGTACGCTATGCAAATATGAACAGGAGCGTACACGCTGGGAATTCTTCCCTGGTGAACAGAACTCAGTACAATGCTGCCTGTTCTTGCAATCAAAAACTCACAACTGGTAATGGCGGCTTCGCAAGTTGCAATATCCTTATATAAACTATTAGGTTGAATAATCGACTTCCATTTTTCTTCTTCGCAATAAATTTTAGTCCACTGGTTTTGATAGCAAAGCTTATTGAAATGCTCCGCCAGTTCCTGCTGATTGACACAAAAAACAAACTTGCCTTGCAATGCCGTGAATTGTTCGGCAAATTCTACAACAAGGTCTTCTTGTTTTGGCGGTTGAAATACAGAGTCGGGTCCTTCACTTTTTGGAAAAGGCAATGGCGTTGGATGTGCCAACGCCATGCGTATTTTTTTTAGTATGTTATTCTTAGCTGGTGAATTGCTCATTTTGTTGCCGGAGCCTGGTTGGTAACATTCGGATCGTAAGGCGGAACACCTTCACTGATGCCACCCTCGGGATGTTTTTCTTCAGGTTCGACATCTAAGAGGTGTTTGTCTTCGTAAGGACGCCGTCCAATCAAGGTCTCCACATCGCTCTGGAATAAAACCTCTTTATCTAGCAATGCTTCCGCTAATTTTTCAACATCTCCTTTTTTCTCTGTAAGTAAGCGTTTCGTTCTTTCATAAGCCTCATCAATCAGCTTTCTTACTTCTTCATCAATCAACCTTGCTGTTTCATCAGAATAAGGCTTCGTAAAAGAATTATCCTGTTGAGGATCGTAGAAACTAATGTTACCTACCTTGGGATTCATTCCGTATACACTAACCATGGCATAACCAATACGGGTTATTTGTTGAAGGTCATTTTGTGCACCCGTAGAAATTTTTCCAAAAAAGATCTCTTCACTGGCGCGCCCTCCCAGGGTCATACAGATCTGGTCATTCAACTGGTCTGTATTATATAGGTATTGTTCTTTTGGAGTGTATTGAGCATAACCAAGGGCTGCCGTCCCTCGTGGCACAATTGTTACTTTTAATAAAGGATAAGCATGCTCCAGGTACCACCCACAAACAGCATGTCCTGCTTCGTGATAAGCAATGATTTTTTTCTCTTCCGGGGAAATGATCTTATTCTTTTTTTCTAAACCACCAATTACTCTATCCACTGCGTCCTGAAAGTCGCTCATATCAACGGCCGTTTTTCCCTTACGGGCTGCTATCAGGGCTGCTTCGTTACAAACGTTGGCAATATCAGCACCGGCAAAACCAGGTGTTTGTTCAGCAAGTTTATGAACATCCACTTTTTCAGAAACTTTAATAGGCTTCAGGTGAACTTTGAATATGGCTTCACGTCCTTTTACATCTGGTTTATCTATCCCTATCTGACGGTCGAAACGGCCGGGACGCAACAGGGCAGTGTCCAATACGTCGGGTCGGTTGGTAGCAGCTAATACAATAATTCCGGTATCTGTGCCAAACCCATCCATTTCAACCAATAATTGGTTCAATGTACTTTCCCTTTCATCATTGCTCATCATCATGTTCTTACCACGGGCACGCCCAATGGCATCTATCTCATCAATGAATATAACGCAAGGTGCTTTTTCACGGGCTTGTTTAAACAAGTCACGCACACGGCTGGCGCCAACACCTACAAACATCTCTACAAAGTCAGAACCACTGAGACTAAAAAAGGGAACCTGAGCCTCGCCTGCCATGGCTTTCGCCAACAAGGTTTTACCTGTTCCAGGAGGGCCTACCAATAAAGCACCCTTAGGGATTTTACCGCCTAAAGAAGTATATTTTTTTGGGTTTCGGAGGAAGTCCACGATTTCCATAACTTCCACTTTAGCTTCGTCCAAACCGGCCACATCAGCAAATGTGATATTGACGCGAGTGCCTTTGTCAAACAGGGTAGCTTTTGATTTGCCAATATTAAAGATGCCACCAGGACCTCCACCGGAGCCGGCACCTCCACCCATCTTACGCATAAGCAGTATCCACAGACCTATAAAAATTAGGATGGGAAGTAAAGTTTGAAGAATAGGACTAAACCAGTTGGTTTCATTTTCTACATCAGAACCGGGTTGGTTTTGAGGA
>DAIQPL010000141.1:4459-9793 GCA_036787395.1 Flavisolibacter sp. | reverse complement strand
TGCTTGAGAAAAGCTCTTCTGCCCTTATCTATAGCACTTCAGTCTTTCCTTGACAAAGACTTTTTGTTTTCCATAAATGGTTAATTAAAATTGCAGTTTGTTTTCTGAACGGAAATTTACTAAGACTTGCGTTATTCGAACCAAAAACTTGCTCACTCAACCTTAAATTGATAAAGCACAAAAGCCAAGGATCAACCTTGACTTTTGTGCAGATTCATGAAATGGTGCATCAAACCATTTCCATTATGGCAAAACAGAGATAAGCAGAAATTTTAATTAACGATCTCTTCCTCTACTAATCCTTCTTTGGTGGACACGAGCAAAGTACCTTGAACGTATTTTTCATTATGCTGACTTGCATCGAGACCTTCTTCTTCTTCTTTATTACTTACTCTAATTGGAACAATAAAATTAATAAACTTGAAAATTACGAATGATACAATGAAGCTATAACCTACTGCACATCCCATTGCTTTTAGTTGGGTTACAAAGAAGCTAAAATTGCCATTAGCCCAGCCATTATTACCGGCAGAATTCACTGCAACCGTAGCGAATATACCAGTCATTAACATGCCCACCATGCCACCAATTCCATGACAAGGAAAAACATCTAATGTATCATCAAGAGTTGATTTTGACCGGATATGAACAGCGAGATTTGAAATTACCGCGGCCACCATACCAATGAAAATACTTTGTGGGATGGCTACAAAGCCTGCAGCAGGAGTGATAGCAACCAATCCAACTACTGCTCCAATACAAAAACCTACTACAGATGGTTTTTTTCCTCTCAGTACATCAAAGAACATCCAGGATAAACCTGCAGCTGCGGCAGCTGTATTTGTTGTTGAAAAAGCAGAAACCGAAAGTGCATTTGCTCCCAACGCAGAACCTGCATTGAAACCGAACCATCCAAACCACAACAATCCCGTACCAATTAATACATAGGGGATATTAGCAGGTGCATTTTCTCTTTTTTCGATATGCGATTTTCTACGCTTTAAAACAAGTGCACCAGCGAGTGCGGCGCAACCGGCAGAAATATGTACAACGGTACCTCCTGCAAAATCCAGTGCTCCCATTTTAAAAAGGAAACCGTCAGGATGCCAGCTCCAATGTGCAAGCGGAGCATATACCAGCAAGCTAAATAGCACAGTGAATAAAACGTAGGCTGTAAAACGCATACGTTCTGCTATAGCACCTACAACTAAACCCGGAGTAATTATTGCGAACATCAACTGAAACATTGAAAAAAGGGGCTTTGGAATAGAGGGAGCCAAACTCCATGGTTCTCCGGAAGCAACACCTTTATAAAAAAGATGCGTTAGTGGATTTCCAATAAAGCCGCCTATTGATGTACCAAAACACAAACTATATCCTACCACGATCCATAAAACCCCTACCACGCCAGCAGCTACGATACTTTTCATCATGGTTGAAAGCACATTCTTACGGTTTACCATTCCTCCATAAAAAAAAGCCAGACCTGGAGTCATTAGAAAAACTAAAGCTGTGGCTACCAATATCCACGCCGTGTCCGCGGAATTGTATTTTCCATCATCAAAGTTGGGTAAAGTAGGCACAAACACAGCAGCAATAGCAATTACGGAAAGAATCAAAAACGGCAGTGCGTTTTTTAGTTTGATTTTGTTCATTGATTTAAAATTTATCGGTGATGCTTAAAAAATTTAGAATGAATAAATGGCTGCGAATAATACATTGGCAGATGTCTTCGTGGCTTTGCCGTCTTTATCAGAAAATATAGACTTGCTGGCTTTGTCAAGGCGGAACTCTGGAATGAAGATTAAATTATCAACCTTGAAAAGCGCAGACAAAGTAGTAGCGAAAACGCTACCTCCTTCAGGTTGTGCACTATAAACTTTTAAACCATTCTTGTCACTGAAGTATTCTTCCCTAAGTGTAAGACCAAAACTGCTGGTCGGATCAACATTTAAGTATAAGGCAGAACCCCACCAGCTTTTCTCATCATCATAAACTTTATCTCCCAGGTAGGTCTGTGTACGATTAACAGTTCCATTATAACCTAAACTAAATTTGCTGCTTAGCTTACTTGTAAGTACTAAATCAAACTGTTTTGATTTTGTCGTATCGATGTTTTGTCCTCCTGCATAATTAAAATATGCTTTAAAGAAATCGCTGGGAGCGAAACTATACTGGGCAAGAAAGAATTTTTTATTCATAAATCCTTCGGGTACGTATTTGAAGTCAGTAGGATTGGCAAGACCAATCATAAATCCGCTGGTTTTATATGTTGCTTCTGCCTTTACACCCGTATGAAAAAACGGACCATTAGTAAACATGTAAGACATACTGTAATTGCGATTCAGGTATGCGTCTACTAATTCATAACCTACATGTGTAGCCCAGCTACCGGCCGTCAATTTCAACCAGGTACTTGGAGAATAACTCAGATATAATTGTTTTACACCGGCCAATATTCCTTCATCATTGTAAGAAAATTCCTGTGCTCTCTTTCCAAAACCAAGATCAGCAACCATTTCAACTTTAGAAGTTTTGTAGTTGAATTTTACACTGGCCATGCCTAATTCAAAACTGTTATGAGATGTTGTGAAAGAAGTAAGGTTATTCGCCTTTGATTTACCAAAATCATACTTATAGTAAACATCGGCTGAGCCGGAAATAGTGAGGGCAGAGGCCTTAGTAGAATCCTGTGAAAAAACGCTGTTAAGTGTAAACATGGCAATAGCAGATAGTGTAATTTTTCGTAACATTGTAATGGTATTTAAGTTAAAAATGAAAGGTATTGCTTGAACTGAGCTTGTTTCAGAAGCTCAGATAGTTGCAAGCAATACCTTCGTTATTTATTCTTCTTAAGATCTCTCCGATCCTTAAGTGCTATTTTCCAGTAATCAAGAGGTGGATAAAAATTGTTGGTCTTAATTTTTTGTATCAATCATCTTCTTTGAAAGTTTCTCCAGTCAAAACTCCTTGGGGTCATTTATAAAAATAAAATTAGGGAAGAAATCAAACCGATTCAAATTTTATTTTTTATAATGTGAATATATCCTGCATAAATATCGCTACTACACCACATGCATGGCTAAAAAACTAGCCAGAACTACCGTTTGATTTGCTTTCTTTGTAAGGGTTGTCAAAAATAGAACATATTTTTTAAAATTTAATTTAAATTGACGGAAAAAAGTGCCCTTTTCTCCCGGCTCCAAAGGGGTCAAATGTTTATTTACAGTGTATAGTTTTTCGTTGGTAGCTGATTTTTAAGCCACTCATTTATGTATATTCGTAAGGCTCGCTTGCTATAATTATTAACCAAAGGCAAACGCCTTTCTTTAGCAATTATATTATGGCAAGTAATAACACTGGTCTCTACTCTCCTGCATTCGAACATGATTCCTGTGGTATTGGTTTCGTTGCAAACATAAAAAGCCACAAGTCCCACCAGATTATCTCCGATGCGCTGACAATCCTTGAAAATATGGAACACAGAGGTGCGTGCGGGTGTGAGTATAATACCGGTGATGGCGCTGGCATTATGATTCAAACACCGCATGAATTTTTCTTTGATGAGTATGGAAAGTTGGGTGTGCACTTGCCTCCCTTTGGTAAATACGGTGTTGGTGTTTTATTTTTCCCGAAAGACATTCGGCTAAAAGAAGAATGCCGTGACATTTTTAATCGCTGTGCTGATAAGTTAGGTCTTGAAGTATTAGCGTACAGGAAAGTTCCCGTGGATCCGGATACAATTGGTTTTACTGCCTTATCAGTAGAGCCGGAAATAGAGCAGGTTATTGTTGCTTGTCCAGACCACATCACCAACCCTGAAGAATTCGAACGCAAGCTTTTTCTTTTAAGAAACTACGCTTCTCATACTATCAATAACACAGTAAAAAAAGATGCTGTTGGTTTTTATATTGCTTCTTTTTCTTATAAAACAATTGTTTATAAAGGACAGCTCACCAGTCTACAACTTCGTGAATACTATCCAGATCTTCGGAATAAACGATTAGTATCAGCCTTTGGACTTATACACTCCCGATTTGCCACTAATACATTTCCTTCCTGGAAACTGGCACAGCCTTTCCGCTATATAGCACATAATGGTGAGATCAATACGTTGCAGGGAAATCTTAACTGGTTAAAAACAAGCGAAAGAAATTTTACTTCTCCTTATTTTACCAGGGAAGAAATGGATATGTTGTTGCCGATTATTACAGAGGGACAATCGGATTCGGCCTGCCTTGACAATATGATAGAACTTCTTATGCTTTGCGGCCGTTCCTTACCTCATGTAATGATGATGTTAATCCCGGAAGCATGGGATGATAATGACCTCATGGATCCTTTAAAAAAGGCTTTCTATGAATTTCATGCTTCCTTTATGGAGCCGTGGGACGGACCAGCCTCCATTTCATTTACAAATGGTAAGATAATAGGCGCAACGTTAGATAGAAATGGTTTACGCCCTTCCCGCTATTGTGTTACGACTGATGATCGGGTTATCATGGCCTCTGAAACTGGCGTGTTGCCTGTTGACCCCGCTCTGGTAAAAGAGAAAGGAAGACTCCAGCCGGGTAAAATGTTTGTTGTAGACCTTGAACAGGGAAGAATTATTAGCGATGATGAATTGAAACAAACCATCTGTTCTCAAAAACCTTATGCAGAATGGTTGAATAAATATAAAATTCGTCTCGAAGAATTACCAGAACCACGTGTGCAGTTCACTGATCTTGAACACGACCAGGTATTTAAATATCAAAAGGCATTTGGTTACTCAACTGAAGACCTGGATACAATTCTAAGCCCCATGGCATTAGAAGGCAAAGAACCGATTGGCTCAATGGGGTCTGATGTTCCGCTTGCTGTGTTAAGCGACCAACCACAACATCTAAGTAGCTATTTCAAACAATTGTTTGCGCAGGTAACCAATCCACCAATTGATCCCATCCGTGAAAGAATGGTCATGTCACTTGCCACTTTCGTTGGTAATAACGGAAACCTGTTGTCTGAAGATCCTATAGCTTGTCATAGTGTCGCCCTTAAACACCCGGTTCTCACCAATCATGAAATGGAAAAGCTCCGCAGTATAGACACGGGTATTTTCCAGGCAAAGACATTGCAAACTTATTTCAGAGCCGATGGCAAAAATGGTTCTCTAAAAAGAGGTTTGGATCGTCTGTGCCGTTATGCAACCGATGCTGTTGAAGATGGGTTTGAAGTGTTGATTTTGTCTGATCGTGCTATCGATTCTGAACACGCACCTATTCCTTCTTTGCTGGCTGCAGCGGCTGTACATCATCACCTGATACGCAAAGGTCTTCGCGGACAGGTTGGTTT
>DAIQPL010000141.1:2931-4449 GCA_036787395.1 Flavisolibacter sp. | reverse complement strand
AGTAATAGAAGCGGGGGATGTTTGGGAAGTGCATCATTTTGCCTGCCTTATAGGATATGGAGCTACAGCTATTAATCCCTACTTAGCTTTATCTACTATCAATGATCTTAAACAGACAAACAAACTCGGCACCGACTTAGACAAAAAATACCTGACTAAAAATTATATCAAAGCGGTTAATGATGGACTGTTGAAAGTGTTTTCCAAAATGGGAATTTCAACATTGCAATCTTACCAGGGTGCACAAATATTTGAGATCATTGGTTTAAATAAAAATGTAGTTGACCAATACTTCTCAGGTTCAACTTCTCGTATTGAAGGAATGGGCATTGATGAAATTGCAAGGGAGGTTTTAGCCAAACATCATTTTGCATTTACCAAAAAGACGCAACCTATCGAACGTTTACCAGTCGGTGGTTTGTATGAGTGGAAACGCAAAGGTGAATTTCACTTGTTTAATCCCCAAACCATTCATTTGTTACAGTATGCAACAAAAATGAATGACTATACTACATTTAAAAAATATTCAAAGGTTGTTAATGAACAGGCGGAAAAAGCTTGCACGCTTAGAAGCTTATTTCAATTTAAACCCAACCGCCCCTCTATTTCCATTGAGGAAGTAGAATCAGCTGAAAGTATTTTTAAGCGCTTTGCGACAGGTGCTATGAGCTTTGGTTCTATTTCTCATGAAGCCCATTCCACGCTGGCAATTGCAATGAACAGGATTGGAGCGAAAAGTAATACTGGTGAAGGCGGTGAAGACGAAATAAGGTATGAGCCATTAACCAATGGCGATTCAATGAAGTCAGCTATCAAACAGGTAGCTTCTGCCCGTTTTGGAGTAACAAGCTACTATCTTACAATGGCAGAAGAGTTACAAATTAAAATGGCACAAGGCGCCAAGCCAGGTGAAGGTGGTCAATTGCCAGGACATAAAGTTGATAATTGGATTGGTAAGGTAAGGCACTCCACTCCCGGTGTTGGTTTAATCTCTCCACCGCCCCATCATGATATTTATTCCATTGAAGACCTGGCTCAACTGATATTTGATTTAAAGAACGCCAACCGTACCGCGAGAATCAGTGTAAAACTTGTTTCGAAAGCTGGGGTGGGAACAATAGCAGCAGGCGTTGCTAAAGCAAAGGCCGATGTAATATTGATAGCAGGTCATGACGGCGGTACCGGTGCTTCACCAATCAGTTCCATTAAACATGCAGGTTTACCATGGGAACTCGGTTTAGCAGAAACACACCAGACATTAGTAAAAAATGGCTTACGCAGCCGTGTTATTGTACAATCAGATGGTCAGCTAAGAACCGGTCGTGATATTGCTATTGCCACTTTACTAGGTGCGGAAGAATGGGGTATTGCAACCGCTGCGTTAATTGTAGAAGGTTGTATCATGATGCGCAAATGCCATTTGAATACCTGCCCCGTTGGTATAGCTACCCAGGATGGTGAATTGAGGAAGCGCTTTAACGGCAATGCAGATCATGTAGTGAACTTCTTCAAATTCAT
>DAIQPL010000141.1:0-2921 GCA_036787395.1 Flavisolibacter sp. | reverse complement strand
CATTACAGAAGAATTAAGAGAGATCATGGCTGAACTAGGCTTCAGAACGATTAATGAAATGGTGGGGCAGGTAGATAGCCTTGAAGCTCGTAACGATATCAAGCATTGGAAGTACAGTAAATTAGACATCTCCCCAATTTTATATAAAGAGCCGGCATCATCACACACAGGATTATATAAACAGGAAGAACAAGATCATGGTTTAGACAATTTGCTTGATTGGAAACTGCTGGATGCGGCGAAAACAGCACTGGAGAGTGGAGAAAAAGTAAATGCCTCTTTCAAAATCCTTAATACCGACCGAACAGTTGGCACTATTCTGTCAAACGAAATATCAAAAATATATAAGTCGGAAGGGTTACCTGATGATACACTTCATTTTAAATTTACCGGTACAGCAGGACAAAGCTTTGGCGCGTTCAATACCCATGGCCTTACGCTTGAACTTGAAGGTGATGCCAATGATTATTTTGGAAAAGGACTTTCCGGTGCGAGATTAATTGTCTACCCTCATCAGCAATCACGTTTCACACCGGAAGAAAATATTATTATTGGAAACGTGGCTTTTTATGGCGCCACATCAGGTAATGCTTATATCAGGGGCAAAGCAGGTGAACGTTTCTGTGTCCGGAACTCCGGTGTAAATGCTGTTGTTGAAAGTATAGGCGATCATGGTTGTGAATACATGACTGGCGGGCGGGTAGTGATACTTGGTGATACAGGTAGAAACTTTGCGGCAGGCATGAGTGGCGGTATCGCTTATGTATATAATGTAAAAGGAACGTTTGTGACTATGTGCAATCAGGAGATGGTAGACCTTGACCCCGTAACAGATGCTGATTCGGACGAGTTGAGGAACATGATTCAAAATCATTTTGACTATACCGGGAGCACAGTAGCCAAATTTGTATTGGATGACTTTGATAACCAGCTAAAAAATTTCATTAAAGTATTTCCTAAAGATTATAAAAAAGTTCTTCAATCGAATCTGGTGAGTACAATGGTTCAAAAGAATATTGCTTAAGACGCTATCGATTGCTATGCTATAACTATAAGAAGAACAAAACTACAAACAACAAAACTTTTCATGGGTAAGACAACAGGTTTTTTAGAATTTGGAAGAGAACTTCCTGAAAAACGGCCGGTGCAGGAGCGTGTACAAGACTACAATGAATTTGTACATCGGTACACGGCTCAGAAGTTGAATCAACAGGCTGCACGCTGTATGGATTGCGGTGTTCCGTTTTGTCATAACGGGTGTCCTTTAGGAAATCTTATTCCTGAATTCAATGATGCGGTATACCGGGAAAGCTGGGAAGAAGCCTACGAAGTACTTTCTTTCACCAATAATTTCCCCGAATTCACGGGCCGCATATGTCCTGCCCCTTGCGAGAGCGCCTGTGTATTAGGAATAAATCAGCCTGCCATTACTATTGAAGAAATAGAAAAGCATGTCATTGAAATTGCCTTTGATAAAGGTTTTGTAAAGCCGCATAAGCCTACATTTCTGACAGGGAAAAAGGTTGCTGTCATTGGCTCGGGCCCGGCAGGACTAGCAGCAGCAGCTCAGTTAAATTATGCTGGCCATTCAGTTACCGTTTTTGAAAGAGATGATGCACCTGGTGGCTTGTTGCGCTATGGCATACCTGATTTTAAATTAGAAAAATGGGTTGTAGAACGTCGCATTAATTTATTGGAAGAAGAAGGTGTTGTTTTTAAATGTAACTCCGATGTAGGCGTAAATATCCGTATCAATGATATATTGCGAGAGTTTCATGCAGTTGTATTAGCGGGAGGTTCAACTATTCCAAGGAACCTAGAAATACCGGGCAGAGAGCTGAATGGAATTCATTTTGCGATGGATTTTCTAAAGCAACAAAATAAACGTGTTAGCAATCGTGTGGTTGACGGCGAAAACATGTGGGCTTCAGAAAAAAATGTGGTCGTAATCGGCGGCGGTGATACCGGAAGCGATTGTATCGGCACTTCCAACCGTCAAGGCGCAAAAACAATTACTCAATTTGAATTACTTCCAAAACCAGCAGCTGACAGAACCTCCAATATGCCATGGCCTACATATCCCATGGTCTTAAAAGTTACCTCTTCTCATGAAGAAGGCGCCGACAGGCATTGGGCTATTGCTACCAAAGAATTTATAGGAGACGAAGCTGGAAACCTGAAAGCTTTGAAGGTTGTTGAGCTGGAATGGAAAATAACGCCTGATGGAAGAACGGCCGGCTTCAGTGAAATAACAAATTCGGTAAGAGAGATACCATGTGAATTAGCTTTATTGGCTATGGGCTTTGTACATCCGCAACACGAGGGCTTATTAAATAAATTAGGTGTTGATATTGACGAAAGAGGAAATGTAAAAGCGTCTGAAAAAAACTATCAAACCAATATTTCCAAAATATTCAGTGCCGGAGATATGAGACGTGGTCAATCGCTGGTGGTATGGGCTATCAGTGAGGGACGCGAATGTGCTAAGAAAGTGGATGAGTTTTTAATGGGTGGATCTTCTTTGGAAGCCAAAGACCAAAGTTTCCTTTTAAGAGAAGTGCTACCTGCTTAGTTTCTATCGTTGCGCTAACGCTTGCCTGACAAAAACGCTTCATAAAAGTTATGGGGCGTTTTATTTTTAAACAGAGTTTCTTCCTGCATTGATGATACCAAAAGAACTACGCACTACAAGGCGTTCCAAAATTTCCTTATTCTTTGGATCGAAGTTTTTTTCTTCTCTCAACCTTGTTAAAGCATATTGTTGTATAGTGGTCAGTGGCAAAACAATTTTTTCACGCATCTGGATAGATAACTGCTCAACCGGGTAATTGCTCATCAATTCGTTTTGTCCCGATAGTTTGAAAAGGTATTTCTGTGTACGTTCATACTCTTCATAGATCATGTTCCAGATTTCTCCATAT
>DAIQPL010000417.1:1269-3215 GCA_036787395.1 Flavisolibacter sp. | reverse complement strand
AATTTTTGAGTTGGAAGCAGGTCCCATGCTGGCCGTCAAGCCATAGCTGGCGCGCAGCTTCAAATAGTCAACCATGTGTACGTCCTGCATAAATTTTTCCTGCTCCAGGTTCCAGGCACCACCAAAACTCCAGGTAGGTAACCAGCGGGCAGTTGGAGCTGAACCCAGACGGTTAGACCCATCATATCTCACGGTGCCATAAAAATTATATCTCCTGTCAAATGTATATTGAGCATTTAAGTAAAAAGCTGCAAAGCGATCATACTCTTCTGTCATTCCATAATAGGGAAAATTAGCTTCGATAGTTTGCTTTAAAGCCCGGTAATCTATAAAGGGCACCCCTCCGTTATCATATTGATAACCGTAGCCCCTGCTGTTAAAGTTTTGCCTGTCGGCATACTTAATCTGTTGACCACCCAATACATTGACGGTATGTTTTTCGCCGAAAGTTCTTACAAAATTGACGCTGTTTCTTACATCAAAGCTTACAAGTTTGTCTTCGGTGCGATTGTAAAAACCACCATAAGGCAGTACCACCTGCGGCTCTAAATCCGGGTTATCAGGGTCTGTATAAAGAAACGGGTTGTTTTGCCTGATAGTGGAATTACCGGCAGCGCGGTAGGCATTAGCCATATTTGAATTCTCTGTTACCTTGTGTTCGCGGGTAGACTTTACATAACGTAAGGCACCAATGAATTCGTAGCGGAAATATTTGGCAAATTTATATCCTAGTTCTCCCTGTAACTTAAGGTCTATCACATTCAAGTCTATGGTATTGTTCTCCAACTCCTGCAGAATATTGAAGGGAGCAAAATTCCTACGGAAATATTCCAGGTTGCCGTTTTCATCATAGGCCGTCATTGCGCGGCTTGTATTTAATGAATAGCTGAAAGGGTTGATATCAAAATCACGTTCAAACTGACCAGAAACCGGGTTGCTAACCCTGGAAACAGTGCCGGGTGCATGCTGCTGACGAACAGAAGCCTGGGTTAAGAAGCCTGCTGACAATTGATCAGAAAAATTATAGTTGTTCCGGAAATTGAGCGTATATCGTTTTACATCGTCAGCGAGGGTCCAGCCATTATCCTTATAAAAACTTGTAGAAAAAAAGGATTGTGATTTATCGGTGCCTGTAGAAAGGCTGAGCGAATGTTCCTGCGTCAGGGAATTGCGGAACAGCAGGTCGAACCAGTCCGTATTAGCCAGGGCATATCTTTTTAAAAAAGCATTTTTAGCTGCTGTGGTGTTTTGCAAGCCAAAGTTTCCGCTTGCATCTGCATTGAACAGATCATACATTTTACCATATACCCCATAATTCCCGCGGCTAAGGATATTCGAAGTGAGCCAGCCTTTGCGCTCCAATTCTGCCAATACAGACATTTGCTGAGCCGAATTCATAATGTTGTATTCAGTGTAAGTGGGTTTTAACTGGGTACTAAAGTTGCCGGTGTAAGACACTACAGGCTTACCTGCGCGGCCCTTTTTAGTGGTAATTACTACAACGCCGTTCATGGCCCTTGCACCATATAAAGCAGTGGCAGCAGCATCTTTCAAAATGTCGAAAGTTTCAATATCATTTGAATTAATGCCTGCCACGGAAGACCCAAGTAAAGTAGTGGGATCTCCGCTGGATAGCTGGTCATTTGAGATATTGATAATATCTTCCTGTACCACTCCGTCTATTACCCATAAAGGCTTATTATCTCCATTGATTGAGGTAGCACCCCGGACCCTGATCTTTGGTGCACTTCCAAAGGTGCCGGACACATTTTGTACCGACACCCCCGCTGCACGGCCTTCCAGCATGCGACTTACATCTACAACCCCTTCCATTTTTATGTCTTCTGCCCTTAATGTTACAGCGGCTCCTGTAAAATTCTTTTTGTTTATTCGTTGGAAGCCTGTTACAACCACATCGGTCATCATTCCAGCCTCTGACTCTAAGA
>DAIQPL010000417.1:0-1169 GCA_036787395.1 Flavisolibacter sp. | reverse complement strand
CGTTGGAAGCCTGTTACAACCACATCGGTCATCATTCCAGCCTCTGACTCTAAGACGATAGCGGAAGAAAGACGTCCCCCCGAAAGTTTTACCTCCTGTGGCTCAAAACCAACAGAACTGATAACCAGGGTTGCATTTTCATCTACACCGTTCAATACAAACTCGCCCGTGGTTGTGGTTGTCGTTCCGTTCTTTGTCCCTTTAACGGTTACAGATGCACCTGCTAACGGTTCTCCCTCCCTATTAGTAATCTTACCGCGAATAGTGGTATCAACAGAAGGATTAATCACAGTCTTTGTTTTAGATACCGCAGCGAAAATGGCGACCACCTGGTCGGATCCCTCTTCGTAATCTAGACCCAGGCTTTTAAGCAATTGGTCTAAAACCTCGTGTACGTCCTTTTCTTTTGCCCTAATGGTAAGAGATTGATGGGCTAATGCCAACTCGCTACTATATGAGAAACGGCAGCTTGATTGTTTTTCAATTTCTTTTAAAACATTCACCAGTTTTTCATTGTGCATGTCCAGCGTAATTTTTTGTGGAGCATGTGCAAACACCTGTAAGCTGAACAAGAGGAAAGGAAATGAAAACTTCAACACGTAAACCAATTTTTTCAAGTTCGGCAGTCGAACATTGGAATTTCCCAATGCTGTTTTTGTCATAGCGCTATTTTGATGGTTTAAAAAAATACTAATTCCACCTGCCCTTGTTTTTTAATAGACAGTGGTTATTTCCTGGTTAGTTATGATAAGAGGTCTTTATTAGTTTAAAAGTTCTATGGTATTAATTTCCGCGGATAGCTTTTCTAAACTTTGTATCATCTTGCTTCCTTTATAGACAACCTTTTTATATTAGGGAGGTATAACGGCGGCCATTTTTATCCACTAATTTTTATTTGTCTTGTTACTTTAACCTCATTTACTTGTTCCACTATGCCTGAAAACTATTAAAAGACAAGAATAACGACAAAGCTGCTGCTATTGTTGCCTATTTTAGTGCATATATACGGGCGTCTTTTTAAAAGGGGAAATTTTTTTTGGTACTTTTTAAAATAGCCTTTAGTTTCTTTTTCTTTTATGTTGACCACGTCTCCGTTTTCATTAACCCAGTGCGTTGCTTGCAATTTAGCGAAATGAATGGACGAGATTTTTTAATAAAAGGTTGTCCTA
>DAIQPL010000140.1:0-9863 GCA_036787395.1 Flavisolibacter sp. | reverse complement strand
AATGGTCAAGGGCAAACTGCAGCAGCTTATCCTTTTGTTGACAGGGTACGGGAAAGAGCCGGATTAAGAAAGCTTTCTGTTGCAATGCCCGGACTTTCGCAAGCGCAGTTCTTACAACAATTAAAGCATGAACGAATTACTGAGCTTTCCGGCGAAGCCTGGAGGTTTGCCGATTTAGCTAGATGGGGAGACTTAAACCCCACTTTACAAACTCGTGATGCAGAATTCCGGAACTTTATTGTAGGAAAGCACGAACTATATCCTATC
Organism: Flavisolibacter sp.; assembly: GCA_036787395.1. Lineage (GTDB taxonomy): Bacteria > Bacteroidota > Bacteroidia > Chitinophagales > Chitinophagaceae > Flavisolibacter. Next base: position 9,596 of record DAIQPL010000140.1, on the reverse strand, counting down.
CCACGCAGGGATATAGATTTAAACCCAAATCTGACACAAAATCCTAACTATTAATTTAACTACAGTAGGTGCTGTAATTTTTGCAGCACCTACTTTCTAATTAGAAACGTTCAATTTCTTGATATGATTATTATCCTTGCCAGGGAGTAATGTTTCATTAATTTTTGCATGATGACAAAGCTTAGAGTTGTATTTCTATTTTTGTTGGTTACTACACTTTCTTGTGGTAAAGGAAGCAAGGGTGGAGTCACTCCTGATCCAAACCCGGTTCCTACGAATACATTTACAAACCCATTGCTTACATCTGGCCCCGACCCCTGGGTGATAAAAAAAGATAATTTTTATTATTACACGCACACCTTGGGTAACAGGATTGCAATATGGAAAACACAAAAAATGTCTGACCTCAAAAATGCTTCTGCACAAACCATTTGGTCAGCGCCTTCAACGGGAGCTAACTCAAAGGACATCTGGGCACCTGAGATTCATTTTATCAATAATAAATGGTACGCCTATTATGCGGCAGACGATGGTACGAATGCCAATCACCGGATGTATGTATTGGAAAATACTTCGCCGGATCCTTTAACAGGTACATGGGAGTCAAAAGGTAAGATAAGCGATGTCACTAATAAATGGGCGATTGATGGAACTGTATTTGATTATAACGGACAACTATATTTTATTTGGTCGGGGTGGGAAGGAGATGTAGATGGGAGACAGGACATTTATATTGCTAAAATGACAGACCCATTGACCATTGAAGGTAGCCGTGTGATGATCTCTACGCCAACCTATGATTGGGAGAAAATTGGAACACCTGATGTAAATGAAGGACCCGAGGTTCTTAAAAACAGCAATGGCAAAATATTTCTTACATACTCTGCCAGCGGTTGCTGGAACGATGATTATGCCCTGGGAATGCTAACACTGAAAGACGGAGGTAATCCTTTGGTTGCAGGAGATTGGACGAAAACACCTACACCGGTATTTACAAAAAATACATCTGGTTCAGCCTACGGCCCTGGTCATAATTCTTTTTTTAAATCGGTTGATGGTACAGAAAATTGGATACTATATCATGCTAACCTGTCGTCTGGACAGGGCTGCAGTGATGCAAGAAATCCACGAATACAAAAGTTTACATGGAACGCCGACGGCACACCTAATTTTGGTCAGCCTGTTGCAGCCGGTTTAGCGATTACAAAACCGTCCGGTGAATAATTGTACAAAATAAATATGAAACGCTTTTCCTTATTTGTAGTGATAAAAATTTTATGCCTGTGTCAGTTTTGTATTGGACAAAAAGCGTCAACATTTACTAACCCGCTTTTACCCCGTGGCGCCGATCCCTGGAGCATTTACAAAAACGGGTATTATTATTATACACACACGTTTGGCGACAGGTTGGTGATATGGAAAACAAAGAGCATTGCCGATTTAAAAACAGCACCTAATAAAACAGTTTTCATGCCGCCTCCGGGCAAACCTTATTCCAAAGGCCTGTGGGCTCCTGAACTTCATTTTATTAATAGCAAATGGTACCTGTATTTTGCGGCAGATAGCGGAAGGAACGAAAGCCATCGTTTATGGGTACTCGAAAATCCTTCGACCGATCCCTTAAAAGGAGATTGGGTATTAAAAGGGAGAGTAGCAGATTCTTCCAACAAATGGGCTATTGATGCTTCTGTGTTTCAGCATAAAGGTAAGATGTATATGATATGGTCTGGTTGGGAAAGCGACAGTAATGGAAGACAGGACATCTATATCAGTAAAATGAAAAACCCATGGACGCTGGAAGGAAAAAGAGTGAGACTTTCAAGTCCAACTTTGGACTGGGAACGGCATGGGGATTTGAATGATCCTTACAATCCACCACATGTTTATGTAAATGAGGGACCGCAGTTTTTACAACACGGAGATCGTATTTTTTTAATTTACTCGGCAAGCGGATGCTGGACCGAGTATTATGCGTTAGGTATGTTATCGACTGGTGCTGATAGTAACTTGTTGGATTCAACCTCGTGGAGGAAAAGCCCTGAACCTGTTTTCAAGCAGTCTATTGCAAATGGTGTGTATGCGCCGGGCCACAACTCATTTTTTAAATCTCCGGATGGTACCCAGGATTGGATATTGTATCATGCTAATTCGGCACCCGGACAAGGCTGTGGCAGAAACCGTTCGCCGAGAGCACAGATGTTTACCTGGAACGATGACGGTACACCTGATTTTGGTGAGCCTGTACAAGCAGGAACAATACTTCCAATGCCTTCGGATAAAAAAAGGAGGAAGAAGAATAGGAATAATTCGGTGCCCGCTATTGTTAATTAGACCTTCAATTTGTTAAATAAATCAAACATTAATCTTTCGCTTATGAGATCTTTATTCGTTCTGGCAAGTTGCATCATTTTTACAGCAGAGATGATGGCACAATCATCGAGTGGCTTCAATGGATTGGATATGAATATGGCCAACCTGTCACGTTTGTCTAATGCAAGAACAAGGTCAATCAGTCCGGAAAATTTTTCCGGTGCCAAGGGCAAAGGTGGTATGGCCGATCCAAAATTAGACAGCGGCAAACGCAATGTTGCCAATTCATGGCATGCTGCACAGGACTTAGGCAAGGGTTGGAAGGTCAATCCTTTCATTGAGGTATCGGGTGGCGAAACTATAACCATTGCTGAAATAGAAGGACCCGGAGCTGTTCAGCATATCTGGATGACACCAACCGGTAACTGGAGATTCTCTGTTTTACGTTTTTACTGGGATGATGAAAAAGAACCCTCAGTAGAAGTACCGGTGGGAGATTTTTATGGAATGGCCTTTAACGAATATGCTCCTCTGAATTCAATGGCTGTTACAGTTAACCCTGGCAGTGCTTTTAATTGTTATTGGAAAATGCCTTTCCGGAAAAAAGCAAAAGTTACCCTTGAGAATTTGAACAAAAAAGAACCGATGCGATTATACTATCAAATTGATTATACGCTAACGGAGATTGGTGATGATGAAGCTTATTTTCATGCGCAGTTCCGCCGTTCTAACCCTACTGTAAATTCTATTCATACGTTGGTAGATGGTATAAAAGGTAAAGGACAATATGTTGGAACCTATATGGCCTGGAACGTAAATAACAATGCATGGTGGGGCGAAGGAGAAATCAAATTTTATATGGATGGAGATACGGAATATCCTACGATAAACGGCACGGGCACAGAAGATTATTTTTGCGGCTCTTACAATTTTGAAAATCAAAAAACCAAACAATACCAGGAATTTTCTACTGCCTATGCAGGATTACACCAGGTGATTCGTCCCAACGGCTTGTACCTCTCACAACAGGCATTTGGTATGTACCGCTGGCACATCCTGGACCCGGTACGTTTTGAGAAAGACCTTAAGATTACGATTCAGGATCTTGGCTGGAGGCATGACTGGAGATATTATCCTCAGAAATCAGACATCTCATCCGTAGTGTTTTGGTACCAAAGAGAGCCGCATGCAGCTTTCCCGAAACTGCCGTCAAAGGATGATCTCGAAATTCCAAAATGGTAAAAAGTTATTTTCAAAGACAGCTTGTGAATTTAAAAATGTAAAGAATTGTTATGCGTGTTAGTAGTTACATCCTTTTTTTAGCGCTCTTTTTTTCTGTTCATTCAGATGCACAAAAGAAAGAGCAAAAACAAGCAACGGTTTCAACTTCGCCTGGAAAGGTTTGGTCCGCAGAAAAAGCAACCGCATGGTATAAACAACAGAAATGGATTACAGGCGCCAACTTTTTACCCAGTACAGCCATTAATCAATTAGAAATGTGGCAGGCGGAAACTTTTGATCCCACAACTATTGATAAAGAATTAGGTTGGGCACAAGATATTGGATTTAATACCATGAGGGTGTTTTTGCATAGTGTAGCATGGAAACAAGATGGGGAAGGATTTAAAAAAAGAATAGATCAATATCTTGGTATAGCTGACAGGCACGGGATTAAAACCCTTTTTGTGTTTTTTGATGACTGCTGGAATAAAATACCACAGGCAGGTAAACAAGCAGCGCCAAAGCCAGGCATACATAATTCAGGATGGGTTCAGGACCCTGGGCAACCACTATCTAATGACACAACGCTTTTTGCCGGTTTAGAAAAATATGTAAAAGATGTAATGACCACATTTGGGAAAGACAAACGTATTTTACTGTGGGACCTTTATAACGAACCAGGCAATTCAGGTAAAAAAGATTCATCACTTACGCTGCTTACAAAAGTTTTTCAATGGGCCAGGGAAATAGGTCCTGAACAACCAATCAGCGTTGGATTATGGGCCTGGGATTTTGAAAAACTAAATGCTTTTCAATTACAGAATTCGGATGTTATAACCTATCATGATTATGAAGAACCGCAATGGCACCAGCGAGTAATTGAATTGTTGAAGGCGAGTGGCCGCCCACTAATTTGTACTGAGTATATGGCCCGTACAAGAAACAGCCGCTTCTCAAATGTTTTACCTCTTTTAAAAAAACAAAATGTAGGCGCTATCAACTGGGGCTTTGTTTCTGGAAAGAGCAATACTATTTACGCCTGGGATACACCCTTGGCAGACGGCAGCCAACCTGCCGAATGGTTTCATGACATTTTTTTTAAAGATGGAACGCCCTACCGGCAGGATGAAGTAAACCTTATCAAAAAACTAAATGACAAATAACTTTATACAACCATAAATCTAATGATGATGTTTAAGTTTTCTTTACCAGTTCTTGCTTTTTGTTTAGCAGCAATAACTTCTTGTAACAACGCTTCTGACCAGGCATCCAATACAAGCGATTCTTCTGCAAATGATTCCTCTTCAAAAGAACAAAGCGCTCAGATTCCTGACCGAAAAGACTTCCAGGATAACATAGACGGAAAAAAAACAGACCTTTTTATTTTAAAGAACGCAAATGGAATGACGGCGGCCATTACTAACTACGGAGGCCGCATTGTCAGTCTTTTAGTGCCCGATAAAAATGGTAAACTTACCGATGTGGTAGTTGGATTTAGCAGCGTAAAGGATTATGCTAATTCTACTGAATCTTATTTTGGTGCCACTATTGGCCGGGTGGGCAACCGGATAGCCAACGGTAAGTTCACTATCGATGGGAAACAATATACACTCTTCACCAACAACGGTCGGAATACATTGCATGGTGGCAAAAAAGGTTTTCAGGCCGTGGTATGGGATGCTACCCAACCCAATGATACTACCTTGGAATTGCGATACCTGTCAAAAGACATGGAAGAAGGTTTCCCGGGAAACTTAAATGTAAAGGTTACCTATTCATTGACGGCAGATAATGGTTTCAAGTGCGAATATGAAGCCACTACGGATAAAAAAACGGTTGTCAATCTTACCAATCACGCTTTCTTCAATTTGAACGGGGAAGGTAGTGGCACTATTAACAACCATGTATTGCAAATAAATGCAGATAAATATAACCCGGTTGATTCAACACTTATACCTACAGGTAAGTTGGAACCTGTTGCCGGTACGCCATTTGACTTTACAAAACCATCACCTATTGGCGCAAGAATAGAGGAGAACAATCAACAATTGAAGTATGGAAAGGGGTACGATCACAATTTTGTTTTGAACGCAGGCAGTGGGCTGCGTCACGCTGCTACCGCGGTGGGAGACCAGTCCGGTATTCAAATGGATGTATTCACCGAAGAACCGGGGTTGCAGTTTTATGGCGGCAATTTCATGCAAGGCAAAAACACTTTCAAGGCGGGCAAGAAAGATGATTTTCGCACAGCATTCTGTTTGGAAACCCAACACTTTCCTGATGCCCCTAATCAGCCCTCGTTTCCATCAATAATTTTAGCGCCAGGTAAAACTTATCACACGACATCTGTCTTTAAATTCTCAGTAAATAAATGAGCACAATAACATATTAGAACGGATGCAGTTAACTATGAATTCAAAAAAACTAAAGACGCTTATTGTTGCGACGGCATTTATCTTTTGTTCACCGCTTTGTGCGCAACAATTGGTATTAAGAGGCGATTATCCCGATCCTTCGGTTGTAAAGATCGGGGATCGGTATTGGGCTACAGCTACCACTTCTAATTGGGCACCGGCATATCCCATCTTAGAATCGAAAGACCTGGTTAATTGGAAAACGGTTGGTCATGTTTTTACCGACTTGCCAGATTGGGCTGACTATTATTTTTGGGCGCCTGAAATTTCGTATGAAAAAGGTAAGGTGTACCTGTACTATGCGGCGCACAAAAAGAATGGAAACCTGTGTGTTGGTGTAGCCAGCGCCGATAAACCTCAAGGCCCCTATAAAGATCATGGCCCTTTAATGTGCCAGGAAGTTGGTTCGATTGACGCATTTCCCATGCGCGATGAAAACGGTAAACTCTACCTGATATGGAAAGAAGATGCTAACAGTGTGGGAAAGCCAACTCCCATCTGGGCCATGCAAATGAATGAAGAAAGAACGGCACTAGTGGGAGAAAAAAAAGAATTATTCCGGAATAGTGTACCATGGGAAGCCAACCTGGTGGAAGGTGTGTCAATGACAAAACATGGTGAATACTTTTATGCCTTTTATGCCGCTGCCGGTTGCTGCGGTGCTGCCTGCACGTACGGTGTTGGAATTGCTCGGTCAAAGGCCTTACTGGGACCGTGGGAAAAGTATAGTGGAAATCCTGTAATTGCCGGCAATGAAAAATGGACTTGTCCCGGTCATGGAACACCTATTGAAAAAGATGGTCGCTATTATTTTATGTATCATGCTTATGACAAAAAATCAAATGTGTTTACAGGGAGAGAAGGTTTATTGATAGAGTACAAGTTTACGCCTGATGGCTGGATCCAGTTTGTGAAAGAAAATAACTCCCTAAATACGGTTGCTGCAACAAATAGTTCAGATGATTTTAGAGGAAGTTCTTTGTCAGACAAATGGCAGTGGAGCGTTTTTCAAAAACCCAATGTGGAATTCAAAGGAGGGGAAATTTATATTCCCGCTTCGGCAACACCTTCCGGCGCATTTATCGGACAAAAAACACTCACTGCTCATTATAGGGCCACCGCAAAAGTTCATGCACAAAAATCAAATGCTGCAGCAGGCATAGCAGCTATTGGAGATGAAAACAATATGATCAGTGCTGTTTACCAAAATGGTGTTGTTAAACTTATTCAGTTGAAAGAAGGTAAGGAAATAGAATTGGCAAAAAAGAATGTGGAGAACCAAGAAAAACTTTCTCTGCGCATGCAGGTCCGTAACGGGAAAGACATTCAATTTTTTTACAGCACCAATGGAAAATCTTTCAAGCCCTTAAATGAAAAAACGGTAAATGGGAGCTTTCTTCCACCCTGGGATAGAGCCGTGCGTGCCGGTATTGTTGCAAAAGGAACCAAAGGAACCCACGGCGTCTTTGATAGTTTTGAATTGATTAATCAGTAGTTGCAAAGTTGATCAATAGAAAGAGTTTTTGATGAGTAATTATATAGGCCTACCTACAACATTTAAAACGCTAAAACCAACATATGAACCTTCAAACAATTGATTACCTCATTATCATCATTTATTTTCTTTTTGTTGTTGGCATTGGTATAATGCTTAAGAGAAGGGTAAAAACCGGTAACGACTTTTTAATGAGTAACCGTAGCATACCTCTGTGGATTACTTCCCTGGCTTTTATCTCAGCTAATCTTGGTGCACAGGAAGTGTTGGGCATGGCAGCCAGCGGTGCTAAGTACGGTTTATATACAACGCACTATTATTGGTTAGGCGCTGCATTTGCTATGATTTTTCTAGGGGTGTATATGATGCCTTTTTACTATGGCAGCAAGGCACGTAGTGTACCTGAATATTTAAAGCTCCGGTTCGACGAAAAAACAAGAACCTTCAATGCGCTCACCTTTGCCGTGATGACAGTATTTTCATCGGGCATTTCGCTTTATGCACTGGCGTCGCTCATGGATATCATATTAGGTTGGGACTTTAATGTGTCCATCTGGATGGCAGCAACGATTGTACTCATTTACATTTTACTAGGAGGATTAACCAGTGCCGTATATAACGAAGTGCTACAGTTCTTTTTGATTGTGCTGGGCATTGCGCCACTTGTTTACATAGGACTGCATAAAGCAGGAGGCTGGGAGGGTATTGTGCAGAATGTAGACAATGCCAAGCTGCATTTATGGAAAGGTATGGGAAGCGCTTCAACTAATCCTATGGGAGTTGATGCGTTTAGCCTGGTATTTGGGCTTGGGTTTGTACTGGCTTTTGGGTACTGGTGCACCGACTTCCTGGTAGTGCAACGGGCCATGATCTCCCGAAATTTAAATGAAGCAAGGAGAACACCTATCATTGCCGCTATTCCAAAAATATTAATGCCTGCCATTGTCATTATGCCGGGTATAATTTTATTGGCTTTACAAAAAACAACAGCTGGTTTTGAATTGCCTAAAACTCCTAATGGCGACGTGAATTATAATATGACCCTGCCCTTATTGCTCCAAAACCTTTACCCAAGCGGCATACTGGGCGTCGGTATAACGGCTTTAATTGCTTCCTTTATGAGCGGTATGGCCGGTAATGTTACAGCTTTTAATACGGTATGGACTTTTGATATTTATCAATCTCATATCAAAAGAAATGCTTCGGAAAGACATTACCTCTATGTGGGAAAAGCTACTACAGTTGTAGGCATATTAATCTCGGTTGCTACTGCTTATATAGCCAGGGGTTTTAATAGCATTATGGATTTGCTGCAATTGGTTTTCTCCTTCGTTAATGCACCACTATTTGCTACTTTTTTCCTGGGTATGTTCTGGAAGAAAACAACAGCCAACGGCGCTTTTTGGGGACTGGTTTCAGGCACCACTGCCGCCGCACTTACGCATGGGCTGACCGTTGCAGAAGGTAAAGGAGGATGGCTTGGCCAGGTTCATGAATTTTACTCAGGTACCAGCCAGGCATTTAATATAGCCGGTATCTCTTTTATTGTTTGTTTTATTGTCACTGCCTTAATCAGCATGGTGACAAAGCGCAAACCAAATGAAGAATTGGTAGGATTAGTATATAGCCTGACACCAAGACAAAAAGACAAGGCCAAAGTATGGTATAAAAATCCACTTTGGTTAGGAATTATTGTATTGATTATAACCTCAGTTTTAAATATTTTATTCTATTAAAGCAATCAGTATGAATAAATTACTCGACTTACGATTTGTTATAGGATCATTTTTCTCTTTGGTGGGACTGCTTATCCTTATTTATAGTTTTATTTCCAGTAGTGATGGAAGCGAAGTAAACAGGTGGTGTGGGATTGTGTTTGTTCTTTTCGGAATATTTATGATAGTGCTTTCTCTTCAGAAGGATGCAGGTGACGAATTATTAAAAGATTAGGCAATTAATCTTACTTCTATTGGTGTAGTTTCAATTTCTCTAAAGCAGTTATTTAGAGATGGCCCCTGTTTTTACAGGGGCTTTTTTTAATATGCAGCTGTTAAGAGAGATTGAAGAGTGCATATTTCTTTTTACAAAACCCCACTGCCAGATACCAACATGCTAGGGAAAACTCTTTTAGGCGTGGTAGCGGGATAGCAGTAAAT
>DAIQPL010000139.1:4372-9878 GCA_036787395.1 Flavisolibacter sp. | reverse complement strand
TGTCTGATCAATATGACAATACCCTCCATCACCCCCAAGGCTGACTTCTGTTGTAATGTTCATACCTGGGCTATTAAATCTTTGTATTCCATTGTCCTGGGCGCCAGAAAGCATATAATTGGTTTGGGTAGGATGAAGATCGCAAGCATATAACTGTGTTATGTTATATCCTGTATTCTTGTGTGATAAGGTTGGATTGTATCCTGCAAAAACACTGGGTATGGTATATGTATCCCACGTGACTCCCCTGTTATTGGTGTAATAAAGTCCGCCGTCATTACTCACAATAAGTTCTGTACTTGAACCCGGATAAAACCTGATATTGTGTTGGTCAGGATGCATATTAGGTAAAGAACATCCGCTAGCCCATTGTGTTACTTGTGTCCATGTGGCTCCTCCATCCGTTGTTTTAAGTATGTCAATCCCGCCGATAAAAACGGTATTGGCATCATTAGGGTCTACAGCTGCAATTAAGTTGAACCACGCTTGATTATTGGTAAAATCCGAGGAACTAACGCCTTGGCTACACCAGTTAGGTAAGGGTAAATCAGTCCAGGAAGCACCGGAGTTAACTGTTTTTTTAATTGAGCCGATACCATCACCAGCACCTTGAAGTAAGGCATAAACAATAGAAGCGTTATTGGGTGCGCAAGCAAGTTCAATCCGCTTCCAGGTTCCAGGTGGAGAAATATCTGTCCAGGTACCAGCAGCGCCTACATTGGCCCCGTTTGTAGCTGCACTTGATCGAAAGATTCTCCCAAGGTTAGTATTTTCACCGTCGTTATTAAAACCTGTTGTAGCATATATGTCACCATTTGAAGCAATTTCAAGGTCAGCAGCATAATAATTAAATGCAGTAGCACAGGTAGAACCTGTTCCGATCACAGCCGTCCAGGTAGCGCCACCATCAGCGGACCTGCGTACACCGCCTGTATTGCAAAACCGGCTAGGCCGCGAAGCAGCAAAAACAATCCCACTGCTATTTACCACTATATCCTGGACAAAATCGAAATGATGGCTATTGCTATTGGCTGAGGAATCAGTTGAAGCTAATTTGTTCCATGATGATCCTCCATCTGTAGATTTCCATATTCCATTTCCCCTCACTGCATCATTGTTAAACCAGCCTTCCCCCGTTCCCGCGTACATGGTGGAAGGGTTAGAAGGATCTTGTGCCAAAGCACATACGGCAAGGCTGCCCATGGATTCAGCTACAGGCGTCCATACAGGAGTAGCTTTGAAATTGGTAGCCTTCCAGATGCCACCACTCACACCAGCCGAAATGATAGTATTTCCTGTGGCATCACGGGAATCAATAAAAAAAGCTCTTGTTCTTCCTGCTATATTGCTAGGACCACGCTCCTGCCAGCTAAGTGCATTGGTACCGTTTTCTCTTGCAGCAAGTAGTCTTCTTAAATAGGCTCTTGCTATTTCCAGCCTTTCTTTTGGCACATATCCTAATTTAGGATCCACGGTCATCTGGAATTCCTGTTTCATGGCCAGGTCAAGCCGGTCACGTTCCGAGAATAATTCATCTTCTTCCCCGGCTTCTAAACCTGTATTTTGATGATCGCAGCTAAAGATTGTTAGTACGGATAAACAAAAGATTATAAGGAGTTTTCTTGAATACAGCATAGGTCGTAATAGTAACATTAGTTTTTAAAGTTAGCAATTTATTATACGGAAATTCGCTCACGAAGTTGTCTACTTTGTACATAAATTTAATTATGAAACAATTCCTTGCGTTATTATTTCCTCTTTTTTTCTTGTGTATCAGCTGTGCATCAAAATTTGGAATTACTAAAGCCCAGGCTTTTACCAGGGAAAATGTAACGGGTACTATTCAGGTGGATGATAATGGCAGACCAGGAAATTCCGGTATTTACAAAAATTATATAATCTATATAGAAACCAAGGCTGACACACTACTTCCCAAATTTGAAACGGCATGGATAGAAGGAAAAGGCTATTTTATAAATCCCATCGAAGTGAAAAATGAGCTCAGACTGGGCAAAACAAAAGATGATAAGGAAGTAGTGATGAATGCAGGTAATGGGAAAAAGCTATGGCAATTAGTCTTGTCTCCTAACGCACCTGTTCTGCCCGATTCTTCCTTAACTGAAAAAATGAAAAAAGACCCCATCGTTTTAACTGGTGAATGGAAAAACAAGCCCTTTGAGTATAGTATAAAAAAAGTACAGGAATTAGAAACTTCTTTCGGCCAGTAATAAATAAGGCCAGTAAGAATACTGGCCTCTAACCTAAACCGTCCGACTAAATATCTTGATTGTTTATAATCGTCTTTACAAAGGATGTAATTTTCAACTACTGTGCCAATAGCAGAAAATTGTGGATAACTTAGAAACGCAAGATTGAGCTTCAGCGTATCTTTTAAATTGTTAAAACAACTTTATGGCATTACAACCCTGGCGAAAAGGGATCGTTACAAGAATAGAAAATGAGACCTATAACACACGTCGCTTCTGGATTAAAGTTCCGGAAGTAGAGTCCTTTGATTTCGCGCCGGGGCAGTTTGTAACCATTGATTTGCCCATACATGAAAAACCCAATAAAAGATGGCGGAGTTACTCCATTGCTTCATGGCCCGATGGGACAAACGTATTTGAATTGTTGATTGTTTTACTCGATGGAGGATTAGGTACCACATATTTATTTAAAGAAATAAATGAAGGATCAGAGTTAACCCTTAGAGGGCCACAGGGTGTATTTACATTGCCGCAACCAATTGAAAAAGACCTTTATTTTATTTGTACCGGTACCGGTATTGCACCCTTCCGCAGTATGGTCCATCACATAAAAAGACATAGCGTTCCTCATAAAAACATCAACCTTATTTATGGCACCCGCACCAAAGAAGATCTTTTATACCTTGAAGAAATGAGAAGATTGGAAGGCGAAGTAGAAGGCTTTCATTATATACCTACTCTTTCAAGAGAACAATGGGATGGATGCTGTGGCTATGTGCATGCCATTTATGAGAACCTGGTAAATGAAAAAAAGAATGGTAATACCGAGCCTCCACCCGCTAATTTTTATTTATGCGGCTGGAAGAATATGATTGATGAAGCAAGGAAACGCATCCAGGGATTAGGCTACGATAAAAAGGCTATTCATTTAGAACTTTACGGATAAACAAGCCTGGATGTTTATTTTACTAAAGGTTCTCCTGTTTTTTTTAAGACCTATTATCTGGGTTCTGTTCATCCTGTTAGCAGCCTGGTATACCAAAAATCAAAAAAGAAAACGCGTATTGTTTATAACCGGGGTACTGCTTCTATTATTTTTCAGTAACCCTTTTATAATACAACAAGTCATTAGTGCTTATGAGTTGAAGCCTGTTGAACTGGCACCAACGGCCAGGTATGATGCAGGTATCGTATTAGGAGGATTTGTCTCCTACAACAAAAAAGATGACAAAGGTTATTTCAATGCTGCCAGCGACCGGTTTATTCAAACTGCCTTACTTTACAAAAAGGGTCATATCAATAAAATAATTGTAGCAGCAGGCAATGGCTATATTGTAAAACACAATTTTACTGAAGCGGCTTTTATTCAACAACATCTTGTAGCACTTGGCATCCCTAAGGAAGTTATTTTGATTGATGGCCTTTCTAAAAACACGCTGGAAAATGCAGTGAGGTCCAAAAGACTTACGGATTCTATTCAGCTAAGAGCACCTTTTTTACTGATTTCTTCTGCCCTGCATCTTCCAAGAGCAAGGATGGTTTTTTCTAAGCTTGGCATGCAGGTGATACCTTATCCCTGTGATTTTGACTCAAAAAATGTGGGAAATAATTTTATAGAAGATGTGCTACTGCCGTCTGGTTTAGCGCTCAATAAATGGGACAATTTCATTAAAGAAATTGCAGGAATTATTGTGTACAAGATCAGAGGCAAAGCCTGATTGGCTGTGCCAATACAACAAGTTAAATTGCCTTCAATACAATTTCCTTTATTTGATCAATAGAAATTCTTTCCTGTTGCATTGAATCCCTGAAACGAATCGTTACGGTGTTATCTTCTTTTGTTTGATGATCCACTGTTACACAAAACGGCGTACCAATGGCATCCATTCTTCTATACCGTTTGCCAATGGTATCCTTCTCTTCGTAAAAGCAACGGAAGTGGGTTTTGCATTCGTCCATGATCTTTCGGGCAATCTCAGGAAGGCCATCTTTTTTAACCAATGGCAGTATTGCCAGCTTAAGCGGAGCTAGTCCTGGCGGTAACTTCAATAATACCCTACTATCTTTTTTTTCTTCTGTACTTAAGTCCTGTTCTTCATACGCTTCACTTATAACCATCATCACCGTTCTGTCCACACCAATAGAAGTTTCTACAACATAAGGAATGTAATTTCCATAAGGTTTACCCGTAGCTTCATCTAAATCGTTATCAAAATACTGGAGCTTCTTTTTGCTGTATTCCTGGTGATTTTTTAAATCAAAATCTGTACGGGAGTGAATACCTTCTACCTCTTTAAAACCAATAGGGAAATCATATTCAATATCACACGCAGCATCGGCATAGTGAGCCAATTTTACATGATCATGGAAACGATATTTCTCCGCAGGAATACCCAGGCTTAAATGCCATTTCATTCGCTGCGCTTTCCAATGCTCATACCATTCTTTTTGTGTGCCAGGACGGATAAAGAATTGCATTTCCATTTGTTCAAACTCCCGCATGCGAAAAATAAATTGCCTTGCAACAATTTCATTGCGAAAAGCTTTTCCTATTTGGGCAATACCAAAAGGAATTTTCATTCTTCCTGTTTTCTGCACGTTCAAAAAATTCACAAAAATACCCTGTGCCGTTTCAGGCCGTAGGTACACCATGTTGTTTTCATCTTCATTTGATACGGCGCCAAACTCCGTTGAAAACATCAAATTAAATTGGCGAACGTCTGTCCAATTAACAGTGCCGCTAACAGTGCAAGCAATTTTATTGTTCTCTATTAATGTTTTTAAACCGATGTAATTATTTCCAGCTAAAAGTGCATCCATTTCTTTCAACAAAATCTCGCTCTGCTCGGCATGACCTGCTTTTTCCAGTTCATCGGCTTTAGCTTCAATCAAATGGTCAACACGATATCTTTTGTTACTATCCTTGTTGTCGATCATTGGGTCGCTGAAATTATCCACGTGGCCGCTGGCCTTCCATGTAGTAGGATGCATGAAGATAGCGGCATCAATACCCACAATATTTTCATTCATCTGCACCATACTTTTCCACCAATAATCTTTAATGTTTTTCTTTAACTCGCTCCCCCACTGACCATAATCATATACAGCACCCAGACCATCATAAATTTCTGACGAAGGGAAAATAAATCCATACTCTTTGCAATGGGATATAATTGCCTGGAAACGGTTGCTATCTGTTGCCATAGTGGCCGCAAATATACCTCCTGTCCTCCTATGGCCTGACTTAGTGCAGGAAGTTTTTTATTGCAGGCAGCTTTTTGGGCCAATGTTTTTTATTG
>DAIQPL010000139.1:0-4362 GCA_036787395.1 Flavisolibacter sp. | reverse complement strand
TGAAGCATTGGTTGCGTCGCACACTTGTACGGCAACAATGCTTTCAGCTATCAGTCTTCAGTAATTAGAAAAACTTCTAGGGCCGATGGCTGATGCCTATACGAACGTACAAGTGAGTGACACAAGTAAAGTTGATAGTAGCAATACAGATTAATACAATACAAGAAACCGTCAACTACAAAATGATTGAAAAAAAATTTGACCAACTTGGGGCCTTAGCGGATAAGGGAGTTACGTTATTTTTACATGATCCCCCGTATTTTCATTTTCTTCTTTTTTTTGTTGCTCCTGTTGCTTTAAAGAGCCTTTGCCTTCCTCCACTTCTACCTGCTTTATCCAAACGGCGTAGTGGTTTGGTTCTATACGACTGCCGTAATTGGCTGCATAGGCCTTTGTAAATTCAGCACCGAAATAAAGAATAATAGAGGAATAATAAATCCATAACAGTAATACTACCAGAGAACCCGCAGCACCATAACTACTGCCTATATTACTATTACCTATATAAAAAGTAATGGCAAACTTGCCAATCATAAAAAGCACTGCTGTAGTCATAGCCCCGGTGAGCACATCCTTCCATTTTATTTTAGCATCGGGTAATACCTTGAAAATAATTCCAAACAATATGGTAGTGACAGAAAAGGTAATAACAAGGTTAATTATGTAGACGAGTACCACCGCCATTTCAGGAAACCGTGCTTGCAGGCGGTTCATAAGCCCCTCTATCAAACCATTTAGGATTAATGAAACCAATAAAATAAATCCCAGGCTGACTACCACCGAGAAAGAGATGAGGCGGTTTAGCAGCATTTTAAGCCAGCCTTTTTTTGGTTTGGGCTTTAAGTTCCAGATCATGTTGATGGAATCCTGTATCTCGGAAAATACACCTGTAGCCCCAATTAGCAGGGTTACAAAACCTATGATTGCTGTAATTTGGCTTTTACCACTAAGGGAAGCGTTTTTTATAATGTTCTGTATCTGTGCCGCAGCATCGGGGCCTACAAATCCTTTCAGTTGACCATAGATAGTACCTTCAATTGCTTCGCGGCCGTAAAAAATATCGGCGAAGAAGATGATAACGATAAGCATGGGGCCAATGGAAAAAATAGTGAAGTAAGCCAAAGCACCGCTTAATTTTATCACTTTATCATCTGAAAATCCATTAAATGAATCTTTCAATACCTGCCAGAGACCTTTCCATGTTATCTTTTTCTTCATCCTTATTTGGATTACTACAAAAAGATAGCCATTACCCGGCAATTAATTTTATTGACAACAGTTTTAGGTACTGCTGGTCTTTTTAGATGAGGAGGTATTGATATAATACAGGGCAAGGCCTAAAAGCACTGTTCCCATGCCAGGTGCTTTCTTCTTTTCTTTTTTGTGATGGGAAGATCTATCGTGCATCATCGTAACAGGTTGCGGCTTCAACTGCTTTTTATGTTGTTCCTTCCCTCGTGAATTTGACTGTGAATCCTGTTCACGATCCGGTGATGCCCCGGTTTTCTTTTGCCCACCTGGAACTACAGCTTCTTCGGACCATTGTGCATATTCATTCGGAATAATCTGCGCTCCTTTTTTTACCGCGTAAGCTTTGGTAAACTCTGCACCAAAGTAAAGAATAATAGCAGAATAATATATCCACACCAGGAGAACCACAAGCGAACCTGCTGCACCGTAGGTGCTCCCCACTTCGCTTTTACCGATGTAGAAAGAAATGACAAAGCGGCCAATAAGAAATAATAAAGAAGTAGCAATAGCACCCGGCCAAATGTCTTTCCATTTAATTTTTGCATCGGGCAAAACTTTAAAAATTCCACCGAATAATAAAGTAGTAATGCCCAAAGTAAGTACAAGGTTTATTATGTAAAACAGCACCTCTCCAATCCCTGGAACCATTCCTTTTATTTTTTCACCAAGTCCTTCAATTACGGCTGTAACAGCTAAAGAAACCAACAATAAAAATCCAAGGCTGCCAATCATTCCAAAAGACAGCAGCCGCGTTTTAATCAATTTCATTATTCCTATTTTCGGACGGGGCTTGAGCCCCCAGATACTGTTGATAGAATCTTGTATCTCTCCAAAAACTGAAGTGGCACCGATCAATAAAGTAATCACTCCAATAATAGTGGCGACTGTTCCTTTCCCGCTAAGGGAGGCGTTCTTTATCATATCCTGGATTTGCTTTGCAGCATCCGTCCCAATAAATGTTTGAATTTCTGTGTCAAGAGATCCCTGGATGGCTTCCCGGCCCAGGAAAAAACCGCAGATGGCTATAATAACAATCAATAGCGGTGCTAATGAAAACACGGTATAATATGCCAGGGAAGCGCTGAGCTTAGTTACTTTATCATCTGAAAAACCTTTAAATGCCTCTTTTAATGCTGCCCACACTAGTTTCAAGGAAAACTTTTTCATGTACCACGATTTCTGAGTTCTGTTACAAAAAGGTCGCCAATGTCTAAAGTGGATGGATTGATGTGAACTAATGACAAACAGGAAAGCCGACAACCATTTAATTAGGGCTTGGATAATTTTTGGTTTTGCTGGTGTCTGTCTGCATCTCTTATGCACTTTTTTTGAAAATTTTTTTGTAGAGCTTCGTCAAGGTCGATACCGGTTTGATTAGCAATACAGATAATTACCCAAAGCACATCGGCTAATTCATCCGAGAGGTTTTTGTCTTTGTCACTTTCTTTAAACGACTGATCGCCGTAAATACGGCTCATCAGGCGAGCCACTTCTCCTACCTCTTCGGTAAGAATAGCCATATTAGTTAACTCACTAAAGTAACGAACTCCGGTGGTCTTGATCCATTGGTCAACTTGTTGCTGGGCTTCCTGTATTGTCATTATACGAATTTAAAGCACGAACTACACGAATTAAAAATGTAAATCACCTTAATTCATTTTTACCACCAATCGAATTGTGATTGAGTTTTATATCCATCAAGGTTGCAATTGACACAGCTCTTTGCTTCATTAAAGTTGATTTCTCTCCAATAAATAACTCATCTATGGTTCCTGTAAAAATTTTTACCCAACGATCTAAATGCTCTTTTTTGATAGTTGCCAATTGATGAATATGCTGGTGCACCTCCATTACATTTTTACGATAACTGTGAGTATTAAAAACAATGGATTCCCAAAAATCTGCAATTATCGGGATATGTGTTTCCAGGTCCAGCGGCACTACTTCTGTAAAAAAATGGCCAATTAAATCATCCTGAAAAGCCTTTTCATAAAATGCGGTTAGAACCGTTTCCAAATCCTCCCGGCTTTCAATATCTTTTTTCATTCCTTATTCTTTGTATCAATCACAATCGTCACGGGTCCATCATTCAATAACTCGACTTTCATATCAGCTCCAAAAACGCCGGTTTTTATTTTCTTAGCCAGATCAGTTTCCAATTGCTGAATCATTTTATTATAAAGCGGAATAGCAATATCGGGCTTACTAGCCTTTATATAGCTTGGACGATTGCCTTTTTTAGTTGATGCATGCAAGGTAAACTGGCTTATCAATAATATTTCACCTTCAACGTCAATAACCGAACGATTCATTACGCCCTCCTCGTCATTAAATATGCGCAGGTTAGCTGTTTTATTGCTAAGCCATTTTATGTCTTCGTCATTATCAGCATCTTCAATACCCAGGAAAACCAATAATCCACTTTCAATCTGGCCCTCAATTTTGCCGTCGATGGTAACACTTGCTTTTGAAACTCTTTGAATAACCGCTCTCATGAAATTAAAAATGTAATATGCAAAAATTAAAAAGGTTTAGTACATCTCCATTTTTCATTTTTAATTTTACATTTTGTCTATGGTTGATGTTTCCTCAGAAATCAGGCTTCAGACCACCCGCAGCGGAGGAAAGGGCGGCCAAAATGTAAATAAAGTTGAAACAGCTGTTATTGCTTATTTTAATGTTTCCGCTTCTCAAATTCTTTCTGAGCAACAGAAACAGGCTATTCAAAGCAAACTTGCCAACCGGATAAACGTTGAAGGTACGCTGGTAGTAAAGGCGCAAACGCACCGCACCCAGTTGGAAAATAAGGAAGAAGCCATACGAAAAGTGAATGAGTTGGTAACCGGGGCTTTAAAAAAGAAAAAGCTTCGCATTGCTACTAAACCTTCTAAGAAAGCAAAGGAAAAACGGCTGGAAAGTAAAAAGCGTTCTTCAGAAATTAAAGAAGGAAGAAAGAAATTTAATCCGCGGAGCCTTTTTAACAGATAAGTGTACCATTATTTTATAGTTTAGAGCAACATACAATTGAAATCCCGTATAATTATAATAACGCTGTTCTTCTTTATTGTTGCGGGATCTATTTTGTTGGACAGTTGCAAAAAAAGCACCCCT
>DAIQPL010000017.1:8260-28556 GCA_036787395.1 Flavisolibacter sp. | reverse complement strand
CATACCATGCATATTGCCTGAGGGAGTTGTATATGGCGTATGCAGATCAGCATGCGCATCAATCCATATAACGCCAAGTTTGCTTTTTGGCTTTGCCATTTTTATGCCTGCAATAGAAGCTCCCGAAATAGAATGGTCACCACTGAGTACTACAGGAAAAAAATTGCTCTTAATGGTATCATTTACCGCTTTACTCACTTTATCATACATAGCCACAATGCCTTTGATGCGTTTGGCGTAAGGAGATTCAATAGGCTCATACAATAACTTGTTTTCCGCCGGTATCCTTTCCGATGGAAAATGAATAAAGAAATTACTCATAAAATCCAATGCAGCAATCTTAATGGCTTCTATGCCCAGGCTTGCACCTCTTGTACCAGCGCCAATCTCAGATGGAACTTCAATCAGTTTAATGTTCTTCATAAATAGCAAGTCTTTAAACAACAAAGCCTCTTAAAGCTCGAAATTACTTTAAGAGGCTTTGAAGTCAAAATGGAAAGATAGTTACTCGTGAGCTGCTAACACGGGAATAGAGCTTTCAAATACCAGTTTTTTTGTATTATTTCCTTTTATTAGATTGTTGATAAATGAGTGCTTGCGTGGAAATGTTAGAACCAGGTCGATATTCTTATCATCAATGAACTGGCGTAAGGTCTGGTGAAAATCATAAGTAGTAATGAAATAAAACTCCGGCTTAAACTCCTGAAACATATCAAGCATAATTCTTCTTTGCTCCAGGTATTCTTCATTTAGGGAAACATAGATTTCGCTGTTGATATTTACTATATGCAGGTTAGGCCTGAAAAGATTCAGGACTTTTTTCACTGGCACAATAGGAATTGCATTCTGTACATCTTTAAAGTCAGAAGCCAACGCAATATTTTTAATTTCATTAAATTTTGCATCGTGAGGAATCACTAACACCGGACAAACGTTCTTTTCGATCATTCGCAGCGAGTTGCTGCTGGAAATTGCCTGCTCAAATTTAGATTTGTCGTTAATGGACATTACAACCAGTGCAGCATCGAGGTGGCGCACTTTTCTATCCAGGCTTTCAATAAAATCATCACTTTGCTCTGCTACCGCTTCAATCTTTACAACGCTTTCATCTATTAATTGATCCTTCAATTGTCTAAGGTTTACTTTG
Source organism: Flavisolibacter sp. (assembly GCA_036787395.1). GTDB lineage: Bacteria > Bacteroidota > Bacteroidia > Chitinophagales > Chitinophagaceae > Flavisolibacter. The sequence continues at coordinate 27,409 of DAIQPL010000017.1, read as the reverse complement.
GCCTCATCTGCGTCCTTTTCATGACTATAAACGTGGTAGAGAACAAGCGTGGCTTCATACTGACCGGCCAACATTTTTGCAGCAAATTGGGCGGCATTAATAGAAATTGGTGAAAAGTCGGTAGGAACAATAATGTTCATAATAGTTGGTTTTATTTCAATGCAAAAATGGCAAAAAATATCCAGCTGTCGAATATAGTGTTTGGCATCTGGTTACTTGCTTTCTGAGCATTCTAATGCCTGTGAGAAAAATGGGCATAAACAGGAGGTGGGTACTGTTAAAATGGCTGAGATTATCTTGCCATTCCGTTATATTTGCCCGTCTTAAAATGCTGAATAGTGCGACTAAAATCTCTGGAAATCAAGGGCTTTAAAAGCTTTGCTGATAAAACCCTGGTTAGCTTCGATGAAAACATAACAGGTATTGTAGGCCCCAATGGCTGCGGCAAAAGTAATATTGTGGATAGTATTCGCTGGGTGATTGGCGAGCAAAAGATCTCCCATTTAAGGTCTGAAAACCTGGAGAGTCTTGTTTTCAATGGCTCCAAGACAAGGAGTGCCAGTGGATTGGCCGAAGTTAGCCTCACATTTGAGAATACCCGGAACCTTCTTCCCAGCGAGTTCAGTACTATAACTATTACCCGTAAGTTTTATAAAAACGGTGAAAGTGAATACCGTCTCAATGATGTGCAATGCCGCCTGAAGGACATTCAGAATCTTTTTATGGATACGGGTATTTCTACCGATAGTTATGCCATTATTGAACTGGGCATGGTAGATGACCTGATAAAGGACAAAGAAAATAGCCGCCGTCGCATGCTGGAACAAGCAGCAGGCATCTCTATTTATAAAACCAGGAAAAAGGAAGCAAAACAGAAACTGGATGCAACGGAGCAGGACCTGGCCCGCATTGAAGATCTGTTATTTGAGATTAATAACCAGTTGAAAACACTGGAAAACCAGGCAAAAAAGGCACAGAAATACTACGAGATAAAAAAAGATTACCGGGAAGTAAGTATTGAATTAGCGAAAGCGGCTCTGGAAGGTTTTAATCTGACCTATAAAGATTTGAATGAGCAACACGATAGGGAAACCGATAAACGTATTGCCTTAGAAGCAGAAATAGCAACTGCAGAAGCAAGTCTCGAACAAGAAAGGGTAGGGTTTATTGAAAGAGAAAAGGAATTACATACTTTACAACAGGGCTTTAATGAATTGGTGCAAACCGTTCGTACAAGAGAAAACGAAAAAAACCTGGCTTCGCAACGATTAGAATATCTAAGAGAAAGAGAAGCCAGTTTGTCTCAATTCTTAACCAAAGCTGAAGGACAAATTACAGGAATACAGGAAAGTATCAATTTTACCCAGCAACAAATTACAGAAGAGGAACAAACACTTGAAGCGCTGACAGGGCGGTTGGAAGAATTTCGTTCACAAGTTGATGCCCGTAGAAATGTGCTGGATGAAAATCGTACTACCTTAAATAGCCTTCGTTCATCTTATCAACAGGTGCAACGTAACCAGTTTGACGCTGAAAAGAAAGTAGCAGTTGCTGATACAACAATTCAAAATATACAGCGCACTATTTTCCAGTTGGAAGAGGAAAAAGATACAAGGCAAGACCAGATGCATCAATTGGAAGTTGAAAGGGAAGAAAAGCAAAAGAACATTGAAGCAAAGCAGGTTGATTTAGAGCAACTACAACAACACCATGATACTACTAAAGAGCAGATCTTCCAGACACAGGCAGTGCTTGAAACGCTTCGCGGAAAGCTAGCAGAAGAAACCCGTAAACTTGATTCAAAAAGAAATGAGCACGACCTTCTGAAAAGTCTTATTGATTCTATGGAAGGCTATCCTGAAAGTGTAAAATTCCTGCACAACAACAAAGGATGGAATCATACTGCACCAATCCTGTCTGATATTATTTATGTAAAGGAGGAATATCGTGCCGCAGTAGAAAATGTGCTGGAACCCTACCTGAACTATTATGTCGTAAATGATTTAGGCGAGGGTTTGCAAGCCGTTCATTTATTGGATCACAATAAGAAAGGGAAAGCCAATTTCTTTTTACTGGATAAAGTAAACGATTCAGCGTTTGTTTCACCTGATCACCAACCCGGCGGCACTATCCCTGCTTTAGATGTGATCGAAGTAGACTTACCTTATCGCAAATTGGCCGAAAAGCTTTTGGGAAGTGTGTTTATTGCTGATGACGAAATGGCCCTGGAAAATAGCAACGGTTTCGTGGTTCTTGAGAAGCATGGCAAATATGTAAAAGGCAATTATACATTAACAGGAGGAAGTGTAGGTCTGTTCGAAGGAAAAAAGATAGGACGTGCAAAAAACCTTGAAAAACTCCGTGAAGAAATTATAGCACAAAAAAGCATTGTGGACGACCTGAACGCACAAATACAGGCACGCCATAATGAAGTAATTGCCTTTAATAGTGACCTTAAAGAAAATGTAATTCGCCAGACAGAACAGGATATACAACAATTAAATAACCAGCTATACGGGTTACAAAATAAGCTGGAGAATTTACGTCATTCACAAGCCACTGCCCAGAACCGCATTGAAGACCTGCAGGGCCAGTTAGATGAGGCCCATGCTTCTATTGATAATGTACGCAATCAATTGGGAGAATTGAACCAGGCATTGGCCGACTATTCTCAACAATTACAACAGGCAGAAACAGCCTATAGAAATATTGAAGTTGAATACAACGAGATAAATACCCACTACAACAACCTAAACCTCCAGGTAACCCGGGAGCAAAGCAAAATCAATGCATTAAAACAGGAGTTGCAATTTAAGAGCAACCAGTTGAATGATTTAAACAGCCAGGTGGAAAACAACACTGTTCAGTTAACAGAAACGACAGAAAATATTTCTGCCTCAGCAGACTCTTTGAAACAGGTGGAAGAAGGGTTGTACGAGTTATTGAGAAGAAAGGAAGAAGAAGAACATACATTAAATGAAGCCGACCAGGCTTATTATAATTTACGTAACCAATTGGGCGCAAAGGAAAGTGAGCTTCGTCATAAAGTAAAAGATAAAGAACACATTGAGCATTTGCTTTCCGCCATTAAGGATAAACTCAATGATGTGAAATTAGGACTTGCCGGGATGAAGGAACGTTTGAATGTGGAATTCAAGATTGTGTTGGAAGATATACTGGATGAGCCACGCACCTCAGAAACACCAGTGGAAGAACTGCAGGAAAAATCTGATCGAATGAAAAAACGGTTAGAAAATTTAGGGGAAATTAACCCCACAGCCATCGAAGCTTTTGACGAAATGAAAAAACGTTATGAATTCATTGTAGAGCAAAAAGATGACCTCGTAAATGCCAAACAAAGCTTGTTGCAAACCATTGCTGAAGTAGAAACGACAGCCAATCAAAAGTTCCTGGAAACATTTAACCTGGTTCGTGAAAACTTCAGGAATGTATTTAAGACTTTATTTACTGAAGATGACCAGTGCGATCTGATACTTGAAAACCCCGACAATCTTGCTGAAACAGGAATTGATATCATGGCAAAGCCAAAGGGTAAGCGCCCAAGCAGCATTGGCCAGTTAAGCGGGGGAGAAAGAACGCTTACAGCAACCGCTTTACTATTTGCTATCTATCTAATTAAGCCGGCGCCTTTTTGTATCCTTGATGAGGTAGATGCGCCGCTGGATGATGCCAACGTTGGCAAGTTCACAAATATGATCCGCGAATTCAGTACGAACTCACAGTTTATTATAGTAACACACAACAAAACTACTATGAGCACCGTAGACGTTATTTATGGTGTAACTATGCAAGAGCCGGGTGTAAGCAAACTAGTTCCTGTTGATTTCAGAAGCCTGAATTAAATCCATTTAAATTCAAAAGTAAAAAGTCAAAATAAGAGTTTTAGCAGGTCCATCTTTTTGACTTTTGAATTTTTACTTTTGACTTTATGCTTAAAACAATTGCACTTCTTACGGCGTCAAACGTCTTTATGACCACCGCCTGGTATTATCACCTGAAATATACAGGTTGGCCTTTGTGGAAAGCCATCTTATTAAGCTGGCTGATTGCCTTTTTTGAATATTGCCTGATGGTGCCTGCTAACAGGATAGGGTATATAGGCGGCTTTAATGCGTTCCAGTTAAAAATGATCCAGGAGGTGATAACCCTGGTTGTCTTTAGTGTATTTGCAATACTGGTTTTGAAAGAGCCGTTTCATTCAAAATACCTGCTAAGCTTTGCCTTATTGTTAGCAGCTGTTTATTTTATGTTTAAAAAATAGTTTTTATTACCCAATGCAACAAACTGTTAATTGAATCCGTCTGGTTATGAGATATGATCTCACTCATTAATTTTGGTTTACAACCGTTTTTATGAAAAAAGCAATCATTACGTTTTTATCTTTTTTTATTGTTGTTTTTGCGCTGGCGCAGGAAAAGCCCGAAGGTCTATTCATTAATTCTAAAGCTGCTGACTTTAAAGCCATTGATCAAAATGGCAATGAAGTAAACACAAAAAATCTTAGAAAGTTAGGCCCATTGGTTGTGGTATTTTATAGGGGTAATTGGTGTCCGTATTGCAGTAAAGCATTAAAGCGTTTACAGGATTCTTTACCACTATTGACAGCAAAGAGAGCACAGGTTGTGGTTATCACTCCCGAAGGGAAAGAAGGCGTTGATTCCACCATTGCCAAAACCGGCGCAACATTCCCTATTGTCAGTGATGAAGGAATGAGGATTTCATCTAATTACGGCGTTGCTTTTAAGGTGGATGACCGAACCCTTGGACGCTATAAAAATGCCGGCATTGACCTGTTAAAGCTTAATCATCAGAAAGAAGCTTCATTGCCTGTACCGGCTATATACGTTGTCAATGCAGATGGAGCTGTAACTTTTCGGTATTTCAATGAAGATTATAGAAAAACGATTTCTGTAAGGGAACTACTCGAGTCAGTAAAGTAAGCAGGGCAATTAAGTTAAGAAGCCCCTCTGGAAACAGAGAGGCTTTACACCGAACCTGATGATTCAACATCATCAAGCTTCTTCTATAAAACTCTTCTTTTTATTACTGAGGTAGCGGTCAAATAACATCAGGCCTAATATTACATTGAGCATCATAAAAACATTGACAAAAGTATTATTGAACATCTTACTATAGTCAGCACCAGTAATCGTATCCAACAATCCGCTTTTGACCTGACTTTGAGACGACCAGTCGATTTGTGAAAAACCATAAATCAAAAATCCAACAATAACGGTGATAAAGAAAAACGCTATGCCCCAAATAACTTTACTATTAAGATATTGCTTTGCAGCAGGAGTAATATGAAGCCTGGCTATTTCTTCCATTACATTTTTGGTAAAGCGAAGGGAAGGCTGTTCAAGTTCTGTCAGCTTTAGAGACTGGTGCACTTCTAACAGTTCATGGTATTTTGACCTCCATTCTGCATTTTCCGCAACCAGCTTTTCAATGCCAGATTTTTCTTCCGCATTACTCAAACCATCAATATACTCCCACAACTTCATCTCTATCCCTTCACTATCGAGAGGAGAGTTGATTAATGAATTATTTATCATATCCTGCATTTTTAATCTATTTCCAAAAAGGTTTTTGACTTCTTCCATTTTACGAGGTGAAAACTAAATATCTCTCACTTCAGCACTAAAATGTTTTTGCATTTTCTCTTTCAGCCTTGCTCTTGCCCTGTGTAATTGTACTTTTACTGCATTCGTTTCCTTTCCCAGTATCTGCGCAATTTCTTCCAGCGTTTGCTCGCCTTTATAAAACAATGTAATGATCTGTGCATCATCGCCACTCAACAATTTTATCGCCTCATTTACCATGTTCACTTTACTTTTTTGTTCAATCTGGTTAGCACTTATGCCGCTATCCACCACCGAAGCCGCTTGAAACACTTTTTCGTTATCTAATGAATGTACTTCCAGTTTCTTTTTACGTAAGAATGTAATGCAGGTGGTTGTAGTTACCGTATATAACCAGGTGCTAAACTTTGCATCACCCTTAAACGCTGCCAAAGAACGATACGCTTTTATAAATACATCCTGTGCCACCTCTTCTGCATCCTCACGGCTTTTTATATACCGCAGCACTATGGTAAAAACATAGTTCTGGTATCGGTTAACCAGTGTTGCATAGGCATTTTGATCGCCTTTCAACACCAGGCTAATGATGTGCATATCGGCAGGTTCGGTGTGCATTCCGTATATATGACTCAATCTTAAAGCAACAGGTTACAGGCGCAAGTTAGCTTATAGTAGTAGTTTTTGTGTGATACCAACCCCGGTAATCCTGTTCATCGTTCCTTGTTGCCTGTGGCGCTACGGGCGCCATCACTCACTTGTACGTTCAGGGCAGCTATCAGCCCGGCTGCAAGCTTTAAGAATATTGCTTATGGCCATAGATGAAAGCCTTGTTGCGGTAAAAGAGTGCGACGCAAGAAAAGCATAATAGCAGCATAAAAGCAGGGCACATAAATACCTTTAGATTATTTTCAATAGAGAAATGCGAATGCCTGTAACCCAATTGCATTAGCCATAGTCCTATCTTCTGTAAACCAGTTCTTTAAAAAAAATTGCAACTATCTGTAACCTGGGTCAACATGTTGTAGTCAGATAGTTCAGATGCCTTAAAGAGGCTGGCAACCAAACAAAATTCTTTAAAAAATAAAATTTGTTCTATGTCTCCGTTTCTTATTCCGATTTTAATTTGCTTAGGCGGTTTTGCAATGATATTTGGCATTGTATATTTAAAAACAAGGGAAAACCTTTCAATGCTGGACAAGGGTTACAATCCAAAAGAGTATAATAATCGTCCTGCACCTTATCGCAGCCTGAAAAACGGCTTGCTATTGGTGGGCGCCGGTTTAGGGCTACTGATTGCTTACATTATTGATTTAAATATAAGAACCAGTCGTCATGATCACAACCCTTTCATCTATTTCTCTTTGATTGCAATTGGCGGAGGATTGGGTTTGATTATTTCCTATGCCATAGAAAAGAAAGAATGGATAAACAGGAAGAATGACCTCAGCTAAACCAATCCAACAATAAGTTAAAGACCCCGTAAAGCGGGGTCTTTTTTATTTTGCCAGGGTTTCCTCTGCTTTTTTTACCATGGGGTCGTATACATTATATACTTCATAGTAACCTTGCGTTCTCCACTTTAATCTCGCCAGGTAGGCTTTAATGCGGTTTTGAATGTTTCTCTTATCTATTTCAGGCACCTTTGTCAGGTTGATGCTGTCCTTCATAGCGTAACCCACCAATTGATTCCATGCATCGGAGACATCCTGGAAACGGCCTGCTAATTCACCAGGTGTTTTATACTGGTTGAACTCTGGTATATGATGTATGTAATACTTGTAGACGAAATTGTTGAAACGGCCCTCCAGGTAAAGTTTGGTAACACTTCGTGTGAACAAACTGGTATCGATTGATACAAAAACATCAGGCATAATGCCACCACCGCCATAAACAGTTTTACCACCATTTGTTTTATAAGGCCGGTCTTTAGAAAAATGAATAGAATCGGCTGTTAACATTTCACCATTTTCATAGCGATTGTACAGTTCCTCCATATACACTTTCTTTCCCCTGTCATAGGGACGTTGAATACTTCTGCCCGAGGGTGTGTAATAGCGGGCTACGGTTAACCTGATTGCAGAGCCATCAGTTAAACCGTATTGTTCCTGCACTAACCCTTTGCCAAATGTTCTTCGGCCAATGATGGTTGCCCTGTCCCAATCCTGCAAAGCACCTGCAAGAATTTCGCTTGCACTAGCCGTTAGTTCATCAACCAACACCACCAGGCCTCCTTTTTCAAAAACACCTTCTTTGCTGGCTCTATAGTCCTGCCTTTTGATATTGGTTCCTTCTGTATAAACAATTAGTTTATCCCCGTCCAAAAATTCATCGGCAATATTAGTGGCCTGGCTAATAAAACCTCCGCCGTTTCCTCGCAGGTCAAGAATCAATTTCTGCAATCCTTTTTTCTGCAGGTCCTCCATGGCTTTCATAAACTCGGAATAGGTTGTTTCCGAAAACTTATTCAGTTTAATATAACCCGTACCAGGTTGCACCATGTAAGCTGCATCTAATGAAGGCAGTGGAATAGTACCTCTGGTAACGTCGTAGTATTGAACAGTAGCATCACGAACAACGGTAAGTTTTACCTTGGAACCGCCGGCACCCCGGATCATTTTCCTTATGTCTGTACTTGGTAAGGTTTTACTGATTATAGAAGAGTCGTTTACCTTTAATATTTTGTCACCAATGTGCAAACCAGCTTTATCGCTTGGTCCATTTGGAACTACATAAAGCACATGAACGGTGTCTTCAAAAATACCGAACTCAATTCCAATCCCCTGGAAGTTTCCAATCAAATCTTCATTCATCTCGCTGACATTGGAAGCTGGTATAAAAACAGAGTGGGGGTCCAGGTGATTCATCACATCGTTGATGGCGTCATTTTGTAACGTGTCCATTTTTACCGAATCAACATATCGGTCCTGTATCAGGTTCAATGCTTCCTGCAACGCCGTTCTTTTGTCCGTTTTAAAAAATCCATCCCTGCTTCCTGTTTGTTGATGGAGTTTGAATCCGAAGAACATACCACCAATCATTACCACAGAAAGAATCAATGGAAGCCAAACCTGTAATTTTTTATTCATTCGTCTGCTGTTACTTTGTAAATTATTGCAAAATAATAGTTTTGAAAGAATGATTAGATATTCGTGCCATATTTCAACAATACTTTAAGCGATGCCGGTTACTTTAATAGCTGATAGCGGGGCCACAAAAGCAGAATGGGCTTTACTTAATAACGGGAAAAAGAAGACTTTATTTACCCAGGGCATTAGCCCTTATTTTTTAAATACAGAGCAGGTTGCTGAATTAATTCAGAATGAACTGGCAAACAAGTTGAAGAACGTTGACATCGAAGAGATATATTACTATGGTACGGGCTGCGCCAATCCCCAAAATGCAAAGAGCATCAAAAAAGCCCTGCAGAGTGTTTTTTCAACCGCCGGGATAAGTGTAAATACAGATCTTATGGCTGCAGCACGGGCGGTTTGCGGACATGAAAAAGGAGTTGCCTGCATCCTTGGTACCGGATCTAACAGTTGTTATTATAACGGAAAAACAATCCAGAAAAACAGCCCTGGCATTGGTTATGTTTTAGGCGATGAAGGAAGCGGTGCTTACCTGGGAAAAAAAGTAGTTCAATACTATTTATATAACACCTTTGATGAAGACCTGCGGGCAAGATTTGACGCAAAATTTGTAACGACACCAGTAGAGATATTAGACAATGTATATAAAAAACCTTTGCCAAATCGTTACCTTGCCGGCTTTACCATGTTCCTTGCAGAAAACCGCGGGCATTACATGATAGAGAATATTATAGAGGATGGGTTAAATGATTTTTTCTTCCAGCATTTATGTAAGTACAACGAAGTGTGGAAATACCCCGTAAGTTTTATTGGGAGCGTTGCTGATGGATTCAAGGATGTTATCCAGCAATTATGCCGCTCTTACGAATTTGACCTGGGAATTGTATTAAAGAATCCTATGCAGGGACTAGTAAAATATCATACAAAGCATGAACACATTTGAGAAGATAACGGAACAGTCCAGTAAATACAGGCACCTGGAAAAAATGTCTATCAGCGAGGTACTTGCCAACATAAATAAAGAGGATAAAACGGTTCCTTTTGCGGTGGAAAGAGCTATACCACAAATCAAAAGATTGATTGGTGCTATTACTGATAAGATGTTGGCGGGAGGAAGATTGTTTTACATTGGTGCAGGAACCAGCGGCCGCTTAGCGGTAGTGGATGCCAGTGAATGTCCGCCCACTTATGGAGTGCCCTATGGCCTGGTGATTGCTGTGATTGCAGGAGGTGACGAAGCAATAACAAAGGCAGTTGAAAATGCTGAGGATAATTCCCGGCAAGGATGGCTGGATCTGCAACAACATGATATCAACAATAAAGATGTAGTAGTAGGAATTGCTGCCAGTGGTACAACACCCTATGTTATTGAGGCTTTAAAAGAATGCCAGAAAAGAGGAATTATTACCGGTTGCGTTACCAATAACCCCGGTTCGCCTTTAACAGATGTGTCTGATTTTCCTATAGAAGCCGAGGTAGGGCCCGAGTTTGTAACCGGTAGTACGCGAATGAAAAGCGGTACTTCACAAAAACTCATCCTGAATATGATTTCTACCACCGTTATGATACAATTAGGAAGGGTGGAGGATAATAAAATGGTGAATATGCAGCTTACCAATGAAAAATTAATTGATCGTGGCACGAAAATGATAATGGATAGTTTGGGACTAAATGATTATGAAAAAGCAAAGGATTTATTGTTGAAATACGGCAGCGTAAAAAAAGCAGTAGATAATTATTAATTTGAAGATGTGATGTTTTGAAAATTTGAAAATAAAAGCTTAGGATTATAGGCGAAGTATGGGTTCATTATTTTTAGGATGGCGCAAACGGTTCGTTTTAAACGACTGAATTAAAAAGAAAAACCAGCCTTAAATAATTTTCAAATCATCACGTTGCCAAATTTTCAAACTGTGTATGCATGATATAGAACCTTTTTATAATTGGCGGCATATCTATGTTAGCGAGGAAGATGAAAGATCACCATTTTATCAACGGGAGTATTCTGAGTTTGAATTTACCCAAACAGTTTACAATTTTTATATCCACCCGCAATGGGATGAATTCGGGAGTCGCACACTCTATTTGAAAGTGTTACAAGCTGATTACGACGAACACTATGCTGTAATAGAGTTGATAGGCGAGTGGAACGATGCCATTGAAAATGATATCATGACCCTAAAACGAGATGTCATTGATCAGTTTGAGCACCAGGGCATTTCTAAATTTATTCTAATAGCAGAGAATGTCTTAAACTTTCATAGTGGTGACAAGGATTATTATGAAGAATGGCATGAAGAAGTATCGGATGAGAATGGATGGATTGTTTGCATTAACATGCCTGAACCGACGCAATACGATTTCAAAAAAGCCAAGATCAACTATTATGTTGAACTAATGAACCTTTCCAACTGGCGAACCTATAAGCCCTTTCACTTGTTCAAAAAAATTGATGAGGAATTAAACCGCCGTTTGCCCTTATAGCACTTCCCATTTTATTTAATTGTTACCATTTTTAACAATCCACACCTACCTTTGCGTCAAATTTTTCAATCCCTCTTGTCATAATATGAAATGGTCCTACTTCTTCACATCTGCAGTTGGTAGAAAAATAGTAATGGCGCTAACGGGTTTATTTCTGATCTCTTTTTTAATAGTTCACGTTGGATTAAACTCCTGCATTTTCAACGACGTCCTCGATCCTGAGGATAATGGCTCAATGTTCAATCGTGCTGCTCATTTTATGGGCGCCTCTTTAGTGATACGTATCCTGGAAATTGGCTTGTTTGCAGGCATCATTTTACACATTATACAAGGATATGCAGTGGAAGTAAAGAATAGAAGCCGGCGCAAACAGGGTTACAAAGTTGACCTTGGCAACAGGGGAAGTAAATGGTATAGCCGAAGCATGGCTTTGTTGGGTACTTTAATCTTTTTGTTTTTGATTATGCACGTTTCCCATTTTTGGGTGCCGTCCCGGATTACACATAACCTGGAGCCGGCCACTTACGGTTATACACAAACACACAACTTGTTCCTGAGAATGTATCAGGTTTTCCAGGAACCTCTAATCGTGATTTTATATTTGTTGGGTGTTGCCTCGCTTGCTTTTCACTTATTTCATGGATTTCACAGCGCCTTCAGAACAATGGGAGTGCACAACAAAAAATACTTAAGCTTGTTAAAAGGAGTAGGATATGGATTTACCATCATTGTTTGTTTGCTTTTTGCTTTAATGCCAATTAGCATGTTATTCCATTGGGTAAGTCCATATTAGTACATAACTCAACTCACTGATGAAACGGTGATGAACGATGTAAATGCAGTACAAGAGTGCGACGCAACAGAAGGTGAGAAAAGTTATTAAAGTTGGTAACAAAAAATGTATCTGATGTCTGAAGTCTGATGTAAGATCGCTGATGGAAGTGATAATCAGAAAACAGAAATCTAAAAATCAGAAATACGAATTATGCTTGACGCAAAAATCCCTGCAGGTACGCTTGAAAAAAAATGGGAAGATTACAAAAGTCATGTGAAACTGGTAAATCCTGCTAACAAACGTAAACTGGAAATCATTGTTATCGGAACAGGGCTGGCTGGTGCTTCTGCGGCGGCGGCCTTAGGTGAACTGGGCTATAAAGTAAAAGCATTTTGTTTCCAGGACAGTCCCCGGCGTGCTCACTCTATTGCCGCACAGGGTGGCATCAACGCAGCAAAAAATTACCAAAATGACGGAGACTCCGTGTTTCGTCTTTTTTATGATACAATTAAGGGTGGCGATTACCGTGCAAGGGAAGCTAACGTACATCGTTTGGCAGAAGTGAGTACCAATATTATTGATCAATGTGTGGCACAAGGCGTTCCGTTTGCAAGAGAGTATGGAGGTTTGTTAAGTAACCGTTCTTTTGGTGGCACGCAGGTACAACGTACTTTTTATGCAGCCGGCCAGACAGGTCAGCAATTGCTGATTGGTGCCTACCAGGCCCTGGAAAGACAAGTGGCTTTGGGTAATGTAAGTATGTACACCCGTCATGAAATGCTTGAGATTGTTATGATTGACGGAAAAGCCCGTGGCATCATTGCAAAAGATTTGGTGACAGGTGAACTGGAAAGACATTTTGGTCATGCAGTGTTGCTATGCAGCGGCGGTTATGGAAACGTATTCTATCTTTCTACAAACGCTATGGGAAGCAACACAACCGCTATCTGGAAAGCACATAAAAAAGGTGCCCTGTTTGGTAATCCTTGTTATACTCAAATTCACCCAACCTGCATACCAGTTACTGGCGAGCACCAGAGCAAACTTACCCTGATGAGTGAATCATTACGGAACGATGGGAGGATCTGGGTACCTAAAACAAAAGGCGAAAACCGTAAATCGGTAGATATTCCCGAGGAAGAAAGGGATTATTATTTAGAGCGTCGTTATCCTGCTTTTGGCAACCTTGTTCCACGTGATGTAGCATCGAGGGCGGCAAAGGAAAGATGTGATGCCGGTTTTGGTGTTGGCTCATCTAAGCAAGCAGTATACCTGGACTTTGCAGCGGCCATTCAGCGTTATGGGAGAATTGAGGTTAGTAAACGAAACCTTGGCAATGCCGATGCATCAACCATTACAGCTTTAGGTAAAGAAGTAGTGAAAGAGAAGTATGGAAACTTGTTTGACATGTATGAAAAAATCACCGGTGAAAATCCATACGAAGTGCCCATGCGCATTTATCCAGCCGTACATTATACCATGGGTGGCTTGTGGGTTGACTACGAGTTAATGACAACTATCCCTGGCTTATATGCGTTAGGTGAATGTAATTTTTCTGACCATGGTGCCAACCGCCTGGGTGCATCTGCACTGATGCAGGGATTAGCCGATGGTTATTTTGTTATTCCTTATACAATCGGCAATTACCTGGCCGATGAAATTCGTGTAAATGCTATCCCTACTTCTCATCCGGCTTTTGATGAAGCGGAAAAATCTGTTCGGGAAAAAACGGAGCGTTTAATGACCATTAAAGGAACGCAAACGGTAGAAAGTATGCATAAGCGACTGGGCAAGATCATGTGGGACAAGTGCGGTATGGCCCGTAATGCACAGGCTTTGCGTGAAGCAATTGAAGAAATAAGGCAGCTAAGGAGAGAGTTTTGGAACGATATAAGAATACCAGGATCTGTAAATGAGTTTAATCCTGAATTGGATAAAGCGGGTCGCGTGGCTGATTTTATAGAGCTAGGCGAATTAATGTGTGTTGATGCTTTACATAGAAGTGAAAGCTGTGGTGGTCATTTTCGTGAAGAGCATCAAACTGAAGATGGGGAAGCGCTTCGTCATGATGCAGAATTCATGTATGTAGCTGCATGGGAATTTGGGCCGGAATATCAATGGCAGGTACATAAAGAACCTTTGATGTATGATGTGGTGAAACCGAGCCAAAGAAGTTACAAGTAATTTTAAAATTTGAAATGTGGTAATTTAAAAAGATAAGCAAACCACCAACATTCAAATTTTGATTATGAGAAATGTGTAGATGAAATTATATGAATACTTTCTAAAATTATTGCTTCCTAAAAAACAGTTAGAAATTTTATTTGGGAGGATTTGCATTTTCAAATTGTCAAATCGCCAAATTCTCAAATTTTTAGAATGGAACATTATAACATGAACCTGACGCTGAAAGTATGGCGTCAACAAAACAGGAGTAGTCAGGGAAGATTTGAAACATACGAAGTAAGAGATATTTCATCTGAAATGTCTTTTCTTGAAATGTTTGATGTGTTGAATGAACGTTTAGTCCGGGAGGGTAAAGACCCTATCGCCTTTGACCATGATTGTCGCGAAGGCATTTGCGGAATGTGCTCTATGCACATCAATGGCCGTCCCCATGGACCATGGCATGCCACCACTACCTGTCAACTGCATATGCGGGCCTTTAAAGATGGCGATACTATTGTAGTAGAACCCTGGAGAGCAAACGCATTCCCGGTTATAAAAGACCTTGTTACAGATCGTAACTCTTTCGACAGGATCATACAGGCAGGTGGTTTTATCTCTGTCAATACGGGCAACGCCGTTGATGGAAACTCCATTCCTGTTGAAAAAGATAAGGCAGATGCTTCTTTTGCCGCTGCCGCCTGTATCGCTTGTGGAGCTTGTGTGGCAGCTTGTAAAAACGCGTCGGCATCATTATTCATGGCTGCCAAAATTTCTCACCTGGGCTTATTGCCACAAGGCCAACCTGAACGCAAAAACCGCGTACTAAGTATGGTGGCACAGATGGACAAAGAGGGATTTGGAAGCTGTACATTTACAGGTGCGTGTGAGGTTGTCTGTCCAAAGGAGATTTCTATAACCAACATCTCCCGAATGCATAAGGATTACCTTCTGGCAGGGCTTTCCACAGAAAAATAATATGTCATATCTACCTTAAAGCTCCAAATGGAGCTTTTTTTGTGTCTTTACTTAGTAATCTTACCTGTGTTTAACAATTATTGCTATGTTTAGCCGTTAAAAAGTAGCATTTTTATTGTTCCTGAAAGACCTAACTATTGAAGCTTCTGAGCCGTATACCAATTTTTATCCTACTAACTGTTTTTGCTGTGGAAGGCAGGGCTCAGGTTCCTTTGCAAGCAGTTCCCCAATCAAACTTCCGTGTCAAAAAAATTGCTGTTCTGGCGGATAGTGTTTTATTAGACACTCTTAGTATCATTCCTAAAACTTTTTCTATTGCTCAAAGTGATACTTCTACTTACCGGCTCGATTTTGTTAAGGCCATTTTATATTGGAAGGTTAAACCAGTAACTGATAGTATACTCATTACTTACCGTGTGTTTCCTTATAAGCTTAATTCCGTTGTACAGCGAATGAGCTATGATAGTGTCATCAATAACTTTTACATGGCGCCGTACGAGTTCAACGCCAATGATGCCACTTCCAAAGGAATCTTTGATTTTGGAAACATTCAATACAATGGAAGTTTTGGAAGAGCGCTTTCTTTTGGCAATAATCAAGACGCAGTTGTGAACTCTACTTTCCAATTGCAGATAAATGGCATGCTGAAAGACAGCATAGAAATTGCAGCTGCATTGACAGATAACAATATTCCCATTCAACCAGATGGCACAACACAACAGCTTAATGAATTTGACCAGGTATTTTTGCAATTCAAAAAAAAGAACTGGCAGCTGAATTTAGGTGATATTGACATTCGCCAAAACAATATGTATTTTTTGAACTTTTATAAAAGGCTGCAAGGAATCTCTTTTCAAACAACCAATAAAATTTCCCCTTCACTTCAATCAACCACCTTAGTTAGCGGCTCAATTGCCAAAGGGAAATTTACCCGCAATATTATTGATCGTACAACCAACCCGGGTCTTGAGGGTAACCAGGGCCCTTACAGGCTAACGGGCGCCAACAACGAATTCTTCTTTATTGTACTGGCGAATACGGAAAGAGTTTACTTAGATGGCGAGTTGTTGCAAAGAGGAGAAGACGGGGATTACATCATCAATTATAATACTGCCGAGGTAACCTTCATGCCGAAGCGAATGATCACTAAAGATTCCCGCATCCAGATCGAATTTGAATATGCCGACAGAAATTATCTGAATGCTAATTTATACCTCTACCAGGAAGTAAACGTAAACAACAAATTGAAATTACGCGTCAGTGCTTTCAACAATAGCGATGCAAAAAATTCGCAGATCAATCAAACGCTGGATGCAAGACAAAAGCAATTTTTATTTGAAGTAGGAGACAGTATCAACAAAGCATTATACCCGGCGGTTGCACAGGACACATTCGCAACCAATAAGATCCTATACGAGAAGGTATATGATACCAGCAGTTCCCTTTTGGATTCTTTTTATCGGTATTCCGTGGATGACACTGTAGCCCTATATTCCTTGTCGTTTAGCGACCTGGGAGAGGGGAGAGGAAACTACATCCCGGATTTTAACGGCTCCAACGGAAAAGTATTTCGATTTATAGCTCCCGTTAATGGTATAAAACAAGGACGCTTTGAACCTGTCATGATATTAGTAACGCCAAAAAAACAACAGCTTATTAGCTTTGGCACCGATTACCAGATAGATAAAAACAACCTTCTAAAAACCGAATTTGCATTAAGCAATTATGATGTCAATACGTTCTCTTCTAAAAATGATGGAGATGATAAAGGTATCGCCGCCCGCGTTCAGTATACAAATACCACTCAATTAAGCGCCGCCAGGAAATTGCAATTAACTACTAATATTGATGTGGAATATGTAGATCAAAAGTTCAAACCGTTAGAACGCCTGCGCTATATTGAGTTTACAAGAGATTGGGGATTGCCATTGGCATTAAACCCTGCCACTGAAAATATCGTTCGCTTTTCAACTGGCTTAAAAGACAAGAACAACCAAGGTGTTACATACCAGTTTATGACCTATCAGCGTAGCGACAATTATAAAGGATATCAAAACATTATACAGCACTCAACAAGCCTCGTGGGATGGACTTTTAATAATCAATTAGCCGTTACTGATTTTAATACCGCGTTTAACAAGGGAAAGTATATAAGGCCTGTTATTGATCTGAGTAAACAATTGAAGCGCCTGGCCTCCTTACGATTGGGTTTTAAATACGCTTTGGAAAAGAATGAAGTCAAAAGTAATTTCAAGGACAGCTTGTCTCCTCTTAGCTTTTCATTTGATACCTATACAGCTTATTTAAAATCGGACGAGAGTAAAAAAAATAAATACGGCCTCACCTTCTTTACCCGTTCGGATAAGTATCCAACCACGAAGCAATTAATCAAGGGCGACAGGAGCAATAATATAAATTTTACAGCAGATTTATTGCAAAGTAGTCATCACCAGGTTTTATTTAATGCTACTTATCGTGTGTTAAAGGTGTACGATAAAACTGTGTCAAGGCAAAACGATGATAGAACTATTTTAGGTAGAACTGAATATCTAATTAATGAATGGAAAGGGTTAGTAACCGGTAACGTTTTGTATGAATTAGGAACAGGCCAGGAACAGCGCAGGGACTTTGCTTACCTGGAAGTACCTGCCGGGCAGGGTGAATATACCTGGAATGATTATAATAATGATGGTATACAACAGTTGAATGAATTCGAAATTGCCTTATTCCAGGACCAGGCAAAATTTATCCGCATCTTTATACCAACCAATCAATTTACGAAGGCAGCCTATACAACACTCAATTACAGTTTTAATTTCAATCCTAAAGCAGTTCTAAACCGGTCAGACCTTCATGGCTTTGCCAGGTTTATAGCCCGGTTTAATTTGCAGACGTCCATGCAAATAACCAAAAAGTCCATTGCCAAAGGTGACTTTGAATTCAACCCTTTCAAGTATGGACTTAACGATACCGCACTATTAACGCTTAATACTGCTTTTTTAAATACCCTTTCTTTTAATCGCTTTTCAAGTAGGTGGGGGCTTGATATCAGCAACCTGCAAAATACAGGCAAGGCTTTATTGACTTATGGTTATGAAAGCAGGAAGCTGGATGATTGGATCACAAAACTGCGATGGAACCTTAGTTCATCCATTACGTTTGATGTGAATGCCAAAAAAGGATTAAATGCTCTTTACACTCCTAACTTCGACAACAGGAACTATGAGTTGGATATATATAATGCAGAGCCGAGGATTTCTTACGTTAAAGGAACCGTATTTAGAATTCAAACAAGTTACCGGTATGAAGAAAAGAAGAATAAGCCTCAATACGGGGGAGAGAAATCGTTTTCCAACGCTATGAACCTGGAGACAAAATACAATGTATTGCAGAATAGTTCTATCAACGCAAAATTCACGTACAACAACATTAGCTACAATTATCCCGCTAATACTACTGTAAGTTATATTATGCTTGATGGATTATTACCGGGGAGCAACTACTTGTGGTCAATAGAGCTAACCAAACGTTTACTCAACAACATTGAATTAAACTTCCAATATGAAGGCCGACAAGCTGGTGATGCAAGAACGGTGCACATTGGAAGAGCAGCGATAAGAGCGTTGTTCTAACTTTTCATTTAGGAACACCAGATATTAAACATTAAACCTGAAATGCATTACATCTCCATCTTTTACCACGTATTCCTTTCCTTCAATTCTTAATCTTCCTACTTCTCTTGCAGCTGCTTCTGAGCCGTATTTTACAAAATCATCATAGCTGATCACTTCAGCCTTAATAAATCCTTTTTCAAAATCGGTATGAATAACGCCGGCTGCCTGCGGTGCTTTCCATCCTTCATGAATGGTCCATGCTCTCACTTCCTGGACACCAGCTGTGAAATAGGTTTGAAGATTCAACAGTTTATAAGCAGAGCGGATCAACCGGTTTAGTGCAGGTTCTTTCATCCCGTATTCTTCCATAAACATGTGCTGGTCCTCGCTATTTTCCATTTCAGCTATTTGCGCTTCAATATTATTGTTCATCACTATCA
>DAIQPL010000017.1:0-8160 GCA_036787395.1 Flavisolibacter sp. | reverse complement strand
TTTGGTTGAACCAATTCCGCCAGCTTTGTCAAACGTTCGTCCGGCACATCTACCAGGCCTACGTTTGGGTCAATAGTACAAAACCGGTAATTACTTGCCTGCGCTTTAGCACTGTTGCTTACCGCGTTAAACAAAGTTGATTTTCCTACATTGGGTAGTCCCACAATTCCTGCTTGTAAAGCCATGATCAGTTTATAGTTTGTCGTTTAAAGTTTTTTGTTACCAACTCCGGTAACAACTCTCATCGTCCCTTGCGTCGCACACTTCAGCATGTGAGCTTATTTCATCACCAATGCCAATTGCCCACTCATTTCGGGGCGCAAAGATAAGTATTCACCCCTGCCTATTTCAAAATGAAACGTTTAACTTCAAACCCAAAAGGCAAAAGCTTTATCCAACCTAAAACTTAAACCTTAAACTTAAAACCTTAAACCTTTCTATGGCATTAAGCAGGATATGGTCGGCATTTATCATTATAGCGGTATTAGTAGCAACAATCAGAATTATTGGAACGGACAACAAGGTATTGTTCAGTTCAATGGTTACGGGAAAAAGCGGGGACACAATTAGGCTTAGAAAAGTTGACACTACAATATTTTCTTCAGCCCAACTCCAACAATTAGATTTCAACAAAACACTTCAGCAAGGCAATTCTTCGGTTGTGAGAACTGTTGATGGGAGATTACAATATTTCCAAATTCAAAATGCAGATGGCATTATTGAAACCTGTAAAACCGCTGTTACCATTGCTATTGGCCTTATTGGCATTATGGGACTATTTATGGGCTTTATGAGCATAGCAGAAAGAGCAGGAGGGATAAGAGTGCTTTCAAAAATTATCGGACCCTTTTTTTCAAGATTGTTCCCCGAGTTACCTAAAAATCATCCGGCCATGGGGCACATGATGATGAATTTTTCTGCCAACCTGATGGGTCTCGATAATGCTGCAACGCCTTTTGGTCTTAAGGCTATGCAAAGCCTCCAGGAAATTAATCCCAATAAAGAAAGAGCTTCCAATGCGCAGATCATGTTCCTTTGCTTGCATGCTTCGGGGTTAACACTCATACCGGTAAGCATCATCGCCGCAAGAGCGGCGGTAAGACCTGCTGCAGCAAATCCAACTGACATTTTTATTCCCTGCATGATTGCTACGTTTGTAGCTACCATTGCCGCCATGCTCATTGTTTCTTTCAAACAAAAGATCAATGTTTTTCAACCCGTCATTCTTGGCTGGATAGGGGGAATATCGGCACTCATTGCATTATTGGTTACCTATCTAACCAGGTTAAGAGCAGATGATGTGCAGTCTTTTTCAGCGCTATGGAGCAATGCACTTATTCTTGTTATTTTCTTTGCAATCCTCCTGGGTGCACTATACAAAAAAATAGACATATTCGATGCTTTTGTGGAAGGAGCGAAAGGAGGATTTGAAACCGCCGTGAGGATCATTCCTTACTTAGTAGGTATGCTGGTAGCAATAAGTTTACTACGTACCAGTGGAACATTTGATGCCGTGATCTTAGGTATGAAAAACCTGTTTGCTGCAATGGGAACAGATACCCGCTTTGTAGACGGTTTACCTACAGCATTGATCAAACCATTGAGTGGCAGCGGCGCCAGAGGAATGATGATCGACACTATGAAAGCATACGGCGCTGATTCATTTGCAGGCAGGTTGGCCTGTATACTACAGGGTTCTTCTGACACTACTTTTTATGTCATTGCTGTTTACTTTGGAGCTGTTTCTATTAAAGACACAAGGTATGCAGCCGGAGCCATGTTGCTGGCAGATTTAGTGGGGATTGTTACGTCGATATTGCTGGCGTATATGTTTTTTGGGAACAGCGTGTAATTTCAGGAAAAGTTATTTGCATCCAACTCTATGTTTTAAATAAAAAGCTGCTCTTTCAAACAGCTTTTTATTCATTTCATTAGTTGATACTTTAGAAATTGGTATAAGAACCAATGAGTGGTCTTGTAGTGCCCGTCGTAGCAACGCCACCCCTTACATAGAATGTATATTTCTTTGCCATTGCAGGAGTAAAGTTTATAATGGAATCCAATCTTGCATCAGTTGCAGCATTCCTTAGGAGTATCTTATATATTTGTCCAGAACCGGCACCCAATGAATCGTAGGCCAAAACTGTCTTTGAACCAAGACTGGCAAATGTTTTAGAATAAGGGTAGCCGGCGCTTGTTTTCGATATTTCAACTTTAACAGGTGCACTTGCAAGGAAATTTGCAACTCTGAAGTAAGCTTTTGTTGCATCCGGCACTGTTGGATCGTCTTGAACAACTAAAGGAGTGGCTTTTGTAAAGGTATCAAGCATAACCAAAGTGTAAAACTTAGCTGCATCAAATGGCTGTGTTGTACTCATGATAGTTGCGCCAGGCATTACAGTAGAAGCTGCCGGAACAACGGCATCTATCTTTATAGAGCCGGAAGGCAGAGTAGCATAGCCAATGGGAGCAGGATAAGCTGAATTGTAGATTATCCCTGCTTCAGCGCCTGAGCTTGCAGAAGCAATCGCCGAAGCTTTAGTACTGTTTGCAAAGAAATTTACCTGTGGTGACCCCGGTGACATGTTTAAAAACTTTATGTTGGTATTGGCACCGGGAATTGCCGTGTATCGTTCTGGTATGGTGTCCGTCTTATCACAAGACATAACAATCGTTACCAAAATGACCAAACCGGATATTATTTTTTTCATAATAATTACTTGTTAATTAAGGAAGTTGTATCCACATTTTTTTTGTATGGTAATCAGGTTCAAACCCACCAATCTTTGTTAACGCCTCAACATTCCAAATGTATTCAGAATTGTATCGCGGTCTGACCCGATATGCAGGTTTTCCGTTGTTTGCATTGAATAATGTTGTGGGCAGCTGAAAAGTAAGGAAAACAGCAGGGTCATAGTCAAATTTCCTTAAGTCCACCCACGTTTCAATGAACCCATAACCCCAAAGGGCAATATATTTTTGAAGCATAATTTGTTGGATGGTCAAATTAGCCGCAGAGGTAGGTATCACCGCCGGGTTGTTTAAAAAAATTGTTCTTAAAGAATCGAACTGAGCATTTGCAGTGGCATCCGAACTAAATGCATAAGCTCCTCCTGATACAGAAGAACCGGGAGCAGTAGCTCCTTTTCTTACAAAATCAAGGCTGGCGTTGATTCCTTTTTTATAAGCATCCAATGCAACGGCTGGGTCGCCTTTCTTTAATGCAGCTTCTGCCTTAATGAACTGAAGCATTGAGTATGTAACTAGTGGAAAAGGTGCATCATCTTTGAACAAGTACTTACCTGTTCCTATACCAGGAGTTACCCCCGAGATGGCTCCCCAAATGTTTTTAACTCCCGTTTTACTTTCTGCCACTGCCGTAGACTGCCCGGTAAAAGGTGCTACTCCTCTATATACTGAATCATTCGAAGGAGTCAGGATAATATAGCGGCGCGGGTCCGGAACAGTGAAAACTGTTCCATCAATTAAACGAACTGTAAAAGCAGACTGCAAATAGTTTGGCATATTTGCTCTTCTTGGACCAAAAAAATTAGCGTCTGTTGAATTGCTTCCCGTAAACGGAACTAAAGCGTCATCTGCATTACTGGTAAAGGATTGGTCAATATAATTTATGACTTCAGTTGGATTATAATTAGCCTTTTTAATCTGGTGATGAGCATTTATTGCCAGAAGTGCATATGCAAATTTTTTCCATTTATCTCTGTTGCCCTTGTATATTAAGTCAAATTTTGAGAAAAGGGGAGAACCAACTGCATCATTGGTTTTTTCTAACTGACCAATAGCGTCTAATAACTCTCTCTTTACTATTGCGTAAACTGTGTCCTGCGAATCATAATTGAACGTGTTTTTTAAAGGATCATAGGCTTCCTTTACAATGATTTCGCCGTGATAATCTGTGAGATTTTGCCAACTCCATGCTTCCAAAGCCATGATCGAGCCAAGGATGTCCCATTTTTTTTGGGCAGTAGCCTGATTTTTGACATCTTGAGTATTTTGACCGCCTTTCCAATAAACGTTTCTCCATAGATCACCTCCAACATCACTGGCAGCAAAATACCCGTGTTGTTCAAATGGTGAAAATGTGAGACCCGTGCTGTTTAAAACAAAATTTTGCACAATTGGACCAAGGCCTCTCGCATCAAATTGAATTCCAAGAGCTGCGTTATTTTGAATCGATGGCAGGTATAAAGCAGGATCTGCAGTTGCAGGCCCATTCGGATTATCATTTACATCCAGGTATTTTTTACATCCTGTTGATATAATTCCGAATGACAATAGGAGATATAGAAACCGTTTTTTCATTTTTATAAGGTTTATTTTATAATCCAATGCGAACATTAAAGTTGAAATTTTTGGGAATGGGTAAGTTTCCATAGTCTATTCCCATGCTGCCACTACCTCCTGTAGCCACTGTAGTTCCATTTACACCCGGATCACCACCGG
Organism: Flavisolibacter sp.; assembly: GCA_036787395.1. Lineage (GTDB taxonomy): Bacteria > Bacteroidota > Bacteroidia > Chitinophagales > Chitinophagaceae > Flavisolibacter. The sequence goes on along the minus strand of DAIQPL010000017.1, from coordinate 3,696 downwards.
TATAATTTGTCCACATGTATAGATCTGTGGCAGTAATTCCAATGGAAGCAGTTTTAAATAATTTGTTTTTACTCAACCATGCTGTAGGCAGTTGATAGGTTAATGTGATATCCCGCAACCGCACCCAATTAACATCTCTTTCTATGAATTCCTGGTCAATGATAGAACCACTATAGAATGAATTGTTGTAGTATGGGATGATGGTAATATTATTTTTGGTTGGATTCGAAGTGTTTTCTAATCCATCTCTTAAGACGCCATTGAATGTTAAAGGAGTCTCCCGGTCTGTAATTGACCGTTGATGAAGACCAAGATTGTATAAATAAAGACCCGTTCCATTAAAAACATCTCCTCCTTTCTTTATGTCAAAAAGGAAGTTAAGATTAAGCCCCTTATAGGTGAAACTATTTGATATGCCCATTTTAAAATCAGGATTACGGTCGCCTGCAACAAACCAGGCGGTAGTAGCGTCACTGGTAACAGGCAAACCAGATGTTGGATTTATTAAAAGCTGCCCCGCATTATTATATTGATATTGCCTGATTGCTGTTAGTGTAGTTAGTGACCCTCCTAAACGAGCGCCATTCCTGACATTCCCAAGGAGCCATGTGTCCGAATTATAATATTCAGAAACCCCTTCCGGCATTCTCGTCAACTTACTGTCTGTTTTAGTAAAATTAACAGACGCATCCCAGGTAAAGTTTTTGCTTTGGATTGGAGTGCCTCTTAATAATAATTCAGTTCCCCAGTTTTCTAATTCACCACCATTAACGTTTTTAAGAATAAAGCCCGTACCATAACTGATTCTGAGGCCGTTTATAATCTGGTCAACACTTTTGCTTTTATAATAAGCCGCATCTAAACTTAGCCTGTTTTTAAAGAACTGGAGTTCTAACCCAATTTCCTTGGAAGTAACTTTCTCAGGGCGAAGGAAGGGATTGGGAGCGGTAAATCCATAAGAATAGCCACCACCTGTTGTACCTTGAGCTTCTAAAGCCGGATTGGTGGCATATGGATTCGCATCTTTTCCTACCTGGGCTAAAGAAGCTCTTAACCTGCCCATTGTCAGGAAGTTTACAATGGATAAATTTTTTAAAAGTTCGGAAAACACAATCGAAGTACTTACAGAGGGGTAGAAAAAGGAATTGTTTTTAGGCGGTAAAGTTGAAGTCCAGTCATTTCTTCCAGTGGCGGTCACGTAAACAACGTTGTTATAGTTTACGTTGAAATCACCAAAAGCTCCCACCACTCTTTTTTTAGCAAATACTGATTTATTCCTTTGAGTGGTGTTGGTAGTATTGTTTACCGAGTTAAAATTTGGATCCAGGAAATTCTCCCCACGACTTGCAAAAGTTCTGTCATCGTAATCATAGACAGCACTACCAACACGAAGTGTGGTTCTGAATTTATTGTCCATGAAGTTTTTCTTTAGCTGTGCAAAATAAGTAACAGTGATAATGCGGTTCGTTTGATTACTAAGGTCAATACTTCCATTAGTGTTACCAAAGTTTCCTCTCGGATTTGCTTCCGGGTGATAGAGAATTCTGTATTCATTTCCTGCCACATCAATGCCTACCCTTCCAGTTAAAGATAGCCAGGCCAATGGATCATAAACGAAGCTAAGGTTTGAAATGACACGGTTACCTTTATCATCAAGTTGATTTTTATTTACATCGAATAGAGGATTTTCAATTTCTGTTGTTGCAGTAGTAAGTTTAGATCGGGAACCTGTGGCGTTTAAATAATTAGTCATATCAACATCTGCAGGATAACTTAGCAACGACAGGTAAAAACTATTTGCACCTTTGGATACCTTTTTATTTTTTGTGCTTATATATTGTAGGTTGGTTTCTGCTCTGAAATTTTTAAACAATTGCGCAGTTCCGCTTAATGATATATTTAAACGATCGTACCTGGTTGAAGGAACTACGCCCTCTCTTGTACTATAGGAACCTGACAATCGATAAGTGTAGCCTGTAGAACCACCTTCAAAAGAAAGGTTATGCTTTTGCACAGAACCTTGACGAAAAAAATTGTTCAAATTGTCATAGAACGTAGTCGAAGCACCATATCTGGGTCCAAAATAAAGAGGCGAAAAATTATATGTAACTGTACTTAAAGCATTCAGATTTAGTATACCATTATTGCCTCTGTTGTAAACATGAGGTACATCAGGCAAATTGCCCACCTTTTCAATTCCATAATTATAAGAATAGCTCAGACTTCCCCGACCGGCTTTTCCTTTTTTAGTAGTGATAACAATGGCTCCATTTGCAGCATCAATTCCGTAAAGAGCAGCTGCTTCGGGACCTTTCAGGATTGTCAGGCTTTCAATGTCTTCAGGATTTAAATCTGAAATTCTATTACTGAAGTCAACGGTGCGGTTTTCAGTTTGCATCACCATTGTATTCGCATTGAAAGTTTGGTTATTTACTGGCAACCCGTCAATCACAAATAATGGCTGGTTACTACCGCTAAGAGAGTTCACACCTCTTAATTGAACAGAAGTGGAGCTCCCAGGCATCCCGCTGGTCCCGCTTATTGTTACGCCGGGAACCCGCCCAGCCAATCCATTTATAAAATTATCTCTTTGCGTTTGGGCAAGATCAGCTCCTTTAACATCACTGGCAGCATAGCCCAATGATCGTTTAGACCTGTTAATACCTAAAGCCGTAACAACTACCTGGTCCATCTGCCTTTCTTCGGGCTGTAGAAGGAAGCTGATGTTTGACTGATCCGCTCCAACAGTTACCGTGTGTGAGGCATAACCCACAAAACTGAATACAAGCTGTTGACCCGGTTGTGCAGCAATTGTGTAAGAGCCAACACTATTGGTTTGTGTCCTTTGATTGGTTTGACGATTTTGAACCGTCACTCCCTGCAATGGCCTATTTCCATCTTCAGCCATAATGATACCTGAAATTTGCCGCTGTTGGGCAAATGCAGAAAGGTCAAATAACAGTCCCATGCTTAGGAGCATTAGACAAAGACTTTTTCTCATGATAAGCATTTTAAACTTTAATTGTGCAATAAAAAATTTGATTCAAGAGTACCTTTTGTTCCTGGTTTTTGTAAGGATAGGGATCATTATAATACCCTGATGCCTGCTTTTATATAAGGTTCTAAAAGCGGGTCGTCAGGAGGTAGTTCAGTTATTAGTGTATCAATTTTTTTTATGTCGCAAACCTGTATGGGTTGTTGCGAATTTATTTTTTCGGCGATGGTCAGGCAAACCAATTTTTGGGACGATTCAATCATTGCTTTCTTGATCTGAACAACCTCCCAATCATTATCAGACACTCCATTGTCCAAATTAATTGCATTGATGCCTAAAAAACATAAATCGGTCCTTAGCTGCCTGATACGCGAAATGGCTTCCAGACCAACGGTAATTTTGGAATTCTTTGAAATTTTATCTCCAATAACAATAACATCAATATTGGGGTGGTTCATGTATTCATATATAGCAGGTATGCTACCTGAGATAAACGTTGCGTGCAGTTCCGAAGACAAAGTTTTCGCCATTTCAATAATGGTAGTACCTCCGCCCGTCAACACAAACATTCCATCTTTCAAAAGTGACGCAGCTTTTTGGGCAATGATCCTTTTCTGAGTATAAGAATAAACGTCGTTAGACGGATGGTTGCCATGATGAAAGGAAGGAGAGAGAGCACCTCCGTGCACCTTAATCAATTT
>DAIQPL010000138.1:0-9944 GCA_036787395.1 Flavisolibacter sp. | reverse complement strand
TGGCTAGTTCCAATCCTTTTGCTCCAATGTTTGCCCGGTCAACAAAATTGGTATCCGTGGCGCCCGGAGTAACACAGGTAACCGACACATTGGTATTCACCAGTTCATAGTGTAAGCCCCTGGAAAACTGCAATACAAAAGATTTGGAGGCCGCGTATAAACTTAAGAACGGCACAGCCTGGTAGGCAGCCGAAGAAGCTATATTAAGTATGTAGGCTTTCGGTTGTAGTTTTAATTGGGGTAGAAAATAATAGGTGAGTTCTATCACCACATTCATGTTCAACTGCATCATGTTCAGGTGCTCTTCCAGGGAATATTTATCAAATGCACCGCTTAGCCCGTAACCAGCATTGTTTGCCAAAACGTCAACGATATAATTATTTTGACGGCACCACTCCCAAACATTTTTGGCTGCATCTTTTTGAGAAAGGTCGAGGGCCAGATAATGGGCTTTCACGCCAAATTCTTTTTGTACCTGTGCGCAAAGTTCCTGCAGTTGGGCCTCGTTACGGGCTATTAAAAGCAAATCTTTTTTTTGGGAAGCCAATTGCAGGGCAATAGCTTTTCCTATGCCCTTACTGGCACCGGTTATTAAAGCAAATGACATAAGTGTTGATTAATTCTGAACAGTGGAAGCAAACCTATGATAGAAAGGCGTCTTGCTGTTTTTGTCTTTGGGCATGTACTTACCTGTCACTACAGGTACATACATTACACGGCGCCTGCTTTTCTCACCATAATAAGGCGACTGTTGTACCCTGTGCCATAAACGGCCATCATGAACAGTAAGGTCACCAGCGTCAATGTCTAACCCAGCTTCCCTTGGATCAGGTCTGTGATCGATAAAATATTTTTTGCCAAACAGCAAGCGAAGCATCCCTTGTTTATGGGTACCTGGTAAAAAACGAAGACCGCCATTTTCGAAAGGAACCGTATCTAAATGGATGCCTACATTTAACATGGGCATGATGCGTTGCCCCATAAAAAGGTCGCGCGGGCTATCGGTATGCCACCCCATTTGGGAAAAGGCGCTATTGGGAGTTCTGATATAATTATTGAGAACAAGACCGTCTTTTTCATCCTCGCCTATACGGCCTTCGTACGGTTTTACAAGATCCAGTAAAGCCTGGAAGCGGGGTTCTTGTAAAAATTCATGAATAACCGGGCTATATTTCGATATAAAACAAAGTCTTTGGATGACCCTTTTATCGTTCTCATCCTTGCCAAATTTTAAAGGAATTCCGTTTACCTTTTCCGTGCCTGCATCTAGCCATTCCTTTTCCAATCTTTGCGTTTCTTTAATAAAAACGTCAACCATTTCGCGGCTGATGAACTTCTTGAAAATGATCACCCCGTTTTTATCAAAAAAGTGTTGTTGTTCCTGAGTTAGTTTATTCGTAAGAGTGAAGTGCGGGACCTGCAGCTTGTTCATGGTTTGTACTTTTTAAAAACCTGCCAAAAGGCAATTTGAGTTAAAAACAATCGACCAATCTTCACTAATCTCTTAACGTTCAATTGGTTCTATTATTGATATTGGCTTCGAATTTACTATTTTCTTTGCGATCAAAAAGCAAATGATGGCAAAAACCGGTGCAGCTAAAACATCAATTGTATAATGAACATGCTGAACCAGTACTAAAACACCGATTGCAATAGTACAGAAAAGTGCAATGTACCTATCAAATTTTCGACGAAAGCACAAAAAAAATAGACATTGTGTAGCCGTGTGACCAGAGTAAAAAAGATCTTTCGTTACATACGATTTACCATAGAAACTGTTGCTGATGGGGTCAATCAAAGGAATTAGTCCGTCGGGAGGATTTAATGGTACAAAATAGATAGTAAAAAAGCGGCTTACAGACAGCAGGATAAATGCATACATAACAGTTACGAAAAAGGCAGGACTTTGTATGCTACGGATACAAATGAGCAAGGTGGTAGCCCATATAATGGTGAAGATAGGAACAGATACATCCCGTGCTGTGATTTGATCAAGAACTATATCGTCTAAGACCTGGCCTTCGCGCAACTCAATATATTGGAAAAAAAATGGGAAGCTGATTAATACCGTGAGCAGCAAGGCTATGCCAATGTACAACTTGACTTTGAAGGACTCATCCTTCATAGTATCGTTCCATGTTAGTTCTTTAAAGGATGTTGTTACTTCCATTCAGTTTACGAAAATAAAAAATCGGGCCTATAAAAGGGCAAGGCGGGCATAATGGCCGGAGTTTTAAAATTTATTTAAGGAAAATCAATAGTTCCATCTTACAAATGCTTCCATTGCTGCATAGTGTGTAAGACCGAGCTGTGCATATAAGTTAGCCGTGGCTGCATTTCTTTCTTCCGCCCTTTGCCAAAATTCCCTTGAATCGCTTCCCTGGAATGGCACCATGTCTTTTTGCGACTGGTGAATGAAAATCCCATAGCGTTTTTTTAGTACCTGGTCGGGACTCATAGGTATAGCCATTTCTATTTCATCAATATTCCATTCCTGCCAGGCACCTTTGTACAACCATAGCCAGCAGTGGTTCACCCAATTTTCGCCTTTAGCTTTTATTCTGCTCAGCGATTCCAGCACTACATCCAAACATACTTTATGGGTTCCATGCGGATCAGCCAGATCCCCCGCGCAGAATATTTGTTGGGGTTTTAGTTGACGCAATAAATCTATTGTGATCCTTATGTCTTCTTCACTCATTGGTTTTTTTTCAATAGTTCCCGTTTCATAAAAAGGAAGGTTTTGAAAATAGATATTTGATTCTGGTATTCCTATATAACGACAGGTTGCTTTTGCTTCGCATTGCCTGATCAATCCTTTAATAGCCCGTATTTGTGTTGTATCTACCTGGTTGTTTTTTTTTCGGGACAAGTAGTTACGTACTTCTTCAAAGATCTTTTCGGACTTGTCATTGTTAATGCCTGCTATTTCTTCAAAGCCTACAGCAAAGTCGAGAAAGCGGGTAACAAATTCGTCGGTTACCGCAATATTTCCTGACGTTTGGTAGGCCACATGCACATCGTGTCCCTGGTCATGCAGTCGCTGAAAAGTTCCACCCATACTTATAATGTCATCATCAGGGTGAGGGGAGAAGATGATCACTCTTTTAGGATAAGGTTCTGACCGCTCGGGGTGTGTAGGTAAGTGAGCATCGGGCTTGCCTCCCGGCCATCCTGTTATAGTATCCCGCATCATATAAAAAACCTGCAGGTTAATCTCGTAGGCGTCACCTTCTTCAACAATCAGGTCGCCCAGGCCAAATTCGTTGTAGTCATTATTGGTTAAGGAAAGAATCGGTTTGTTTAGTTTCAAAGCCATGTTGACAACGGCCTTTTTTATCATCCTTGATGTCCATTCAATTTCACCTGTAAGCCATGGGGACTTGAAACGGGTGAGCTCAGACGCCGCAACTTGATCAATAATAAAAGTACAGTCGCTGTGTTGTTGCAATAAGCTGGCAGGCACACTCTCAGTTACATGTCCTTCAACTGACCTTTGTACGACCGGAGCTTTGGTTGGGCCCCACGCTAAAAGAACAATCCGTTTGGCTTTTAGAATGGTGCTTATACCCATGGTTAAAGCCAGCCGGGGCACGTCTGAAATATTGGCAAATTCATAAGCGTTTGACAACCGTGTATTGTTTTCGAGGTTGATCAACCTTGTTTTGGAATGTATGCTTGAACCCGGTTCGTTGAAACCGATGTGCCCGTTATTACCAATACCAAGAACCTGGAGGTCTATTCCTCCTGCCTCTTCTAACTGGCGTTCATATTCTACGCAATGTTTTTTGATCTCGTCTTTCCGCAATTGCCCGTTAGGAATATGAATATTATTGTTGTCGATGTCTATATGATCAAACAAAAGACGGTGCATATAAGCGTTATAACTTTGCCAGGCGTCTTTTTCTATCGGATAGTATTCGTCAAGGTTAAAGGTGACTACATTTTTGAAACTTAACCCTTCTTCTTTGTGTAATCGTACCAGTTCTGCATAAACATTCTTTGGGGTAGAACCGGTAGCAAGTCCTAAAACACATTTTTCATTTCGTGATTGTTTATCGCGGATCAGCCGGGCAATTTCAGCCGCTGCATATTTCGATCCTTCTTTAGCATCGGGAAAAATTTTAACTGGAATTCTCTCAAAAGCGTCGATTAAATTATTATCGGTCATTGGTTATGCCAGGTTTACTTAAACGGGATAAAGATAAAGACATGAAATGATTTGATGGAACTGTTATGACATAGAACAAAAGTTGAATGTTTTTTTTGACAAACATTGTTACTGCTATCAGCGTTTGTTGTGTCACTCCCTTCATCGTTTGGCAATTCTATGAAGCATGGCATTGTTGTGAAAAAATGTATATCCTAAGGAGATTGGCTTTGATGAAGAAAACTCCCACTATTCTGATCAAGCAATAAAAGAATTGGTTCGTTATCCTAGTGGCAAGCGAAGAATATAAACATTATTAATTTCTAAGGCTACTACAGCAATTGAAAAGCAAATCAATCAACTTGTATTTCGTCAATAATTAGCCATGCTTTGTTGCCGGCTCCTGGTTTGCCATCTGGTATCATACCATAATTTTTTGCAAGCACTTTAAGGTACCGGGCAGATTGTGCCGGAAATGTAACCGTAATCCAACCCATAGTTAAAGTGTCCTTTACAAACTCATTTGACTTGCCGACTGAAGTAAAATTCTGACCGTCATTGGAAGTCAACACTTCCACATATTGTGGCAAATAAATCCGGCTACCATTTTGTTCGTTTGTATGAATTTTGACAGAAGAAAAATCATCTTTCTTAGTAAGATCAATGGTAGCTTCCAGGTCATCGCCAATCCAACCCAGCCAGTCAGGATGGCTAAGGCCTTTTCTTGAATACACACCATTTACCAAACTGAAAGCACCGCCTTGTCCGGGGTACCTTTCATTGGGTGTGTTAGTAATGGAAATTTTTTTACCTGTGGCTTTGTTGAAAGAAATGGATAAAGGAACCCGGTTTACTAAACGGTTATTCATATAATAAGCTACAGCCACGTCGTTGTTCTTATTTATCATAACCGGCTTTGTATAAATTACAGGTGCTTGTCCTGCAACTTCATAACGTACAGTTCCGTTCTTGTTCCTTGGTTCTGCTGTTAATTGTAAACCCTGGTAATTTGAAGTGGGCATAAGCGAAACCTTCACATCATAATAAGCCTTGCTATAATTTACCTTCCATAGATCATATCTTTTGAATTGAGTTTCTAACCGCTTTTCGAAATCGTTCCAACTCTTTTTTTCCTTTGGACTCCATAACACTTCTGATAAAGCACTCATTCGCGGAAAGATCATGTATTGTACTTTGGCGGGATTGCTTATATATTCTGTCCATAAATTAGCCTGGGCGCCTAACACATATTTTGCCGCTTCTGACGAAAGTTGTTTTGGAATAGGCTCATACGCATAAACAGCGTCAATGGAATTATATCCCCCGATCACAAGAGAATCTTCATTCTTTGTTTGTGTGTGATCGAAATAAACAGGTTTTTCCGGAGTCATGATCACGTTATGGTTTTGATTGGCAGCTTCTATTCCGCCTTTCTCACCACGCCAGCTCATTACAACTGCTTTGGGTGCTAAGCCGCCTTCCAATATTTCATCCCAGCCTATTAATGTTTTTCCGTTTTCATTAATATATTTTTCCATCCGTTGGATAAAATAACTCTGTAATTCATGCTCATCTTTTAATCCCAATTGTTTTATTCTTGCCTGGCATTTAGGACATCTTTTCCAATTAGCTTTTGGACATTCATCACCTCCTACATGAATATATTTTGATGGGAACAAGGGTAATACCTCATCTATCACGTTTTGTAAAAAAAGAAAAGTAGAATCATTACCGGCGCAATACACGTCATCAAAAACGCCCCACGCTTCCTGTACTTTTTTACCGGTTGTTTTTTTACTTGTTTCTGAAGGATGCATGCGAATCACCGTTTCCTCCTCGGGGAAACAGCTCAACCAGGGATAAGAAGCTATGGCTGCAGAAGAGTGACCCGGCATTTCAATTTCAGGAACAACGGTAATGTGCCGGTCGGCTGCATAGCGAACAATGTCTTTTACTTCTTCCTGGGTGTAAAATCCGCCGTAACGTGTATTGTCATTTCCCGTTCCGGGATTGCGCCCAATGATGGTTCCATTTCTGTATGCGCCAACCGTAGTGAGCTTTGGATATTTTTTTATTTCAATTCTCCAGCCCTGGTCTTCTGTTAAATGCCAATGGAAATAATTTAGTTTGTGCAGGGCCAGGTAATCAATATAGTTTTTTATAAAAGCAGCAGGGAAGAAGTGACGACCTACATCCAGGTGCATACCCCTGTAATCAAACCGTGGATAGTCCTGTATGTTAACCAAAGGAATGGCTAACGATGCACCGACTTCAACTGGCAACAATTGCAGCAAGGTTTGCATTCCATAAAATGTTCCGGCATATGTATCTCCTTCCATGCTGACACCATTAGTTGTTACATTCAACGTGTAAGCATCCTTATCGGGTGCTTTAATAAATTTTTTTGTAGTGAAACTTATATAATTTTTTCCTTCCTGTTTATCTACATCCAATTTGAACCCATAAACCTCCTGCAAATATTCGTTCAAAAGCTTTGCGGTTTTTTTATCTTCTTCATCCCTTGCTGCAATAACTGTCTTTTTAGTGATAGTAAACTTCCCCGGCTTTGATTGTACACTAACGGGTTGAGGAATAATAGCAGTCTGACAATAAGAGGTAATTGTGATTAAAAATAAAGTAAAGAGGGTGAGCCCTATTCGCATAAGATCGTTTTTATAATTTCACAAATTAAGTTTTTGTGATGATGTTATGTGGAAATACAAGCGAGGTAATAATTGGCAGGTTAGAAATAAGTTCACGGTCAGGAAATTAATGTGTGACCTATAGCTTACCATATTTGGGCGAGGAACTATTTCTGGTTGATCGGTGTTTCGATAATTAAAAATTCACAGACCTCTGCACATTCTATTTCAATTTTTCCTGTATCCCAGATTCCCATTGCATCTCTTTGCGGCAAGTGGTTGCCTGAGATTGTGATGGAACCTTTGATAGAAAAAATAAAGAGGCATTTGTTTACAGGGTTTAAATTATACTCAACCCGGTGGCCTGCATCAAAAAACCCTAAACTTAGTTTGGCATTTTGATTGATCCAGCAGTGAGAAAGGCCTTCTTCGGGCGAAACAATAGTTTGTAATGTATTCCGTCTTTTTTCCTTTGGAAAATTACGGAACTGGTAGCGTGGGCTTATGTTCTGTTGTTTTGGTTGAATCCATATCTGCAAAAAGTTTACTTCATTTTCGCCAACGTTATATTCTTCATGCCTTAATCCGGTGCCTGCACTCATGATCTGCACCCAGTCCTGGTGCACGATATTACTATAACCCATACTGTCTTTATGGTTCATACTGCCGTTCAGCATGATGGAAATGATCTCCATGTTCATGTGCGGATGAATCCCGAAGCCTTTGCCAGCTTCCACGTAATCATCATTGAAAGCAAGAAGGGTCCCAAATGCCGATTTGGTCGGTTGATAATATTCACTGAAGCTGAAAAAGAAATTACTTTTTAGCCAGCCTATATCTTTAATGCCTCTTTCAGCAGCAGGAAATAACTGTGTTTGCATGTTGCTATATTACAAGTTTATCAATGAAGCTAGCCATTTCTGCAGCTCACCGCTTGTAATGTGTTAGCTTTACATCCATTCTGATTCGAAACGCCTGAAATCCTGTTTTAATTCTTTATAAAGTTTTCTAAAAGTGATCATGTCCTCACGCAGCTTTGGATGGTTATCCATTTTTATGCTTTCAAGGCCCATACCTGACATGTCATATACAAAGGAAGCAAGCTGTTTCTCACTTGTGTTCAGATTGTGTTTTAAAATATCAATGACTTCCTTCTGAAGAACGAACTGGTTTTGAAAGTGTTCTACCTGTGCTCTTACAGTTTTCTTTGTGTTTTTATTATTAACGGCCTCGAGGTGATCTTCAAAGATTTTTATTTCTTCCTTGTAAAAGACCAGCTCACGAACCCACAGTTGATATTCAAGATGCAGGCTACGGATGGAAACAGTTGGAAACATAAAATTGTATTTATGTAAAGCAACTATATCTTCCTTCAGTGCCTGTTGATCAGACTTTTGTTATAGCATGATTTATATCAGCTTTTTTCTTCTACATCCATTCTACTTCAAATCTTTTGAAGTCGTTTTTAAGGTTTTGATATTCCCTTTTGAAAGATTCTACTCTTTCTTTGAATTGAAAATGATCCGCAACAATTACTTCGTCGAGGTCAATGGTAGTATCGGTTTGGGCATAAGTGGCCATTTGTTGTTCGGCAGCTATTAATTCATTTTCCAGCTGGTCAATAAAGTCTTTGTGTCGTGCAAACTGGTTTTGAAAATGATCGGCCTTGTCTGATTGTTGCAGGCTCGTATTTCTTACAATGGCGTCCTCCAGGTGTATTTGGTAGATGTTGATTTCATCACGATAAAACTCCAGTTCATTTGCCCAAAGTTTATTTTCAAGGTGCGCCTGCGTAAAAGAAGTTCTTGTATCCATAACTTTTTTTTAATGGTTAGTTGTCCAATACTCCCATTTTTCCGGTTTCATAGTCCATAATGGCTTGCTTGATTTCACCAGGGTAGTTCATAACAAACGGGCCATAACTGACAACAGGTTCGTTAATTGGTTCACCTCCAAGAAACAATAACCTGCCATCTTTTAATGCTGTTATCTCTATTTGTTCACTATCATGATCAAATACAGACATTTGAAGTGCATCAATTTTAGAGCCATTTGATTCTACAGTTCCATCTAATACGTAAGCAAGTACATTGTAGGCCTTAGGCAGTTTTATTATTGTGGAAGCTCCGCTTTTAAATTGCACCATCATGGCAACAATGGGTGTGAAGGTAGAAGCCGGGCCTTTGTGGCCTTTATAATCGCCGGCTACAATTTTCATCGTAAACCCATTTTCCTCCAGGGTTGGGATGGTTTCCTTTTTAATGTCCTGGTATCCCGGCTTTGTCATTTTATAATCCCTGGGCAGGTTTACCCAAAGTTGTATTATCTCCATGTCGCCGCCTTCGCTGGCGAAGGCTGCTGAAGGGCCTTCACTGTGAATGATACCACTGCCGGCGGTCATCCACTGTACATCCCCGGTTTCTAAAAATCCTTCACTGCCTGTACTGTCTTTATGGTGAAGCTTGCCACTGAATAAAAATGTCACTGGCTCAAAACCCCTGTGCGGGTGAGGACTTAGCCGTGCTTTAATTTCTCCGGGAGCATGATGTGTCGGTCCACCATGGTGTAGGAGTATGAAAGGGCTGACACTATCTAACTCGTTGTTGGGAAGTGGTTGTTTAACTTTAAAAGGACCAACATTAAAATGCCGGAGTGCGGTGTGTAGTTTTGCATTTCTGTAAGACATATGATCTCCTTAATTCATTGGTACTTCCATTAATAAAATTTCTGCAGCACTGTCTGCTTTAAGTGATAACGAATCGGTGTCACTGATTCCCAACCCGTCACGATGGTTTAATGCAATTTCATTAATGGTTACATCACCGTTTAAGACAAAGGCATACACGCCATTTCCCTTTTTCTTTACATCGTAGCTCAGCTCAGTCCCAGTGTCCAGTTTGCCCAAATGAAACCAGGCATCCTGGTGTAGTTGAACACCGCCGTCATTAGTTCCAACGGGTGAAACAACGGTAGCTAATTTGTTTTGCTTATCTGCGTCGCTAAATGTTTTCTGATCGTAACGGGGCTGAACATTTTTTTTATTGGGGAACACCCATATCTGCAGAAACTTAACTTGCTGGTTGTTGTTCTTATTTTTTTCGGAGTGAACAATGCCGCTTCCGGCACTCATTACCTGTACATCGCCTTGTTTG
>DAIQPL010000416.1:0-3253 GCA_036787395.1 Flavisolibacter sp. | reverse complement strand
TTATTCTTATTCGTCAATAGATCCGGAAGCCGTACGATATTATCCAAAAAAACATCAATTGTTTATAAGCAGTGAAGGGGAGAAGATTGTAAATAAGGAAGGCACTATCCTTCATCAAACTTCAATAAATATTTATAAACTAAACGGTGAGCTGCAAGACAGTTTTAGTTTGCCTGCAAATATGCACATGCAAGCCATTGAACAGGGACCAAGATCTAATGGATCTTTTGAAGGACTAAGTTTTACTAACGACTATAAAACGATTTATGTAAATGTGGAAGAACCACTTTATGAGGACGGACCTAAGGCCAGTGGCGGCGATTCTTCTGCCTGGACGAGGATATTAAAATTTGATGTGGCTAGCCGAAAGCAAGTTGCTCAATACGCTTATCTTGTTGACCCAGTTGCTTACCCGGCGTCTCCGGCGGGAGCGTTTAAGATCAACGGTGTGTCAGAAATTTTATGGGTTGGCAAAAATGAACTATTGGTAATGGAAAGGTCTTTCTCTACAGGCCGGTTGGGTTGTGTCATTAAAATTTATTTAGCCAACCTTTCCGGTGCTACCAATGTTTCGTCAATTCATTCTTTAAAGGGTGCTTCTTTCCGGCCTGTCAGCAAAAAACTTCTTTTAAATATGGAGACATTGGGAATGCCTGTTTACAATATAGAAGGCGTCACATTCGGGCCTAAACTTCCCAACGGTCACCAAAGCCTTTTATTTGTAGCCGATGATAACTTTTCGGCAGTAGATAAAACGCAATTTTTACTTTTTGAGTTAAAATAGACCTGAATAACGTTTTTAACCTTGCTTAACATGATTATCTTTTACCTTCAATCCCTAAAATAAAAGCCATGAAAAAACTCTTTCTTCTAGTCTTTCTTTTTACAACCATGTATACAACAAAAGCTTTGGCACAAGGTGGCGGTAATGGTGACCCTGCTGCAATGATGCAACGTATGAAAGAACGTGTCAAGCCAGCATTGATTGAAAAAACAAAATTAACAGATGCCCAGGCAGACAAAGTAATTGAGATCAGCTTTGCCAACCAGCGCAAGAGAAGGGAGATCAGGATGGACCAGGCCATGAGTGCAGAAGACAAAACCAAAAAGAACACTGAAATTGACGAAGCGCAGAATAAAGAATTCAAAACAATTCCTTTAACTGACGACCAGGTGAAAGAAGTAAATATTTTTTTTGAAGAATACAGGAAGCAGCAAATGGAACAACGCAAGAACGGCGGTAACGGGGGCAATGGTAAATAATCTTCTTGCTTAAATAATTGGAAAGCTGCTCATTGGGCAGCTTTTGTTTTTACCATAGCTTCGCAGGTTCAAACCACAATATGGCTGAAGACTTAACCATCATAAGCGGCACCAGGCAAGAACAATATGAGGCCTTGCTGCCACAGATAAAAGCATTGCTTGAAGGAGAGAAAGATCTCATTGCGAATTTGGCCAACGTAGCAGCCGCATTGAAAGAACAATTTGGGTGGTTTTGGATAGGTTTTTATTTGGTAAAAGATAATGAACTGGTATTGGCCCCCTTCCAGGGACCGGTAGCGTGTACAAGAATAAAAAAGGGTAGAGGCGTATGCGGCGCTAGTTGGGCAGAAGCCAGGACATTAATTGTTCCCGATGTCGAAAAATTTCCTGGCCACATTGCCTGTAGCAGTTTATCAAAATCGGAAATAGTTGTGCCCATGATTAGCGAGGGAAAAGTGGTTGGTGTTTTAGATGTTGATAGTGATGAGCTGGATGAGTTTGATACAACCGATCAAAAATATTTAGAACAAATTGTACAACTTATATCTTTTGGGTAAGATATTCTTCAATGTCAAAATTTATAATCTTCTCGTTCGGGGTGAAATACATCCAGTAGTTCACATTGGGTAACGGCCTTTCCTCCATGCGGCACGTGAGAAGGAATGAAGGCTACTATACCCGGCTCAAGAACTTTCGTTTCTCCATCTACCGTTAATTCAAACTTACCTTTCAACACATGCGCTACCTGTTCATGCATGTGTGAATGAACGGGTATTTCTGCACCGGCTTCTACAGTCCAGTACATGAAGGTCATAGTACCTGTATGAATACTTCTTGCGGAGAAACCTTTAATAATTTCTCTCGATGACAGACCATTAATTTCTACAAACGACATAGTGATGAATTATTTACTAAATGCTAAAAGATGGATGAGCTTTGCGGCATGAAAATTATGGCTAAATTGATAAATAAATTTTTATGAAACGTCATTCTAATAATACTGAAAAACAAGGACGGCATGAGCATCCGTTGCCACAGGAGATAAGTAAGGATCAAAAGACCGCTAATGAATCGGCACACGATGAGGCGATACATGATATAGATGAAGATCCTGATTTCAGTGCGCAAAGTCCTAATGATGATTTGGACGAAGGTGAAACAGCACGCTTAGGAGAAGACGAGACAGATTTGGTATAATATTTTCGAGAGTTTACCTGTTAAATTGAAATTTTATGTCACAAAGCAATAGAAATGAATTGAGGGATAGAAGAGGCGGAGAACCGAGGCGTTATGAAGAAGCAGACGAAAGACGTTATTCTTCAAACCGGCACGAAGAGAGAGCAAGAGGAATGGCAAGAGTAAATGCTGAACGGTCTGATCGTAGAAGCTACGACCGCGAAAATGATCTTTATGAAAGACAGAGTATATAGTCAGGGCCATCTTCTTTAAAAATTAGCTAAGCGTCATTGTATAGAAAACATATAGATAGTTGTGGGTTGACTACATAAGGTCATATTGCATATACTACTTCTTTAGTTGTCCGTAAGCAACTAGATGTTTCTACTATTTCTTTACATGTGGGTAATACAAACGTGCTTGCTACTGATCTAAGTGGCTGTACAAAACTTTATTTCCTGTACAGCAAATCTATCATTCCATTATTTTCTTCTCCGGTAATACCGTTTGCTTTTGAAAGATAGCGGGGATCATATTTATAACCGGCTTGCAGCAGTATTGGATAGATTTCGTTCTTCCCATATTTTTCTATCTGCTGGTAAGCCCACTGTTTTTCACCTAATGCATAAGGTGCCAGCCAATCCACGGCAGCACGGAGGCCTGAACCTTTGGAAGTTTTATAGTTCCAGAGGTCAACTCCCACTTGTTCTGCCAGTCTCGCCGCTTCAAACCATCCTTTCAGGTTCATAGTGCTGTATCCGAGACCTTTGGTACGGTCCAACTCTAATGGTTGCTTTCCTTCAGCGGTGAGTTG
>DAIQPL010000137.1:0-9980 GCA_036787395.1 Flavisolibacter sp. | reverse complement strand
AGAAAATTGGTTTACTACTGTATATTTTGTTCTGCTTTATCAGTACCAAAGCGCAACAAGTCATTTCCGAAAAGAAAGAAGCGGGAGGGTTTACAATTGCAGCACCGGGTCAAGTTGCAACTATTTTGTACGATGAAGACGATGAAGTGTTAATAAAAAAGACGGCTACCATCTTTCAGAAAGATATAGAAGCAGTAACTGGAAAAAGGCCAGACATTGTTTCTTCACTTACAAATACAAAAAACCTGGTGATCATCGGTACTATCACCAAATCAAAATTCATTCGCCAGTTAATTCATGAAAAAAAAATAAATCTTTCTAACCTGCAAAACAAATGGGAAGCTTACCAGGTTCAAATAGTGAAGTCGCCATTTAAAGGAATTGACCAGGCACTGGTAATTGCAGGCAGCGACAGAAGAGGAACTGCATTTGGTGTTTTTGAACTGTCGCGGCAAATGGGTGTTTCGCCGTGGTACTGGTGGGCCGATGTGCCGGTAAAAGAAAAAAAAGAACTGTACATAAAAGCAAACACATTTCTCAACGATGGGCCACGGGTAAAATATCGAGGCATTTTTATTAATGATGAAGCACCTGCGCTTAGTGGCTGGACGAAGGAAAAGTTTGGAGGCTTCAACCATGTTTTTTATGAAAAAGTATTTGAGCTGATTCTCCGTCTCAAAGCAAATTATTTATGGCCTGCTATGTGGGGCAATGCTTTCTATGACGATGATTCCCTGAATAAACAAACAGCCGATGACTATGGAATTGTGATCGGCACATCACACCATGAACCTTTGATGCGTGCACACGACGAATGGAGACGTTATGGAAGCGGTAAATGGAATTATGACAGTAATGAAGTTCGTCTAAAAGAATTTTGGAGAGGAGGTATGCAAAGAGCTACCAATGAAAAAATTGTAAGCATCGGTATGCGTGGCGACGGAGACGAACCAATGAGCAGGGAAACAGCCACTGCCCTGCTGGAAAGAATTGTCAAAGATCAACGTAAAATCATTGAAGAAGTAACAGGCAAACCTGCTGCCGCAACACCGCAACTATGGGCATTGTATAAAGAAGTCCAGGATTATTATGATAAAGGTATGCGGGTACCAGAAGATGTAACCCTTCTTCTCTGTGATGATAACTGGGGCAATATTCGCAAACTTCCAAAGCTCAATGAAAAACCACGCAAAGGCGGCTATGGAATCTATTATCATTTTGATTACGTGGGCGGCCCGCGAAATTATAAATGGATTAATACAAATAATATTGCCAGAACCTGGGAACAAATGCACCTGGCGTGGGAATATGGAGCAAGACAGATTTGGATCGTTAATGTGGGTGATATCAAACCAATGGAATTTCCAATTTCCTTCTTTCTCGATTATGCATGGAATCCTTTGAAATGGAATGAAGACAACCTCAGGTCATATTACACTAATTGGTCTGAACAACAATTTGGGCCAAAATATGCGAAAGAGATTGGTGAAATGATCCGCCGTTATTCACAGTACAATGCAAGAAGAAAACCGGAACTGCTCTCACCGGAAACGTACCATCTTCAAAATTACAATGAAGCGAATCATGTATTGAGAGACTTTAACGATCTGTTGCAGCGAGCTGAAAAGATAAACGCCACGTTACCTTCTTCTTACAAGAATGCCTTCTTTCAACTGGTGCTTCACCCGGTAAAAGCTTCGGCTAAACTGAATGAACTTTACATAACTGTGGCAAAGAACCATCTGTATGCCTCAAAAAAAGATGTAGTTGCCAATGAATATGCTGATCGTGCAAAACAATTATATCTGAATGACTCGCTTATAACCAAACAGTATCATGCAATTGCCGATGGGAAATGGATCCATATGATGGATCAGACCCATATTGGCTATACCTACTGGCAACAACCTCCTTTCAATAAAATGCCTGAAGTAAATTACGTGACAAAGGAAGAAACGGTGGAGCAAGATCCCACAGTTGATTCAACTGTCTCTACTGCACGAAATCTAATTCCAGCAAATACAAAAGGAAATATCTTTTACGAATTCGACGGATGCGTCTCCATAGCTGCTGAACACTGGACAAAAGCAATTAATACAAACAATATAAAATGGAAAACAATTCCTGATATCGGCAGAACTACCTCAGGTATTACTAGCTTTCCTGTTACTACGTCTTTACGAATTGGTGCTTCAACTCCACGAGCCGAGTATGAATTTTATGCTTATGATACCGGAAAGTTTACAGTGAACCTGTACTTCTCTCCCAGTTTAAATTTCCATAACGATGAAGGATTAAAATACGCTGTGTCGATCGACAATGAAAAACCACAAATCATAAGCATTAATAAGGAAGACAACAACGTTACAATATGGGAAAACTGGGTGGCGAACAATATCGTTATCAAAAAAACACAACATCGTATTTCAAGTCCGGGTAAACACGTTTTAAAATACTGGCTTATTTCAGGGGGTGTTGTATTGCAGCAATTAATAATCGATTTCGGTGGGTTGAAGCCATCCTATCTCGGACCTCCTGAAACAAAGAATTGATGTTATAAAATGTAACGGCTCATTTCCAAAAACAAATACACATTTGCTTAAACTCTTTTCGAAAAGACCAATCATATGAAACCGAATTTGAAAGTCTTTTTTGCTTTTTTGCTTTTCAGTCTCGTACCCTACTATGATTCATTTGGCCAGGTGAAATTGCCTCAATTGGTGAGAGACAGCATGATTCTTCAGAGAGATGCGAAAATAAAGATCTGGGGTTGGGCTTCGCCAGGTGAAAAATTAAAGATCTCATTCAATAAAAAAACTTATAAAGCAATTACCAATAAGGACAGTAACTGGTCCGTTTTTTTGCCACCTATGAAAGCAGGTGGTCCGTATACTATGCAAATCGATGCAAGCAACCATATTCAGCTCAAAGAAATTTTAATAGGCGATTTATGGCTTTGTTCAGGGCAATCCAATATGGTGCACCAGGTGGGACTGCATAAAGAAAGGTTTGCTGAAGAAATCATTCATGCTAACTATCCGGAAATAAGGCATTTCTTAATTCCAACGCAAACGGATCTTCTCCATCCTATTAGTAACATTTCACGTGGTGCATGGAAGTGGGCAAATCCAAACGATGTACTTGAATTTTCAGGGGTGGCATATTCATTCGCAAAAACCATTTACGAAAAATACCATGTGCCTATAGGACTGATCAATTCAACTTTCGGCGGTCCGGGCATCGAAGCATGGATCAGTGAAGAAGGGTTGAAAGATTTTCCTTCGGCCCTGGCAACAGTTAACAAAAATAAAGACACAGCCTCCGTCAATGCAATCAACAGGGCAGCATATGCAGCCAATTCATCACGTCCAAAAATAGCTGACAAAGGACTCGAAGAAATAAAACCGTGGTATGATACCAGCTATATCCCGAAAGGTTGGCATACGATCACTATACCAGGGTATTGGGAAGACCAGGGCATTAAGGATTTAAACGGCGTTGTTTGGTATCGTAAAGAAATTAACCTTCCTGCATCTGTGACCGGCATTCCTGCAAAAATTTATATGGGAAGAATTGTGGATGCCGATTTTTTTTATGTAAATGGTGAGCGTGTCGGCAATACCACTTACCAGTACCCACAAAGAAAATACGACGTACCCATTGGCTTACTGAAGCCGGGTAAAAATATTTTTACAATCCGTGTAATTAATTATTCAGGTAAGGGCGGTTTCGTCCCTGACAAGCCCTATTACCTTGTGGCAGGCGGTGAAAAAATTGATCTCAAAGGAGACTGGTTTTATAAAGTAGGCGCTGCGTTTAGTCCCGAATCAAATTCATCTCCACAACCGATATCGCTGGAATATCAGCCAACCGCTTTATTCAATGGAATGATTGCTCCTATTGTGAACTATTCTATCAAAGGGGTACTCTGGTACCAGGGCGAAGGAAGCCTTGGCAACCCATCAGCATATGAAAAACTTTTGCCTGCGTTGATAACCGATTGGCGAAACAAATGGAAGGATGAACACCTTCCTTTCTTATTTGTTCAACTTCCAAATTTTGGTGATGTTCAATACCTGCCTTCCGAAAGTGGATGGGCTATATTAAGAGAAGGACAACTCAAAACCTTATCAGTACCAAACACTGGAATGGCTGTCGCAATTGATCTTGGAGAATGGAACGATATCCACCCGGATAATAAAAAAGATGTAGGAATACGCCTTGCTCTATCTGCGCAAAAAACTGCCTATGGTGAAAAAGATATTGTTTATTCAGGACCACTTTACAAGGATTCAAAAATAGAAGGCAATAAAATAATTGTAACATTTACGAATACTGGAGGTGGGCTAATAACAAACGATGGCGAGGAACTTAATCATTTTGCCATTGCAGGGGCGGATAAAAAATTTATTTGGGGCAGCGCAAAAATTGATGGCGATAAGGTCCTTGTATGGAATGATAAAATTTCCAGTCCTGTGTATGTCCGCTATGCCTGGGCTGATAATCCTGATGGTGCTAACTTATATAACAAGGAAGGATTGCCAGCGTCGCCTTTCAGGACAGATAAGTAAACTGTAAGACGAGGTATTGCTTTCCAATGTCGCTCATCACAGACGGATGTGGATTAATTATGTAAAAACTGTAGAACTTAAATAAAAACTAATGAAAAAAACGTTTGCCTTCATTTCACTTATATTATCCTTAGCATTGATCAGTCATTCACAAGGCCAGGCTCCATGGAAAGGCAAAAAATGCGCTGTCGTTATTACTTATGATGATGCTATTACACAGCATTTAGATAATGCTATTCCTGTTCTTGATTCACTGGGATTGAAAGCGAGTTTCTATATAACTGCTTATTCCCAGGGCTGCAGATCGCATTTGAAAGAATGGAAAAAAGTAGCAGCTTCAGGACATGAATTGGGTAACCATACTTTGTTTCATCCATGTATTGGCGATCAGCCGGGAAGAGAATTTGTTCCCGTTGATTATAAAATGAATAATTATTCGGTAAAAAGAATGGTAGATGAGGTAAGGATGACCAATGTCTTTCTTGAGGCATTGGATGGAAAAACAAAAAGGACATTTGCTTTTACTTGTGGCGACATGAAAGTCCATGACACGGCTTTTATTGACCAGATGAAAAATGATTTTGTTGCTGCAAGAGCTGTACGGGCGCAGATGCACAGTATTGACCAGGTGGATTTATATAATGTGGATTGCTACGTGGTAAATGGAGAAACTGGCGATCAGTTGATCGCATGGGTAAAGAAAGCAATGGAAAGTCACTCACTCCTGGTTATTCTTTTTCATGGTGTAGGCGGAGGTAACTCATTGAATGTGTCATTGCCTGCACATAGCCAGTTTTTGCATTACTTAAAACAAAATCAAAAAGACTTGTGGATTGCTCCCATGATTGAAGTAGCCGGGTACATTAAAAATTATCAATCACAGAAAAAATAAAATGAAAAAACTGATAAGCTTTTTTCTGTTCGCGTCAACCTTCTCAATGACCTGTGATGGGCAATTCCGCCTCTCAGCTGCAGATAGTCTTCGTCGTGATAGTATAAACCGCGTAACGCAACAAGATTATAAAAGCATGCTTGCTCTTTTGAATATTAGTTCAACAAGGCCAGGACCTTCAGGAAATCCGCAGGCAGCGAATGCAGCAAACGTTGATGAATCAAAAGCTTCACCTTATACAACATTGCCAGACCCATTGATATTAAAGAACGGAAAGAAAGTCACTGATGCAAAAACATGGTGGGAAAAACGCCGGCCTGAAATTGTTGAAGAATTTGACAGGGAAATTTATGGAAGGGTCCCGAAGAAAACACCCAGCCTAACGTGGAAAGTTCTCAGTACTACAAATGAAATGAACGGTAGCTTCCCTGTCGTTACAAAAAAATTATTAGGGCATGTTGATAATTCTTCTTACCCTAATATCGAAGTTGACATACAACTTACACTGACTACTCCGGCAGATGCAAATACTCCGGTGCCGGTCATTATGGAATTTGGTTTCATATTTCCTCCCGGGTTTACACCACCACGCGATACTTCAAAAAAACCTCCACCCACCTGGCAACAACAACTACTTGCAAAGGGCTGGGGCTATGCGATCATTATTCCGACAAGTTACCAGGCTGATAATGGTGCAGGACTTACAAGAGGCATTATTGGATTGGTAAACAAGGGCCAGCCACGCAAACCCGATGACTGGGGGGCATTAAGAGTATGGGCCTGGGGAGCTAGTCGCGCATTAGATTATTTTGAAACGGATAAATCAGTCGATGCAAAGCATGTTAGCATTGAAGGCCTTTCCAGGTATGGCAAAGCGGCAATTGTTACAATGGCTTATGATCCCCGTTTTGCAATTGCATTCGTAGGATCTTCAGGTGCTGGCGGCACTAAAATACTCCGGCGTGTATTTGGGGAGCAGGTAGAAAATCTTGCATCATCGGGTGAGTATCATTGGTTCGCCGGAAATTTTATTAAGTATGCTGGTCCATTAACGCCAAATGATCTGCCGGTTGATGCGCATGAACTGATAGCATTGTGTGCACCGCGTCCTGTTTTTATCAGCTCCGGTTCACCAACTCTTGAAGGAAACTGGGTCGATGCAAAAGGTATGTTTCTTGGTGGCGCATTTGCCGGACCCGAATACAGGCTTTTAGGAAAGAAAGACCTCGGCACAATGGATATGCCGTCAATCGAAACCGGATTAACTAAAGGAGAAATTGCATTCAGGCAACATAGCGGCGGGCATACGACGGGGCCAAACTGGCCAAGCTTCATTGAATATGCTGAAAAGTATTTCAATAATAAATAAATCAGGATTTCCTGTAGAACAGTATCATCAAACGAACAAACGATTACTTGAAATGGATGAAAAACCAGAATTATTTTTTACATCCTGTATTGCAGGTTTAAGGGAGTGAGCGCCTGTTCATCAGTTGGCAACCTGCTTTTCTTCTTTTTGAAAATTACAATAGAAAATACCCAGCGTTAACTCTCCTTGTGGTATATTTTTAAAACAGGCTCTCTTAAGGGTTCCGCTTTATCAGAGACAGCAAACTCAATCAACTCTGCTATTTGTTCAGGCTTCACCCATTTAGTAGTATCTGCTTGAGGCATAGCTTCCCGGTTGGCCTTTGTATCTATGGTGCTGGGTACAACAACAGTTGCAACCACATTGGTTCCTTTTGCTTCCTCATTAAGTATCTGCGCCAGTTGGAATAAAAGAGATTTGCTAAGCGTGTAAGCAATCATGGCTTTTGCCTTCTTGGGGATAAGCGGTGGTTGAGACCCGGTCAAAATAAGTCTACCGCTGTTGTTTTGAAGGAAGTAAGGGTAAAGGCGCTTTATTACAGTATACGCAGTGTCAAAATTCAAAGCTATTTGTTCGTGTATGTCTTCGGTGGATGTGGTAGTGATAGTACCGGCTGTAAAGCCTCCCGCCAGTAGTATGGCAGCATCTATTACTTTAAATTGATCTATCAGGTTAGTAATTAAAGAAGCAACCTGCGCCTCGTTTCTTAAATCGACAACTTCCGTCTGCAAGTGGTCATGCGATGGTATTCGGTGTCTGCTTTTTTCGTTATGCACCAAGGCTATGACCTTGTAGTCTTTTTGAAGGAACAAGCTTGTAACTGCCTGTCCTAAAAAACCACTGGCACCTGTAACGAGTATTGTTTTCATAATTTCTATTTTACCAGTATTAATTATGCAGTTAATAATTACCCGTGAACAGCAATCGAAGGGTTCGGACAAAAACAAAAAGAATTAATGACGTTAACATTGCTCAAAGGATCCTGCTATTAGTGAGGGAGCCGTTGTTAACATGAAGTGCATATTTTAAAGCCACATTACCGGGCGCCGCAATCGGACATCCAACAGCCGACAGCTTAGGATAAAAAGAAACTTTTTTGAAACTTTTAAAAACACAATCGTAAAAATAAACAATCCAAAGTAGAACAGGATGGAGGCAAACAAATCAAACCCCTGACGAAATGAAAAACTATGGCGTGAGCTTGCAACTTCGACTGGCTATACCAGACTTTGCAACTACCACACTGAAAGACAAAGTGGTGTAGGTTAAATTAAAAGAGGTTTAGTAAATCTACCCAATCCGCTATCGAAGATTTCCTATTGTATTTCTGAAAGAGTGCAAGTACATTTATCTATAGAAGCTGATTACTACGTGTCAGGCTACGAATCCTCTTCTTTTCTCCAATACCTTCTGAAGAGCCAGGCCATCATCCTTTCAAAAGCTGCATCATCCTTTATTCTTTCAAAACTTGTTCCTAAGAAAACCACCTTAGATCAATGCGATTGAATAACCTAAAAAACTTCCGTACTATGCAAGCTTTCCTTATACCCACCCTTTGTGATGTTAATCTTCACCGCCTAGTCCACGCCATTCAAAGTTGTTGCCTCGACAAGGAACCTACAAGCGAAGAAACAGACCGGTTCTCTCTTGTAACCGATGACAATCCTGAACATAAAACCATGCTCTATGAACACAGGAGCCTGGGCAGCATCAAACTGAATGTAAATGAAAGGTTACTGAGCTGCTGGATCTTTACACCACACAGTTAGGTGAAGCTGGAAAAAGAGTTCATTCCTTCTTTACAATACAGTTCATCTCAACCAAATTATTAAGAGCCTTATTAAATAATACGTTATGGGAACATTTGTAGTTATACTTACCACTATTGGAATTGGCTTTTTTATTAAAACGGTTTCAGAAAAAGAAGAAACCAAGCGTAGACTTGGCTTTAAAACCCATGAAGATAGAAGAATTATATAACGGGAAGATACTTCGATGACAGGCCTTCTGCCAATGTTTCGAAACGCCTTAAAGAGCTGATTATGTGCTAAGAATGGGTCGGACCATAGAGCGAAATTCAACCAATTTCCGGATACATCTTTACCATTAAATGAAAATTCGAACGGTGGCCGCTAATATCTAACTAGTTTCAGCACTAGCTTAGTCACTCAATGGAATGTCCCATCGCGGAAGAATTCTTCTATCCCTTGCTCAATCAACAAGTTTGTTGCATAAGGCACTATCATTTTAAGTGACTGTTTGCGTGATTTATTTAATTCGTTAAATGCAGTTTGTTTATTCGGACTTGCATTACTACCACTCCACTTCATTGCCTGCTTAAAAAGGCTATCTATATGATGTCAATATTTATTTTTATTGAACAAAGAAACCATCTCAGAAATTTTTTTAGGGAGTTACTGTCAGCACCGAAAGGAATTTAAGAAATGGATCAACATTTGCAGGTATGACGAAAAGAATTTGAGTTATAGAACCGAAAAAATTTTCTTTCAAATAGCCTGGCCAACCGAAACCAACAAGAACCGGTGTATTATTACACTGGTTTTTTTCTGTTTCTGTGTCCGAACTTTATGCAAAACACAACTGTTTAGCAGTTCTATCAATAGGAGTGGTTCATTATTGAGCCAATCTCAACATATCAGAAATAAAGATTAAGATGAAGGTTACTTCTACTGCCGTATCGGACATACTATCACTTTTACGCATCAACTTTCTTAGTGACAATACTGTGCGCAAATACGAAGAAGAGCCTTTCCGTTCGGAACTCTATAGTTCAGACCAAATGGACCGTCACAGTAAAGTGCTGGCAAACTCTCACAAACTTCAAAAGGGACCGTCTGCTGACAAACTTTTGAAAAGATTGGAGGACAATGAGAAAACACTGCTGGAAGTACGTAATCTTCTTGTTGAAAGTATAAGGGCTGATAAATCTATCACCCCTGCTTCGGAATGGCTACTGGATAATTTTTACCTGATAGAAGAACAGGTGGCTATTGCAAGAAAACATTTGCCCAAAGGATATAGTGAAGCCCTCCCTTACCTCGCTGAAGGTATTTCAGCAGGAATGCCCCGGGTGTATGATATTGTTTTGGAAATTATTGCACACAGTGATGGCCGGGTAGATGTAAAT
>DAIQPL010000415.1:0-3263 GCA_036787395.1 Flavisolibacter sp. | reverse complement strand
CAGGAGCCGCTATTTCCATTCAAAGCATCATAAATTCAAATTGCGGATGTCGCCTTAATCCAAAAGAAATGCGGGATCTCCTCGGTAGCAATTTTTATAACACCCCTTCTGCAAATGGATGTGAAAAAGACAAGATAGGTGTGATGCCTGATTTGAAAAAAATAATTACAGAAGCCTTTCAGATTAAACCCCAAACCTAACATGCAAAAAATTGATCAGCAGGAAAAAGAACGGGTTCTAAAAAATCATATTCAACATTACTCAAATTAGTATCAACTTTGAGTTACTCCCTGAAAAACATAACATGCAAAAGAATCTTTCAATTGTGATAATTCTTGTATTGTTCGTGTTCGCAACAAGAGGTCAATGCCCTGAAACAAGGCTATTCAGAGAGCGAATTGGCGCCATTCATTCTTCATCGAAACTCTCGCCGAAAGATCAAATATCAGCACTTCAGAAATACGTGGATACTATAAAAAATTGTCCTTATAAAAACGACTCCACGCATGCCTATTTACTGCGGATGATCGGTTCTAAATACGCAAAAGGAGGGGATTTTTATACAGCTGTACAATATTTCCGGGAATCGGTTAACATGATTGTTTCAAACGCCGGAAAGCCCTTTATCAATCAGCAACATCTTGTTCGAAGTTACTTCTGGTTATCTAAATTCTATGACTCGCTAAACAATGTTTCTGAAAAAATGAAAGCGATAGACAAGTGCATCGATATCGCTTTTCAATACAACTCCTCTGCAGAAATCGAGTGTTGTCGTGCATTATATGAACGTGTGGAATATTTTTTTGATATTGGTGATTACCATAAATCTATACAGGACGCGATCATGTGTGAAAAACTTGCCCTGGAATATGCCAAAAATGGAAATAAAACAGAATACGAGCCCGGCATGTCTTTAGCCTCAAGCAGCCTGGGATGGCATATAAAATCGTTAATAGAACTAAAACGTTTTGAACAGGCTGAAAAATTGCTTGCAAATAAACCGGAAGAGTACAGTAAGATGGGATTCAAAAACAATTTAGGTTTAATTCATGAACAATTGGCGCAAGTTCTTATCAGTAAAGGTGAATATAAGAAAGCACTCTTTCACCTGGATCAGGCTTTCAGATATGAAAAAAAAGTGGGAGATGATTTTGATGCCAAGCAGGTTATGAAAACTATTGCGTACGATGTTTATTTCAAACATTATCACGACAATGAAAGGGCACTCATGTATTTACGAAATGCACTCTCACTTATCAATAAAGACAAGACCCGCAATAAAGTCGATTCTTTTGAGTCAATGATTATACTAGGTCATATTGCCAACGTATTTGCTCAGCAGGAACGATACGACTCTGCATTTGCGTATTTTCAATTGGCATTTAATCAAATCAAAACCGGCATAAACGAAACATATTTTCTGAAGAGTTCAGCTGAAGAAATGAGGGGATACAAAAAAATATATTACCTCACGAGCCTCATTCTGGATAAAGCCGATGCTTTTCAGAGAAAATATGCTTCGAGCAGAGAACCAGCCGATATCAAGGAAGCACTGAGAATTTACAAGGTGGCGGATCATTTGCTGAATCGCATTAAAAGTGAACAATTTGATCTCGAATCAAAACTTTTCTGGAGAGGTGATAACCGCCGGCTCTATGAACACGCCATTGAAGCCTGCTACTTGCAAGGCAACACAAAAGATGCATTTTATTTCTTTGAAAAAAGTCGCGCCGTACTGCTTAATGATCAACTTACCGCCCAGAAATATTTAGGCACAGACGATATTTTAAGGCAAGTCCAGGTAAAGAAAGAAATAATGGTGCTGGAACGGGAACTTACTAATATGGATAGCAGTTCCAAACACTACGGAACTGTACAGCAAAAGCGATTCTATCTTGGGCGAGAGCTGGATCGCCTGGAGCAATCGATCAAAGTAAACAATCCATTGTATTACCAAAACAGCCTCGACACAAATTTTATTACGACCCAGGATGTACAAGATAAACTGCTAAAAGGTCATCAGGCCCTGGTGGAAATTTTTGCGGGCGATAGTGCCGTATATATACTGGCACTAACAAACCATAAGACTTTTTTTAATAAGATAAATAAACCCCGCTACGAGACCGCTGTTGATTCATACCTTTCGTACATTTCAGACCCAGGATTACTTAACAGTGATTTTTCTGGCTATTCTTCAGCTGCAAACCATCTATACCAACTGATATTTTCCGACATCGAAGTACCTAAAGGTCGGATCATTATTTCCTCTAATGGGCGTTACTTTCCTTTTGAAGCTCTGGTAACTAACGTTGAGGGCCGGACGCCGACCTATTTCTTAAAGGATCATGCAGTGAGCTACACCTATTCAGCGCGTTATCTTTTGAATAATTTTGTTTCTAACATTTCCATTGCAGAAGGCTCATTGCTTGGAGTTGCGCCGGTGCAATATGCTACGAACAGCAACCTCGCAAGTTTAACGGGAAGTGATGAATCGTTAAGCAGTATTAGTGATTTATTACCCGCCACTCACAATCTGATTGGGATGGATGCATCCACAAAGAATTTCTTACAACAGTTTCCTAACTATAAAATATTACAGTTGTACACTCACGCGTCTAATACAAGTAATCAGGACGAACCTGTCATTTATTTTGCGGACGGACAATTGTATTTATCGGATCTCATACCGGAGAAACCACCTGTTACCAGGCTTGTGGTACTGTCGGCCTGTGAAACGGGGATCGGCAAACTTTATCAAGGAGAAGGAATATTTAGTTTTAATAGGGGCTTCGCAGCGTTTGGCGTGCCATCGGCTATCAGCACGCTATGGGCAATTGATGAAAACGCAACCTACCGGCTTACAGAAAATTTTTATAAACATCTTTCTAAAAACCTGCCTATCGATGTTGCCTTACAAAAGGCCAAATTAGAATTTTTACAAAACGCTTCTATTAAACAAAAGCTCCCCTATTACTGGGCGGCGATAGTGCTGGTTGGAAAAACAGACTCCGTATATCTTAACAAGTCTACTTCGTGGGAATTAGTTGCTGCAGCTGCCGGTGCGGCCGGATTGCTTTTATTTGCCGGATGGAAATTAAGAACCCGCAGAAAAAAAATATCCAGTGGACGGAAAAGGATGATTCCGGCATAAAAATCGTTTCGGTTACTACCAAAATTATAATGTGGAAATCTTTTTGCCACGAATTGTAGTAGAGTAGAGAAGGGTAAGTAATATATAATACTTCCCTTCCCCCTCGTCAATC
>DAIQPL010000414.1:0-3266 GCA_036787395.1 Flavisolibacter sp. | reverse complement strand
TGTAACCGGTAATGAAGTGGATGATGTGTTAACTAATTTGATAATCACCTCACCAGTTTTTTTATCAACGACCGAGCTTGCATAAATACTGTCATTGCCCGATAAGGGTTGCCCGTTTTCCAATAAAGGAACAACGGTAGTGCCTTTATTGGTAGCAAATAATTTCTGCACATAGTAATTTGGAGTACCATAGGAACGCAGATTGTCAAACCATATCAGGTCCGGTGTCCACTGCCATGCATCCACATGGGCAAACAAGGGGGCATAAGAAGACATTCGCACAACATCGGCGTTTCGCTCCAATCCTGTCATGAAGGCTGCTTCCGCTAATGCACACTCCCAATTGTTACGGTTGTCAAATTGGGTGACGGTTTTACTATGTGCTGCATATTCGCCTGCAAATACTTTTGGTCCTTTACGATCATAATTATCATAGCGATTTACATTTTTCAAAAACCACTCAGGTGCCTGGTAATAGTGTTCATCAATCAGGCTTGCATTTAGCTTACGAAACTCTTTCCATGCATAATCAAACCGCGGTCCATCGGGTGAAGGACCAGCCGCAGCAACCAACTTTATTTCCGGATGTTTTTGTTGAAGTACCTTTTCAAATTCCTTGTAGCGTTCAATATATTGTTCATCCCACTGCTCGTTACCGATGCCCAAATATTTTAAATGAAAGGGCTCGCTATGACCCATGTCTGCTCTTAACCTACCCCATTGAGAACTGGCAGGACCATTTGCAAATTCAACCAGGTCAAGAGCATCCTGAATATAAGGATCCATATCATTTATGGATACCACTTCACCGCTATTATATTGACAGGCCATTCCGCAATTAAGAATAGGCAATGGTTCTGCACCAAGGTCTTCCGAAAGTTGAAAATATTCAAAGAAGCCAAGGCCAAATGTTTGATAATAATCAGGAGTAAGCCGGTGTTTGAATTCGGTATTCCATCGGTTGACAATTAGTTTCCTGTCTTCTACGGCGCCAACAGTTTTTTTCCATTGATATCGGTTACTGAGGTCGCGGCCCTCCACAATACAACCACCGGGAAACCGGATGAACCCCGGTTTCATATCGGCCAAGAATTGAACAAGATCTTTCCTCAAGCCTTTAGTACGATTCTTCCATGTGTTTTGTGGGAACAAAGAAATCATGTCGAGATCAACTTTTCCTTTTCCCTCCAGCCAAACATTTAATCTTCCTTTTGTAGCCGTGTCCGTGGTTGTAAATGAAACTGAACTGGTTTTCCATTGCGATGAAAGATTGGAAAGAGAAGCTTCACCAATTTTTTTACCAGCCATATTCACCAGTTCAATATGCATTTTTATATCACCATCCCCCTTTCTTGCTAACACAGAAAAATTGTATTGTTCATTTTTTTGTATTCCCATTCCACGAAAGCCTTCATTGGATATGCCGTAAGATCCTTCATCCACAGTTACCTGCACATAACGCTGGTTTCCCGAATTTTCAACCCCATTGTTTACAACCAATATCCTTCCATTACCCTGTTGTTTAATTTCTTTCCAGCCCATGAGAGGTGTTGTAAATTCAAAGGACCGGTTTTTGACCAGTTCAGCATATAAACCGCCATCTGCACCAAAATTGATGTCCTCGAAAAAAATACCCCACATGGTTGGTGAAATTTCGGCACCCGGCTTATTGGCATATACGGTCAATTTTTTTTGAGCGCTGCTGGACAATGATGCAAAAACCAGGAAACCCAGAAAAAAAATTTTCATTTATTTTTTTGATTTTAACTGGAGCGAACTGTCGTTGATCTCAAATATAAAGTTGTTCAGCAAGTTGATTATTTCAGCGCCGGCCAACAGAACCGGGCCGTAGCCGTGGGCTGCGTAAACATTCACCGGCCGGTAATAATAAAATGCAGGATCGAAAGCCATCCCGGTACCAACACAAGTTCCCTCTACCTGTCCCTTATCATTCACTTTTGTAGTAATTGCATTCCATGCCAGCAATGCTACAGGCGCATACGCTTTGCCATCGATCCATCCTTTGTTAACAGCCCTGGCAATGCAATAGGCATAAATTGCGGTTGCAGACGTTTCAAGATAAGAATCATTCCGGTCAAGCAGTTGATGCCAAAATCCCTGCCCGCTTTGATAAGCAGACAGTCCTTTGATATGAGTTTGTAATTGTTGAAGTACTGACATTCTTCCGGCATGATTTTCCGGCAATACATCAAGCAACTCAGTCATCGCCAACAATGCCCATCCATTGGCACGGGCCCAATGAAATTCAGGGTGTACATTCATTTCCTCCACCCAGCCATGCATGTATAGGCCCAGTTCTTCATTGAACATGCGGTTTGAAAATTGTACCACTTGTTTTACAGCGTCGTCAAAATATTTTTTATCACCCGTTAGTTTGCCCATCTGTGCAAGCGCCGGAATGCTCATATAAAGATCATCCAGCCAAAGTGTATTTTTCTGCGGACGGTTCCTGGCCAATGTGCCATCGGGCAACCGGTATTCTTTGGTTGAAATATAATTAATGTAATTATCGATCACAGGTCTTAGGTTTTGCTGTCCGCCACTACGCAAGGTTTTAATCATCGCAGCACACATGGCGCCGGCATCATCCAGTGCATGCGGAGCAACAGGTTGCCGGAAAGGATTGGTAGTCTTCGGATATTGCTGATACAAGGTTTTGAAGGCCGGTAATGAGTTGGCAATAAAATGCAACCGGTCTTTTGTGTAGTTTGTAAACCTGTTATCTCCGGTAGCTTCACCCACTTGCAGCATAGCCATATAGGTAACTCCCCATTCATAACTTGTTAAGCGAAAATCACCTGTCCTGACCATAGTGTTAGTATCAATGCTGGTTAAAGAACTAACTACTGTTCCTGATCGCTTGTCAACAAGCTGGAAAGGAGTAACCGTATCAAGATAATGGTGAACTCTGTCAAGAACAGACTTCACATCCTCCATCTTCGGAGCGCCATAAGGAACAACGTAATCAGGTTTGGATGCATGCAGTGGGGCAGTTACGTCATTTGCTTTTTGTGCCCTGCTAACCGAGGCTGTAAGTATAAAAACACTCAACAAATTAAGTGGTCTTTTCATTCGCATTTTATATTGAGTTATTTGATTCAATACCATCGAAGATTTCTAAGTCGATTTATAGCAATTGTACTAAAAATTATTGCTGCAAACGCGTTATAAAAAAGCAGGTACTTTATTCCCTGCCTTTTTTTGTTCAACGATTGCTAGAGAGAATTAGTATCCGGGATTTTGGT
>DAIQPL010000136.1:0-10013 GCA_036787395.1 Flavisolibacter sp. | reverse complement strand
AATAATGTTCGCCACTGAATGAATTCCCAAATATTCCAAAATTGCTGCTGCTCCATCTTTCCCCGCTTGAACAGCATCTACTACCTCTTTACCACCGTTTACACAATCGCCTCCCGCAAACACACCATCTATGTTTGTTGCATTCCTGTTAATCACCATCCTTCCATTGGCGTTTTGCAGATCATTTTGATCGACCAGTTCTTTAAAAGGCATTTGGCCAGCGGCTTTTATGATCATATCAACTTCAAGTGAAAATGTTTTACCGGTATCAACGGGCGACCTTCTTCCTGAACTATCTGCCATTCCCAATTCCATTATATTGCATACAAGAGCTTTCACTTTTCCTTCTTCTCCTATAACTTCTTTGGGTGCCGCCAGCCAAACAATACGGCATCCATCTAATTTGGCAAGGTCCAACTCTACCTGTGTGCAAGGCATTTCTTCCTGTGTTCTCCTATACACAATGGTTACTTCCTTCGCACCAAGACGCTTTGCTTGTGTGGCAGCATCAATAGCGGTCATACCAAGACCGATTACAGCTACTTTATCGCCAACGGGTATTTGATTATAAGTTTTTGAGCGCAGGTTATAAATAAATTCAATGGCATCTACTACGCCTTCCATTTCTTCACCGGGAATCTCTAATTGTCTTGCAAGTCCTACACCAATGCCAAGAAATACAGCGTCGTATTGTTCCTTCAATTCTACCAATGAAAAATTTTTGCCAAGCGCCTGGTTAAACTGAATATCGATGCCTCCCAGCGAGGTAATGAAATCTACTTCATCCTGGCAAAACTCAGGAGTTACTTTATAAGCAGCAATGCCATATGTCATTAACCCTCCGCCCCTGCTTTCTTTTTCAAAAACTGTTACATCTATTCCTGCTCTTGAAAGCACATGAGCGCAGGATAAACCGGCCGGGCCTGCACCCACAATGGCAACCCTTTTTCCTGCAGAGGGCTTTCGCTGAAATAATTGCCATTTTTCTTTGATCGCTTTTTCTGTGGAATAACGCTGCAACCGGGCAATAGGAATAGGCGCTTCATGCAGCAGGTTGTATACACAAGCACCTTCGCATAACTTTTCAACGGGACAAACTTTTGAGCAACCACCACCGAAAATGTTTGCATTAAATATGGTATGGGCCGAGCCTTTAATATTATCTGTAGTAATTTGTTTGATAAACTTGGGTACATCAATAGAGGTAGGACAGGATTTAGTACAGGGTGCATCATAACAAAACAAACAACGGTTAGCCTCTACCAACGCTGCCTCTTTTTCAGTAAATGGCGGATGAATGTCACTGAAGTTTTCTTCATATTGTTCAGCCGGTAACCTGTTGTTTTCAATAGCCATTAAATGAATTTGAAAATTTAGAGATTCGGATACGTGGAAATAGGTTGCCTTGCATTTTCAATCCTTTATTTTAATTATTGTTTGACTCTATGAAGTTGGCTGCTACCATTTGCTGCTGTTACAGATATTAAGTATGACCGAGGTGGCTGTACACTCTAAATACTATTGCTCCCATGCCAAAGGGAATTATTACAGTACAAGAGTGCGACGCAAGAAAAGCAATATAGTAGTAAGACCGCCGGGTTAATAATATTAACTCAGAGTTCTACCAACTTCTCATATGTTTCAGGCCTTCTGTCCCTGAAAAACTGCCATACGCTTCTTACTTCTTCAATCATGTCTAAATCAAAGTCGGCTACCAGCAATTCATCTTTATCTTCTGAAGCCTGTGCAAAAATTTGGCCCCGCGGATCGACGAAATAAGAGGAACCATAAAACCTGCCAAGGTTCCAGGGCTTCTCCTCACCCACTCTATTGATGCATCCCATGAAGTAACCGTTGGCAGCAGCATGCGCCGGTTGTTCCAGTTTCCATAAATATTGTGATAAGCCTGCAACCGTTGCGGAGGGATTATAAACAATCTCCGCTCCATTCAATCCCAATACTCGTGCTCCATCTGGAAAGTGGCGGTCGTAGCAGATGTATACACCCACTTTTGCATATCGCGTCTGAAAAACAGGATAACCAAGATTACCAGGTTTAAAGAAAAACTTTTCCCAAAAACCAGACGTATGCGGAATATGATTTTTACGATACTTTCCTAAATAAGTTCCGTCTGCATCAATCACCGCCGCTGTATTATAAAGTATTCCGGCCTGCTCCTTTTCATAAACCGGAACAATCATGACCATGTTATATTTTTTTGCAAAAACAGCCATGCGGTCGGTGGTTGGTCCTGGAACACTTTCTGCCGATTGATACCAATCTTTATTCTGCCCGGGACAGAAATAGGGTGTGTTAAAAATTTCCTGCAGGCAAAGGATCTGTACACCCTGCTCACCTGCTTTTTCAATCAATGGGATATGTTTTTGCACCATTGCTTCTTTGATCTCATCTATGGTTCCTTCCCCTTCTGTTTTGGGAAGACTCATTTGTATTAAACCTGATTTTATTATTCGTGGCATGTAGTAATTATTTTGAATGTTGAATTATGAATTTTGTATGGGGTATTGTTAGCTGAACTAATCACTGCTATTAAGCGCCTGTTGTGTCACTCTCTTGTACGTTCTGAAATTCTATTCAACAATTTCAACACTTCCTCCTCATTGTTGTCAGTCTTTGTCAGATCATTCCCTTCACTTTGCTCCGTTTAATAAACTGCCCGTAACCCTTATCCAATATACATTTATTATCATTGATTGCGATCTTTCCTCTTAATAAAACTGTCTTAACCTTTCCAATAATTTCCCATCCTTCGTAAGCAGAGTAATCAACGTTCATGTGATGCGATGATGCAGTAATTGTATGTTTTTCATTCGGATCAAAAATTACAATGTCTGCGTCAGAGCCAATGCCGATTGTTCCTTTACGTGGAAACATGCCGAAAATTTTTGCGGGATTGGTGCAGGCAACCTCAACATATTTGTTCAACGTGATTTTTCCACTGTTTACGCCCTCGCTGTACAGCAGTTCCATCCGGTGTTCAATGGCAGGATGTCCATTTGGTATTTTTGAAAAATCTTTTTCACCCATCTTTTTTTGTTCCCACTTAAAAGGACAATGATCTGTTGCCACTACTTTTACCAATCCCTGGTTGATGCCAGCCCAAAGCGTTTCCTGGTCTTTTTTTTCACGTAAAGGCGGACTCATCACCCATTTAGCGCCATCAAAATCTTTTTGATATAGAGAAGCGTCTAATAAAAGGTACTGAATACAGGTTTCTACAAAAACATGCTGGTTTCTTTTTGTTGCATTCCGAACGGCATTTAAAGCACCCTCGCAAGTTAAATGAACAATGTACCCGGGGCAGTTAGTGTAATCGGCCATATCAACAAACCGTTCCGAAGCTTCTGCTTCTGTTACCTCGGGTTGCGACAAGTAATGATACAATGGCGAAACCTTTCCTTCGTTCCGGTGTTTGGCCACCAGGTAATCGATCATATCGCCATTAGTGGCATGCACCGTTACCATGCCACCCTGTTGCTTTACTTCTTCCATCAAGCCTATCATTTGCCTGTCATCAATCATCAATGCACCTTTGTAGGCCATAAAAGTTTTAAAAGAACTGATGCCTTCTTCTTCAATAAAATGTTTTATTTCTTTTTTTGTGTGCTCATTAAAATCGGTAACAGCCATGTGAAAGCTATAGTCGCCGACTGCATTTCCATCAGCTCTTGAATTCCATTCATCCAACGCAGCCTGCAGAGAAGCCCCTTGTTTTTGTAAAATAAAATCAATGACCATGGTTGTGCCACCAAACAATGCCGCCCGGGTACCCGTTTCATAGCTATCACTTGAATAAGTACCCATGAAGGGCATGTCTAAATGTACATGAGGGTCAATGCCACCAGGGAAGACTAACATTCCCGATGCATCTACCGTTTCACCTGCTTTCATTTGCAGATCTTTTCCAATGGCTTTTATTTTCTCGCCTTCGATGAAAATATCAGCTATATAATCTTCTGATGCCGTAATGACCCGCCCGTTTTTAATGAGTAGTGACATAAGGTTGTTCTCCGGTTAATTGAACGGTTTCTAATGTAGTTACTTTCTTTCTTTGCATCATCAGTAAATAAGTCAGTGCTGAAACCAAAAAACCAACAAACCAGGCATAACTATACAGGCCATCCAGCCATGGCCACACAGACTCTTTACTAACAATTTTAATTGTTGTAAGAAAACCAGGAACGTTGGGTAAAATGCCGGCCAACAATGCAACTAATGCCGCCCGGTTAAATCCTTTTTGATAGGTATAACTTCCTTTTGATTTATACAGCTCATTCACCTCCAACTGCTGTCGGCGGATAAAAAAATAATCTGCTATCATAATGCCACCGATCGGTCCCAGTAGGCTTGAATAACCAACCAACCACGTAAAAATGTAACCAGCGGGATCAGCAACTAACTTCCATGGGAATATTAAGATGCCGATCACTCCAGTAATGTAACCGCCAGACCTGAAATTTATTTTTCGCGGCCAGAGGTTAGAAAAATCGTTGGCAGGGCTTACAATATTGGCTGCAATATTGGTGGCGAGTGTTGAAATAGCTACCGCAATCATCGCTAAACTCACTAAAATTTTATTTTCAAACCTCCCGGCCAATATCACAGGATCCCAAATGGTTTCTTTGTAAATGATAGCTGTTGCTGATGTAACTACCACACCTATAAAAGCAAATAAGGTCATTGAAGTAGGCAAGCCAATGGACTGCCCTCTTACCTGGGCCTTTTGAGACTTTGCATAACGGGTAAAGTCAGGAATGTTCAATGACAAGGTTGCCCAAAAACCAACCATGC
The DNA here is from genome assembly GCA_036787395.1 of Flavisolibacter sp. GTDB lineage: Bacteria > Bacteroidota > Bacteroidia > Chitinophagales > Chitinophagaceae > Flavisolibacter. Next base: position 5,201 of record DAIQPL010000136.1, on the reverse strand, counting down.
CGGTCAAAGCGGGAAAAAAGAAATCCCAAAATTGTGTGCTGGAAAGTTTTGATGGTGTTTCTAAAATAGGTCCTAGTCCATTAGCCGCTGATATCGCCCAAAATAATAAAGCCAATGCAGCAAGTGGCAAAAAGATGGCTTTGAAAACCAGGAGTTTTCGAATGCTTTCAACGCCTAAATAAACCACATACATATTGAGCAACCAAAAAATAAAAAAGCAAATAGCTGGACCGGTCTGCAAACCAAATGATTCAGGAAAAATTTGAGGTAAGGTTTGTAGTGAAGGCATCCACAAACGTAGCATCTGGTACAAAGCAAAACCACCTATCCATGTTTGAATACCAAACCAGCCACAGGCAACAATGGCTCTTAAAACAGCAGGAATATTGGCGCCTTTTACTCCGAAACTGGCACGTGCCAATACCGGAAATGGAATACCATATTTTGCGCCGGCCCTTCCATTTAAAATCATGGGCACAAGTACAATCATATTGCCAAGGAAAATTGTAAGAATAGCCTGCCACCAATTCATGCCACCTTCTATTAGCGAACTTGCCAACATATAAGTAGGTATGCACAGGCTCATGCTGATCCAAAGTGCAGCATAGTTCCACGTGCCCCAGGTTCGTCTTTCCTTCGGTACGATGGCGAGGTCTTCATTATAGAGGGAGCTTTCGTTAACCCGTGTTTCTTTCATTCAGATTTATTTCGTCAGGAATGAGGTGTTAGATATGGTGAATAGAATTGCTAAAAGTACAAGAGTGCGACGCAACGGATATTGATAAGAGTTGAATAGCTGGCCACAAAAAATCCATAGTTCTATTTTTTAAATCGGTTATATTTTTTCATGATACTTACTACTTTTTCTTTAGGCAAACCGTACATGGTGTTACCATTAATTCCAACTAATGTTTTACCTGCAAACAGGGTATTAATAATGGCTTCCTCCGTTGCCTGCACGGTGGCTTCAAACAAGGCATCCATTTGGTCATTAGGCAAAGTTGTTACCTGTTGTGATGCGGTGGTACTGAAAGCATTTTTGTTGGCTGTAGAAAATGTAAGAAAAATATCGCCGGAGCCATTTCCTCCAATGCCACCGGTTCGTGTAAGTCCTAAAGGAATTCTTTGGGCCAATCTTTTTAATTGATCCGGAAGCAGCGGAGCGTCTGTTGCCAATATAATAATAATAGAACCGGTTTCATTCTGAGGTGCCTTAAAAATACTGCCTGTTGCGGGTTCAAACTTTGGTCTCAGGGTGTCCATTAATTCTTTACCAACCGGAACACCTGCGATATTAAGTTGTCCTCTTCTGCCATGATTTGCCTGGACCAGCACGCCAATTGTATATCCACCTAAATTACTGTCAATGATCCTTGACGATGTGCCAATGCCACCCTTGAAACCATAACACATCATGCCGGTGCCGCCACCGACGCCGCCTTCTTCAATCGTTCCTGACTTTGCACTATCCAACGCTCTATAAACATGTTCGCTTTTTACATGCTGCCCGTTTATGTCGTTAAACAAGCCATCATACGTTTCCGCTACTACAGGATAAGCATACCAATAATCTTTGAAAAATGGGGTGTAATATTTTCTGTCATTCATCCATCTCCAGGCTGCATCTCTAACCGTTCCTACATTGCCGGTATTGGTTATTAAAACGGGGGTTTCTAAAAAACCAGACTCGGTAATCCAATGCGTTCCTGTCATATCACCATTGCCATTTAGTGTATACCAGTTAGCATAGCAGGGTGCAAATTCCTTCCCCCGCGGCAAGATAGCGGTTACGCCGGTTCTGATGGGACCCTTGTCTTTTACCAAAGAACCTTCACCACTAATTAAAGTGACATGGCCTACGGTGACACCTTTAACATCGGTGATGGCATTGTATCTACCGGTTTTACCATCGAATGGAATTCCGTAGTCTCTTGCTCTTTTTGTTTGAGCAACAAGCGAACTGGCTAACAATAAAAGTGATAATGTAAATACTTGTTTCACTAATGCATTTTTAAGCGCCCAATGCTTTTAAAAACGAAATGTATTCAGTTTTTGGATTTGTATTTCTAAAGATATTAGACTCGTGTGGGGTCACTCATCAGCTGCAGATATGTTTTCATCTGCTATTTCAAGTGCTTTGCTGACGATAGTTAACCCTTCATCTATTTGCTCTTTTGTAATGCACAAGGGAGGAGCAATGAAAATATAACTCCATCTGACAAAAGTGTACATACCGAGCTCTTTAATTTTTGCTGCCACTTTATTCATCACTCCCATTTCATCAGGCTTTGCATTAAAAGGAGCCATCGGTTCTTTTGTCTTTTTGCTTTTTACCAATTCAAGACAACCAAGCAGCCCGGTATTTCTCCAATCCCCAATGCTCCTGTGCTTTTGCATAAGCAATGCTACCTGTTGGTCCATATATTTTCCCATAGCTGAAGCATTTTCAACGAGGTTATCGTCCTCATATATCTTTAATGTTTCCAATGCCGCCGCACAACTAACAGGATGTGCAGAATAAGTTAATCCAAGCGGTAAAACGGCATCCTCATATTTTGAAGCGATCTTATCACTCACCATTAAACAACCAAACGGAAGATAGCCACAAGTAAGGCCCTTTGCCATAGCAATCATATCCGGAACAATTCCATGATTTTCAAAACCAAACCATTTTCCTGTTCTCCCAAAGCCGCTCATTACTTCGTCCATGATCAATAAAATTCCATGTTTGGTACAGAGTTCCCTTACTTGCTTTAGATAGCCAACCGGGTATTTTAAACAACCCGAAGAACCGGATTCACCTTCCAACAATATTGCAGCAATATTATTTGGGCCTTCGTATGCAATGATTCTTTCCAACTGTGCAACCGAATCTTTTAACAATGATTCTTCGCCGTGTTCCCAACGGAATAAATAAGGTAAATCAAAATGAACAAAATTGGGTGCCTGTTGTGAGTCAACCGGCAGCCTGCGGGGATCACCGCTTGCCGTCATAGCACCATTAGACGAACCATGATAAGATTGGTAACGGGACAAAATTTTATGCCGACCAGTATAAAGTCGTGCCAGCTTAATAGCATTTTCAATTGACGAAGCGCCGCATAAAGTGAAGAAGGCCTTATTCAAATCGCCAGGACATATTTCAGCCAGTTTTTTTCCTAATTCTCCCCGAACTTTTGTAATGCAGCTTGGAGTTACATAGCTCACTTCCTGCATTTGCCTGACTACGGCTTCTGTAATTCTTTGGTTTCCATGGCCGATATTTACATTCATTAATCCGGATGAAAAATCAATGTAGCGTTTGCCATCATAATCATATAAATAAACCCCTTCACCATATTTTACTGCAATTGGATTCGTTCCCTTTTGTTTGCTCCAGGAAAATAAGGTGTACTCCTGGTTGTCGTGAATGACTTCCCGTGTTTCAGATTTTAGTACTCTTTCCATTTATAATTTTTCGGTTATAGCTGATTAATTTTAAACCCGATTCTTTTTCTCTCATCCCATTTTCTGTCTGCCGCTTTTTCATCCAGCAGGTTTTCCATGGCCTCATAAATCTGATTCAATTGCGCATCGTGTTCGCCCAATTTTTCTCTTATTGTCTTTAGTTGTATTCTTAAATCACTCTCGTGGATGAGGACTCTCCTAATGTCTACAAATGCCCGCATAATGGCAATATTCATAGCAATTGCTTTATCGGAATTCAGGACTCCGCTTAACATGGCGACCCCTTGCTCCGTAAACGCATAAGGAGCATTATCCTTACGTCTGCTTTCCTGGGACGTGGTCACGGTTTGTGACCTCATTGATCCGGCAGTTTCGTACGTGGTCACAATTTGTGACCTCGCCGTTTGCCATTCGGCAGAAGTAAGCCTAAACATAAAATCTTTGGGGAATCGCCTGACATTTCTTTTAACAGCCTGATTCAAAGCTTTTGTCGGTACTTCATAAAGAGAGGCCAAATCGAAATCGAACATAACCCGTTCACCCCTTAATTCATAAATACGGTTTTGTATGCTTTGAATAATATTCATATCAGTAACAGGTCTTTACAATTTGCTGCTTTGTATTCCGAACGTTGAAGAGTGCGACGCAACAGACGTCTAATAGCAGTAACGAAGCTCAACTCGCAAAAATTTCAACATCAAAATTTATCATTCACGTATTATCAGCTCATCCAATTCACTCCCGCCTCAGGATTCCATTTTATGGTCGACTTCTTTAATTTGGTCCAAAATTCTATCGAGCTCTTGCCTGTAATATCACCCACACCAAATTTGCTTTCGTTCCATCCGCCAAACGAAAAAGGCTCCCGGGGTACTGGCACGCCCACATTAACACCTATCATGCCTGCACTGGCTCTTTCAATAATATAGCGGGCAACGCCGCCATTTTGGGTGAATACAGATGCAGCATTCCCATAAGGATTTGCATTTTCAATAGCAAGTGCTTCATCAACTGTTTTTGTCCGCATAATGCTAATGACGGGTCCAAACACTTCTTCTTTTGCAATGGCCATATTAGATTGTACATGGTCAATAACAGTTGGACCAACATAAGTTCCGTTTTCTTTGCCGGCTACTTTTGCGCCCCGCCCGTCCAACAAAACTTTCGCACCTTGTTGCTCCGCTTCCGTAATATATCGTTCAATACGCTCTTTTGATTCTTTGTTGATTACTGCTCCAAGGTTTTCGCCCGGAACAATTTTTTTTGCTTCTTCCACAATTTTTTGAATGATGTGATCTACTTCACCGACCGCTACCATAGCAGATGCAGCCATGCATCTTTGTCCTGCGCATCCGCTCATAGAAGCCGAAACATTCTGCGCCGTCATACAAGGAATAGCATCGGGCATTACCATTAAGTGGTTTTTTGCACCACCTAAGGCCAGGCATCTTTTGTAATTACTTGTTGCTCTTTGATAAACGATCTTTGCAACTTTGGTGGAACCTACAAAGGACACGGCTTGTATATCCGGATGATCGCAGATAGCTTCGACAATTTCAACGTTGCCATGAACCACATTGAAAACGCCGTCGGGCAGTCCTGCTTCTTTTAATATTTCTGCAATGCGTCCGGCACTGAGCGGCACTTTTTCGCTTGGTTTTAAAATCATGCAATTACCTAAAGCAATAGCATTAGGTATGGTCCAGTTGGGAACCATACTGGGAAAATTAAAAGGAACGATGGAAGCAACAACC
>DAIQPL010000135.1:0-10037 GCA_036787395.1 Flavisolibacter sp. | reverse complement strand
AAATGAAAAAAAAAGGAGTGGAAAAAGAAAAGCAGTCTTCATGAAGGAAAGATAAGAATTATGGACTTAGCCGAAGTATCACTATATAGCCTCACTTGCGTCGCACACTTGTACTTTAGGTAATTCTAATGAGCAGGTATTAATGCACCCGAAGGGTTAAATAAAAGCGCTACTCTGCTTTCTTGCGTACCTGATTAAGTCAGTTGTTAGAGAAGCATCATACGGTATGAGCAGGCTATTTAAAAGGCTTACTTAACCCTGGTCCAGGTATCTGTTTTCCCTAACAAAGAAAATCCAACGTATCCCCGGACAGTCAATGTTTTGCTGTCCTTCATTTTCATGTAGCCTTTGTATTCTTTACCATCAGAAGGATTATAAATGTGACCATCATTCCATTCCTCGTCATCATACTTAAAGTCTTTTAACATGACCAACCCGATAAGAGGATTGGAACGTTGGGCAGGATCTGAGTTTTTGCGGTCTACTTTAGGCCTGCCGGTGGTGGGATCAACAGCATCTCTTAGCCAAACGATCTTGCCATAATACTTACTATTGTTTTTATAGATCTGTATATGCCCTTTGCCACTACCATTTTTCCATACACCAATAATTGCATCGGCTTTATTATCCGAAGTTGTAAACTTCGAAGTAAATAAGGTTAATAATAGGACTAACGCTTTCATAAGTGTTTTTTTGATGAGTTCGGTAAGCTTAATCTACATCAAATAGAGCTAAGATTATTCCACTTTAAACTTACGGCTTAGTTTTAACATGTAAAAGACAAGAGTCAAATTTATGATTTAGAGATTAAAAATTTTCTTAAGATTTCTGCGCTTTTATTCTGCCAATACATCTTTAAATTCTGGCTTTTTATCAATTATTGCTTTCGCAAAAGGGCACATGGGTATTACTTTCAACTGGTGGGATCGGGCGTATTCCACTGCCACATGTACCAACTGGTATCCAACATTTTGGCCCTTCAATTCATCATCCACCTCCGTATGTTCAATGATCATAGTAAAAGGTTCACTTTTCATATAGATCAATTCTGCGAGAAAGTCCTCTTCTTCGCCCGGTATAAAGAACATACCCCTTGCATCGGTCTGTTTATGTTGAATAAGCATGATATTTTATTTAAGAGAAAAATATTTTTGTCCAAATGCCGTGCCCTTTGCATATTTGCATTGAAATGAAGCAACTAATTAATAGACATTGGTGGTGGCATACAAACGCTGAACGGGGTTCTGTATAGCTATTACTATAGTTTATTTGTCATATTCAGAGCCCCTTATAGGGGCTTTTTTATTGCCCCGTTCGTTAGGCAAACTCTGAATGAGCAAAATGAATAAGAAACATGATACAACCAGGAACAACAACTTCCCCAGCTGGAGTAAATTGTAAAAAAATAAAGATCAGGACCGAGGTTAAAAAAAGCCTTGCGGATGTATATACGCCGGTTGGTATTTATCTCCGTCTGCGAGACCGTTTTAGAGACACCATTTTGCTTGAAAGCACTGATAGCCACGTGGCAGAGAACAGTTATTCTTTTATTGGTATCAACGCGATTGCAGGAATAGAGATCAGGAATAAAAATATAGTAGAGTTTAAATTGCCAGGACAAAAACCAGAAAAGTTCGAACTAAAAAATAACGACGATTTGAAAGAACTGCTTTGGAACTTTATGCAGCGGTTTGAAGTTGAAAGCGAAGACAACAAAGCAGCACAGTTTGCACAAGGTTTGTTTGGTTACTTTACGTTTGACGCGGTCCAGTTTTTTGAAACCATCCGGTTCAAAGATTCGAGTGACGATTCAAATATGATTCCAGTAGCCCGTTATCGTTTATATCAATATGTTATTGCTATCAACCATCACAAAGACGAATTGTTGTTGTTGGAAAATAAGACTGCGGGGATAGACAGTGAATTGGAAGTAGTAGAGTCGTTGATCAATAGTAAGGATGTTCCTGCTTATCCTTTTGCTTCAGTATCTGAAGAAAGTTCTAACCTGCAAGACGCAGAATACATTGAAATTGTAAAAAAAGGTATTCAAAGCTGTTACCGTGGTGATGTATTCCAGATTGTATTGAGTCGTCGTTTCCAACGAAAGTTTACGGGAGATGAATTTAATGTATACAGGGCCTTACGGCACATCAATCCATCGCCTTATTTGTTCTTCTTCGATTATGGTGATTATAAATTGATGGGCTCTTCGCCGGAGGCACAGTTGATCATAAAAAATGGCAAAGCAGTTGTACATCCAATAGCCGGAACATTTCGCCGTAGCGGCGACGACAGAATAGACCAGGAAAAAGCTGAAGAATTATTAGTAGATGCCAAAGAAAATGCAGAGCATGTAATGCTGGTAGATTTGGCAAGAAATGATCTAAGCACTGTTTGTACGAACGTGCAGGTGAGCCAATATAGGAAAGTTCAATATTATTCTCACGTTATTCATTTGGTAAGCGAGGTAGTGGGAGATGTACCCCCTGATTCTAATCCATTTCAAGTATTGTTTAAAACGTTCCCTGCCGGAACGTTGAGCGGCGCTCCCAAGTATAAGGCCATGCAATTAATCAACGAATATGAACCCACCACCAGAAGCTTTTATGGAGGTGCTATTGGTTTTGTCGGCTTTAATGGTTCGTGCAACCATGCTATTATGATCCGCACACTTTTAACTAAAGAAAATACATTGATCTACCAGGCAGGTGCAGGCATTGTAGCAGCCAGCAAGCCCGAAAGCGAATTGCAGGAAGTAAATAATAAATTAAATGCTTTGAAGACTGCTATTGATATGGCAGACACCTTAAATAAAAGATAATGAAGATCCTGGTTTTTGATAATTACGATTCGTTTACCTATAACCTTGTTCATTTGGTTAATAAGATTGTAAAGGATAAGGTCGATGTATTTCGGAATGATGAAATTCCTTTGGAAAAAGTGGCTGAATATGATAAGATTATATTATCTCCCGGGCCTGGCGTTCCTTCAGAAGCCGGTATGCTATTGCCTTTGATCAGGGAGTATGCAGACAAGAAATCAATATTGGGAGTTTGTCTTGGCCACCAGGCAATTGGTGAAGCGTTTGGTGGTAAACTTATTAATCTTACCACAGTGTATCATGGCGTGGCAACGCCTATAGAAATTTTAATTTCTAATAAGGTTTTAAAGGGATTGCCAAAAAACCCAAATGTAGGCCGTTACCATAGTTGGATAGTAAGCGATGAGAATTTCCCTGACGAGTTGGAAATAACGGCTAAAGATGACAATGGTTATATCATGGGTTTACAACACAAAAAATACGATTTGCAGGGGGTGCAGTTTCATCCCGAAAGTGTATTGACGCCTGATGGAGAAACAATTTTGAGAAACTGGTTAAAAGTCTGAACTGGGAATATGTGATGCTTGGGACAAGTGGGATTTATAAATAATTTGTTATGGCAGATTTTAAATTCGGAGATATTACAGAAAAGATTATTGGTGCGGCATTTAAGGTGCATAATATTTTAGGTAACGGATTCCAGGAAGTCATTTATCAAAGAGCTCTCGAATTGGAACTCCAGGCTATACCCATAGGTTATATAAGAGAGTTTGAGATGCCCATATTTTATATGGATAAACAGATTGGCACAAGAAGAGTTGATTTCTTAATTGCTGAAACAATAAGTGTCGAATTAAAAGCAATTATAAAGCTTGAGGAAGTTCACCTTGCGCAAGCAATAAATTATTTAGAAGCTTACAACCTTGAAATTGGGTTACTAATCAATTTTGGAAGCAAGCGGCTAGAATTTCACAGGTTTACAAACAAAAAGTTCAAACCTGATATAATTAGGCATCCCATTTCATCCCGTCAATCACAAAAATCCCAGTTCAGACAGTGAAAAAGATTTTACAAAGATTATTTGAGCACAAAACACTTTCCAGGCAGGAAGCAAAAGATGTTATGCTCAACATTGCGAAGAGTGTTTACAATGAAACAGAATTAGCTGCTTTCATTACTGTGTACCTGATGCGCAGTATTACCATTGATGAATTGCAGGGATTTAGAGATGGCTTACTTGAATTGGCCATACCTGTTGATTTAAACGGCCACAAAGTAATGGACATTGTAGGCACAGGCGGTGATGGAAAAAACACGTTCAACATTTCAACCCTGGCCTGCTTTGTAGTAGTAGGCGCCGGAAAAAAAGTAGCTAAACATGGCAACTATGGCGCAACATCTGTAAGTGGCGCCTCTAATGTTATGGAAACACTTGGATACAAGTTCAAAAACAATCAGGATCAACTAAAAAAAGAGATAGAGGAAACCAATTTTACTTTTTTACATGCACCACAGTTTCACCCCGCTTTAAAAGTTGTGGCAGTCACCAGGAAAAATCTTGGCTTCCGTACTTTTTTCAATATGTTAGGTCCTATGGTAAACCCGGCCAATCCTCAATACCAGTTGGTTGGTGTTTATAACCTGGAGATGGCCCGCATTTACAATTATTTATTGCAGCAAACGGGAAAGCCTTTCACTATCATCCATAGCCTGGATGGTTATGATGAAATCTCTTTGACAAACGATACCAAGGTCATTACTAACAAAGGGGAGAAAGTTTTTTCTGCAGAAGAGTTGGGAAAGCGTACTGTTTCACCCATTGATATTTATGGCGGTTCGACAGTGGACGAAGCAGCCAAAATTTTTATGAAGATTTTAAAAGGAGAGGGAACCTGGGCGCAAAATGCAGTAGTAATGGCCAATGCAGCAATGGCCTTGCAATGTACCGGCGATTTTAAAGATTACAATGAGGCTTATTATACAGCCGTGGAAAGTTTAGAAAGTGGAAAGGCATATCAATCGTTTCAAAAATTAATCTCTCTGCAATAATGGATATACTGGAACAGATTATAGCGCATAAGAGAGAGGAAGTGGAGGCACGCAAAAAGGAACAGACTATCAAAGAATTAGAAAGAGGAAGATTTTTTCAACGTCCTACATTGTCATTAAAGAAAGGAATATTAAACGAAAAAAAGACAGGTATAATAGCTGAGTATAAAAGAAAGTCGCCATCAAAAGGCATTATAAATAACAGGGACAGCGTTGAAGCAGTGACAAAAGCTTATGCTGGTTACGGTGCATCCGGTATATCTATTTTAACCGACTACCAGTTTTTTGGAGGTTCCCTTGATGACCTGATCAGCGCAACGGATAATGGTGTGCCTTTGCTAAGAAAAGATTTTATGATTGATGAATACCAGTTGGTGGAAGCAAAAGCTTATGGGGCTGACGTCATTCTTTTAATTGCTGCCTGTTTAACGCCACAAAAGGTAAAGGAACTGGCCGTAGCAGCAAAGGCTTTGGAATTAGAAGTACTATTAGAAGTACATGATGAAGCCGAACTGAAACATATTTGTGAAGTGGTTGATTTGGTTGGCGTCAACAACCGCAATTTGAAGAACTTTGAAGTGAACCTGGAACATTCGGTAAGACTGGCAGAAAAAATTGGTGACGATTTCATTAAGGTGGCTGAAAGCGGTATCAATGATGTAAAGAATATAAAGTACCTGAAACAATATGGTTTCCAGGGTTTTTTGATTGGCGAATATTTTATGAAACAGGAAAGCCCTATGACCGCATTTAAAAATTTTACGTACGACCTGTAAGACCGTTAGCTGACATGAAAATGAGTAAGGAAATAAAAAGGCCGGAAGTTTTCATGAATGCTTGCACGATTGCTTTTGCTGATTTTAATAACCGGTTAAAAGCAAAAACACCTCTTTTTTTGGAGAGAGGAAGGAGGGAGCATGAAAGTTAAAGTTTGTGGCATGACAAGCATGTGCCAGTTAGGCCAGTTGGAAGAAATGGGAGTAGACTTTGCGGGTTTTATCTTTTACCCAAAAAGTCCGCGTTATGTATGTAAGCATGGGTTGATAGGAGCCGATGTGAAAAAGGCCAAATTTAAACTTTATAAAGTGGGCGTATTTGTCGACGCTTCTTATGAAGAGGTAATGAAACAGGTAGAAACCTATGGCCTTGACATGGTGCAATTGCACGGCCACGAAACACCTTATGAATGCGCAAAGATTGCCGACTATATTCACGTTATTAAAGCCTTTCGTTTCATGGAAAATGATCATGTGCAATGGATGATAAAGGACTATTATAACGATTCAGATATGTTCCTGTTTGATACAGGAGTTCCGGTACCCAAAGAAGATAAGGACAGTGCAATATTGTATGGAGGAACCGGTAGGAAATTTAATTGGGCGAGGTTAAGCGGTTTGAATATCAGTAAACCGTTTTTTCTCAGTGGCGGCATAGAACCAACAGATGCCGGCCTGGTTAAAGAGTTTATGAAAGATCCTGTGGCAAAAGATCTTTTTGTCGTAGATATCAATAGCCGTTTTGAGGTGATGCCCGGTGTAAAAGATATGGAAAAGGTGGCCCGGTTTATTAAAGAACTACACAGTTAATTATGCATAAAGTAAACCTACTCCAGAAGTTCTCATTGTTCACTGAACACTGGAGCCCGAAAATCGTTGGTGAGTTAAATGGTCAACACGTAAAACTGGTGAAATCAATAGGTGAATTTGTTTGGCATAAACATGATAACGAAGATGAATTATTCCTGGTAGTAAAAGGTTCATTCCAAATGGAATTCAGGGACGAGACAGTTATTTTGAATGAAGGCGAATTTTTAATTGTTCCAAGAGGAGTAGAACACAGGCCGGTTGCAAAGGAGGAAGTTTGGATTTTATTGTTTGAACCCGCAACTACCCTTAACACAGGCGATGTAATTGATGAAAAAACAAAAACTGCATTAGAAACAATATAGCTGAATAGTATTGTTGCTGTACAAGAGTGCGACGCAACACAGGTTCAATAGTAGAACTGCAGTTAAGTACAAAAAAATGAAATGACTGAAATAAAAATGCAAAATAGAGAACCTGGCCCTGGCCCTCTGTTAGAGAAGAGAAGTGATTACTTACCCAACGAACAAGGCTATTATGGCCGCTTTGGTGGTGCTTATATTCCTGAAATGTTGCATCGGAATGTAGAGGAATTGCGTACAAGGTATTTAGAGATCATTTATGAAACTGGCTTCCAGGAAGAATACAATGAATTGCTGCAAGATTACGTGGGAAGACCTACACCTTTATACTTTGCACAACGGTTAAGCCAGCAATACGGTACACAAATTTTTCTAAAGCGGGAAGACCTGTGTCACACAGGTGCACATAAAGTGAACAACACGGTTGGACAAATTTTGTTGGCACAGCGGCTGGGAAAAAAGCGAATCATAGCCGAAACTGGTGCTGGACAGCATGGTGTAGCCACGGCAACTGTTTGTGCTTTAAAAGGAGTAGAATGCATTGTGTACATGGGTGCAAAAGATATTGAGCGGCAAGCGCCAAATGTTGCGAGAATGAAAATGCTGGGTGCAAAAGTAATTCCGGCAACCAGTGGAAGTAAAACCTTAAAGGATGCAACTAATGAGGCCATACGTGACTGGATCAATAATCCCAATGACACGCATTATATAATTGGCAGCGTAGTGGGTCCTCATCCTTATCCTGATATGGTGGCTCGTTTTCAAAGCGTGATCTCAAAAGAAATTCGCTGGCAGTTAAAAGAGAAGAAAGGGACTGAAGTACCCACACATGTTATTGCGTGCGTAGGCGGAGGTTCTAACGCAGCCGGTGCTTTTTATCATTTTTTGGATGAAGCCAGTGTTCAGATTGTAGCAGTGGAAGCAGCAGGTCATGGCATTAACAGCGGCATGAGCGCAGCCACTACACAACTGGGAAGAGACGGTATTTTGCACGGTAGCCGCAGCCTGGTAATGCAAACTGAGGATGGCCAGGTAACAGAGCCGCACAGTATTTCGGCAGGTTTGGATTATCCGGGCATAGGACCTTTGCATGCACATTTGTTTGATAGCGGCAGGGCACAGTTTTTATCAGCTACTGATGATGAAGCGTTGCAGTCATCTTTTGAGATTGCGCGGCTGGAAGGTATTATACCCGCATTGGAAACAGGTCACGCCTTTGCTGCCTTGAAACAATTGTCGCTCACAGAAAAAGACATAGTGGTGATTTGCCTCAGCGGGAGAGGTGATAAAGATTTGGCAACGTATATGAAAGTAATGGAAGAAATGGGTGTACTTAGCTGATGGCTACAGTCATCGTTCCTTGTGTCACTCACTTGTACAACAACAATTCTATTGAACAATTATGAAGAGCGAAACTGCAACATATACCGGCTTTGAATTTGAAGTAGATGGTTTCCCTGCGTTGGCTATAATCAATAGCGATTTGAAAAAACTCGAAAACAAGTCGCAGTACCCGTTTTCTGTTTTTATACAGATCATCCCGGATAGATTCAACGAAAATGGTCACCCGGAGGAAGAAGAATATGATTACCTGAATGAAGTAGAAAAAAAGATCATTGAATATCTTGAAGAGCAGACACAATCCGTACATGTAGGCCACACAACTATTTACAGGGCAAGAGAAATTATATTTTATACAAAAGACAGGGAAGTGGTTGAGACCTTTCTTGAATTCTTTTTAGAAACCATTGAGAGGGAGAACAGCTTTGAGATTGAAGATGATGCGGAATGGGAAAATGTTTCAGCTTTTTATGAACTCTTATAATGTCATTTGACCAGTCCATGAACAAAAAATATCTACTGAGTATTTGTATAATTTTTTATTTAATATATACGTCTTCCTGCAACACTGGGTCAAAACCTTATTTGAAGCATAAAGTGCAATTTGAAAAGCTGGCCGGTAACTGTTCGAACCTCAATTCAAAATTTAGCATGGTATCTAATATCGCAGGCGAACGCTATGAGTTCCAGGAATGCCTGAACACAAATTATAATGGCGAGTGTGAGGTGCAACGGAAAGGAGACACGGTAGTTGTTCGGTTATTTAAAAAGCAGGACTTAAATACATTGTATAAAATCACCCTTGACATTGACACTTATCCACGCTATAATTTTTTAACCATTGGAGAAAATACGTTTTCCATTATACCTGTAGCTAATTGATATGAGCAGAATAGATCAACTATTTAAAAAAAAGAGCAATCGAATTTTAAATGTTTACTGTACGGCGGGATATCCCGAGTTGAATAGTACTCTGGAAGTAATAAAGGCCTTGCAAAATAATGGTACTGACCTTATCGAACTCGGCATGCCCTATAGCGACCCCCTGGCTGATGGACCAGTGATTCAAGCCAGCAGTACAAAGGCATTGCAGAATGGTATGACCATTTCAAAGCTCTTTGAACAATTGAAAGACTTACGGAAAGAAATTCAATTACCGGTAGTGTTAATGGGTTATTTAAATCCACTACTTCAATTTGGTTTTGAGAAGTTTTGTTCCAAAGCCGCGGAAGTGGGACTTGACGGGCTGATCATCCCTGACGTTCCTATCTATGAATATGAAAATGAGTACAGTGAAATTGTAAAGAAGTATGGACTCGATTTCATATTCCTGGTTACACCGGAAACCTCCGAAGAAAGGATAAAAAGGCTGGATAGTTTGAGCAGTGGGTTCTTATATGCCGTTTCCTCTTCTTCTATAACGGGGTCAGACAAAGATTTTTCGGCAGTTGAAAACTATTTACAAAAGCTGAAAAAAATGAATCTTAAAAATCCTGTTTTAGTTGGTTTTGGTATAAAAGACAGGGCAACGTTTGCAACAGCATGTAAATATGCTAATGGGGCTATTATTGGAAGCGCCTATATCAGGGCTTTGGATGGTGGAAACGACGTTGAACAAAAAACCAGGGAGTTTTTGGAGGCTATTTTAGAATGAGCGGAAGACGGGACTCGAACCCGCTACCTACAGCTTGGGAAGCTGTCGCTCTACCAGGTGAGCTACTTCCGCTTTAAATGATAAAGAAAGTTACAATGAATCTTGCAATAATTAAATACAATGCTGGCAATATTCAGTCAGTGTTGAATGCACTGGAGCGATTAGGCCTCCGGGCAGAAGTAACCGATGATCCAGCAAAAATAAAAGCGGCAGATAAAGTTATTTTT
>DAIQPL010000413.1:0-3284 GCA_036787395.1 Flavisolibacter sp. | reverse complement strand
CAAGCACCTGCTCGAAAAAGTGCCAGACTTCGCCGGCGCTTAATGAGCTGACGCCTTCGCCAGTAAGCATAGCCACGCGTCTTTTCGACAAAGGCCTTATGTACGGACTTCCTAAGTCATATCCTTTTTCAACGAAACCTGAAGTAATTGGCGCCAGTTGTATGTTATTTCGTGTTGCTATATGGCGAACCGTATCCCATAACTGGTTGTAATATTGATTGCTGGTTTTTAAAACAATTACGGAACCTCTTTCGAATTGCTGCTTACCTACAGCAAAAGGTTGGTCACTATACCTCAGCTTGATGCCTTTTTGTAAAAGTTGCGAAACCAATTTTACACTTTGAACGCCATTCCAGGGAATTGCATAACCATAGGCTTCCGCAACCGGATTATTCGCTGTTATAGCTGGAATGTTACCCGCTATAGAAACAGCTTGCTTTGTTGCATAAGCTTTTACACCATACACGTAAGGCAAGGCCCAGGCAGTTATATCGTAAGTAGCACTATCTGATAATTTTGTATTAGGCTCGAATAACACTTTCACCAGTGTACCCTTCGGTTGTGTAGTGGGTATTACAATATCTCCTTCTGCTACAGAAAATGATTCTTCTTTTCCATTTTCATAATTAAATCCCCTGATGCCCCCTGCCTTTGTTGAACCGAATTGAATTTTATTTTTGCGCAAAAGATCCAGCAATGTGCTGATGCGGCCAGCATCTTTACTGTTGTTTTTGATAATATATGCTTTGTAGTCGCTGATTGTACTCCCTGTATTTTTATAAAAGCTTTGAAATTCTGTGAGTAGTTTAACTGCATTTTGCGAAGCTACTTCCACTGTGCTTAGCCCAGTTGTATAATGATGGATCACCCTGTCATACAAGGTAAGGGTATCACCGGTTCCATTTACTACTGCAGCACCACCACTTCCACCACCACCTTGTTCATAGGTCATTCCAATAGCGCCACTATAAATAGGATACGTATCGCCATAAGAAGGATACAGCAAGTCAAAACGTTCTTTTGTAAAATATAACCATCCCTTTTCATCAAAATAGCGGGCATGATTAGCACCGATTGTTTTTTGAAAATCACGTTGCCATGGAGTGATCACTTCATGAAAAGGCTCGGCAGCAGGTGCAAAATAATAAGGGGCATCAATTCCTTGTTCATGAAAGTCAACATGTACCTGGGGTAACCAGTCATTGTATAGTTTCATACGCTGTTGGGTCTCCACTTGTGTTTGCCAGGCCCAGTCGCGGTTCAGGTCAAAGTTGTAATGATTACTCCTTCCGCCGGGCCACGGCTCCCTGTGTTCACGTGCATCTATGGAAGGATTGGGTTGCTTTCCGACGATAGAATTAAACCAGTTCACATAACGGTCACGTCCATCAGGATTTAAACAGGGGTCTATAATGACGAGCGTATTTTGCAGCCATTGTTTTGCTTTGGAATTGGAAGGGTCAACCAATGTATACAAGGTCAACATCGACGCTTCGGAAGAAGAGGTTTCATTACCATGCACATTATAACTTAACCAAACTATTGCGGGTGCGTTGACAGTACTGCCGCCAGAAGTCATCTGTGCTAAACCCAGGTTATTAGTCCTGATAGTTTCAAGGTTCGAGATATTAGCCGAAGCAGAAACAAAAGCTACCATCAAGGGACGACCTTCATTGGTTTGTCCGTAGGGTTGCAATTTTACCATGGAAGGATTAGCTGCTGCAACATGTTTACAGTATTCTACAATACGCCAATGGGGTGTATATCTTGAACCGATTTTGTAACCTAAAAATTGTTCTGGTGATTGAACTTGAGAGTAAGCAGTAAAAATAACCGAAAGAAAAAATGATAACAGTGAAAGTCTCCGGGGCATTAAAAAAATTTAGAAGCAATATAGGAAAGATTGCCTTGGAAATTAAAAGAGGTTGTTACGATGTAACAACCTCTAAACAAATTGGAATTTATATTTCTATAATTGAAGTGTATTCAACGACAGCTTTAACCGGGCAAAATAGTAGGCTCCATTAAAACCCATTTGCTGCACACGGCGGCTGTACACAAACCGTCCACTACTCATGTTACTACTGTGATACTGAAGATCCGGGTATACATTAAACAAGTTGTTGGCGCCAACCGTTGCTGTTAACGATTTCATCACCTGGTAAGAGAAAGAAAGATCCGTTACTGCTTTAGATGAAAACACCTGGTCTAAGGTTTCCCGTTGATTATTGTTAAATGCATTCATCGGAAATCCTCCGGGATTGGCAGGATTCACATCCGGGCTGATATACTGCACCTCTCCAAAGTGAACAAGACGCAGCATAGCACCAAACTTACTCACCCTGTAATTAAATGTAAGACTAACTTTATTTTTAGGACTAGCAACTTCTACCCTGCTTTGATCTTCGCGGTTAAAATAATTACCTAATTGCCCGCCACTTACTAAAAGCTCTGATGCATGGATAATGGGTTTGCCACTAGCATCTTTTTTTACTTCATTATCAATAAAGGTCATAGCAAGTGTGGTACGCAAAGAATGCTTCCTCAAAAACCTTTTCGTATAGGCTACTACCGCTTCCAAACCTCTTGCTTTTGTATCAATAGCATTTGTAAAAAAGTTTGCCTGGCTGGCTCCTGCCGCATCCAAAATGGCTTTTATCTCTGCGTTGGTATTGCCATTAAAATTGTTGGTTAAAATAATTCTATCCTTGATGTCAACCTGGTAAGCATCAACAGTTACCTCTAATCCCGTAAAAGGCTTTGCAGTAAGGCCAACCGAATAGTTCTGACTGGTCTCTTCCTTCAATTCTGGAATACCTAACAATTGTGCAGCCTGGCTATTGTTGGTAAAGGTGGCAGCTTGTACGGGGGCAAGCGGGCTACCTACAAAAACCGTATTTATTTTAGTATAATACTTCTGCTGCATTGATGGAGCACGGAAACCCGAACTCACAGACGCCCTTAGGCTAAAGCGATCACTAAACTTGTAACGGGTACTGAACTTATAGTTGAACGTTGAACCAAAATCGCTGTAGTTTTCATACCGCACCGCTCCGGTTAACAAAAGGTTTGTGTTGAATTCTTGTTCCACGTCGAGATAAGCCGCTTTTGCATTACGGGTTTGGGTACCAATGGAATCAGTAAAGCCAGGAAAAACCTGCGCTCCAGGCGCCACTTTCGACGTAGTACCTGCAGGATCGTAATTTTTGTAAGAGGCTGCTTCTCCAGACCTAATACCAAAAGCATCTACACGGTATTCGAGACCTGCTGCTACGTTCAAGCCC
>DAIQPL010000412.1:0-3303 GCA_036787395.1 Flavisolibacter sp. | reverse complement strand
ATTTTTTAACAGAAGAGGAGGAGGAAGAATTATATTCTGAAATATTAAAGACAGAGGTTCACACTTTCAACTTCCAGGGATATACTGCAAAACGAAAAGTAGCAAGCTTTGGGTATGACTGGAGTTTTGAAAAAAAACAGCTTTCGAAAGGAAAAGAGGTACCCGAAGTATTTGCACCACTTATTAAAAAAGTAAGCGGCCTTCTTTCGATAACACCAAATGCATTTGCAGAATTATTGGTTACCGAATACCCGGTAGGTTCAGTAATCAATTGGCACAGGGATGCTCCTCCCTTTGACCTGATTGCCGGCATATCCCTTCGATCAGATTGTACCTTTCGTTTACGACCACAGGATAAATCAAAACAAAACCGCAAGTCGATTATTTCTTTTCCGGTAAAGCGGCGTTCTCTTTATGTGATGGAGGGGCCTGCCAGAACCGAGTGGCAACACAGCATTTCCCCGGTTAAGGAGGTGCGTTACTCTATTACTTTACGTACTTTAAAAGGCTAAGGCTATTAATCAGTTTTCTTGGGATAACTGTTTAATACGTCATATTCAGCAGCTATGGTGTCAGGTATTTCTCCAGTTGTTCTTTCCATTTACTGTAAAGTCCCTCGTATAAACTTGCTTTAGAAACTTCTACCCTTTTCAAAGGCTTCAGATTATTAAATGCTTCTTTATAATCCGAAAAAATTCCGGCACCAATTCCAGCACCTAGCGCGGCACCTACACTTCCATCGTTCTGAAACAACTCAACCGGAACAGCGGTAGCATTTACAAACGCCTCCGTAAATACATCACTTAAAAACATGTTGGCCTTACCGGCACGAATAATGGACGGACGCATTCCGTTTTCACGCATAATATCAAGCCCATACCGGAAAGCAAACGCCACACCCTCCTGTCCGGCCCTATAAATATGAGCAGCTGTATGTTTATTGAAATCAATATTCAGAACCTGCGCACCTGTCAAACGGTTCTCCAGCATTCTTTCAGCACCATTACCAAACGGCAAAACTATAAGCCCTTCACTTCCCGCAGGTATAGCATTAATGACACCATTCAATTCATTATAGCTTTTCTGAGTGTCGCATAGCGAACGAGTCCATCTATTGGTGATACCCGCTCCATTGATACAAAGAAGAACACCCACCCTTTTTTGCTGCAAACTGTAATTGACATGGGCAAACGTATTAATCCTTGACAACGGATCGTAGGTAAGCTCGTCGCTAACTCCATAGATGACACCCGAAGTGCCCGCCGTAGCAGCTACTTCGCCCGGTTCCAGCACATTCAGAGATAAGGCGTTGTTTGGCTGATCACCTGCTTTATATGTGACAGGAATATTAGGTTTTAGTCCAAGTGATTTTGCCACACTATCCGCCAGGTATCCATGCTCAGAAAAAACATTTTTAACCGGTGGAAAAAAATCATTGTTGAAACCAAAAAAATCAACGACCTCACTGGACAGAGTATCTTTTTTAAAATTCCAGAATACACCTTCCGACAAAGCGGTAATACTGGTGGTAAGATTTCCTGTTAATTTCATGGCAAGAAAATCGCCGGGCAGTACAACCTTATCAATCTTGTCAAAAACATGAGGCTCGTGTTCTTTGACCCATGCAAGCTTGGATGCGGTAAAATTTCCGGGGGAATTTAATAAGCATGACAAACATTCGCTTTCGCCTATATGCTTAAAAGCAGCATCGCCATAAGAAACAGCACGGCTATCACACCAGATGATACTGTTGCGTAAAACGTTTTGCGCTTTATCAACCAACACTAATCCATGCATCTGGTAAGCAATACCAATGGCTGCGATTTCTGACGGGTCGTATTTTTTTTCAGCATTTAATTTTTTTATCGCCTGCTGCGTGTACTCCCACCATGTATCCGGTGATTGTTCAGCCCATCCCGATTGTAAGGACACAATATCAGCTTCCTTTTCAGGATAGTGGGCCGATGCTACAGCCTGTCTTGTGGCAACATCCACCACTGAAACTTTAATGGAAGAAGTGCCAAGATCAATTCCCAATAATAACATACCGAGCTACGCGTTTTTATTTTATGCTTATAAAGGCCTTACCCAAATATTTTTAAAACTGATCGGCTCACTTGGATCTCCATGCGCCTGTAATTTAATCGGTGCGGCGCCATGTGCTTTATATGAGGGTTGTCCTATGTATTCTGTCCTTCCTTTTACTTCTACATTGTTTTGTACTAATACACCATTTAATAAAGCAGTGACGCGGGCTGCTGTTTTTAAACTGCCATCATTGTTGAAGCGAGGTGCTGTCCAAATTACATCATACACCTGCCATTCTCCTGGTGGTCTCATAGGATTTGCCAGCGGGATATGTTGTTTGTAAATACTACCAACCTGCCCGTTTACATAAGTAGTGTTATTATAGGAGTCAAGAATTTGTAATTCATAGCCACCTCCAAACACAGAGGCCAGGAAGATACCGCTGTTGCCGCGTGCCTGTCCCTGGCCGGTTATGTTTTCCGGTACCCGCCACTCCAGGTGTAATTGATAATCTGTAAAAGAAGCCTTTGTTTGAATATCTCCTGCCGCTTTATCTACTTTAAATAAACCATTTTGCACAATCCATTTTGCAGGTTTTGTGCTGTCACTGGTAGATACCCATTGGTTTAGGTTACTCCCGTCGAATAGTACGACAGCATCCGATGGCGCATCTCCACTATTTTTTCCGGGTACTACAATTTTTGGAACCGGTTTCCACACTTCTGTGTCTTCCGGTTTAGCTTTTTGCTGGGCCATAGTTTGTAAGATAAAAGAAGCGGATAAAAACAGTAGAATTAATTTTTTATTCATAGCAATTTTTCATTAAGACGTTCAATAATTTTTGACCCTGGGCTTCTCTTGTAAGAAAGAAATATAGTCTTAGATATGCTTTAGTTGGTTTGTTTATAAGCTTTATGAACTTTCAATTAAAAGTTACTTTGCTTTTGAGTTCTTATAGTTCAGTTTCACATTCTTTCCTATTGCATATTGTATGCCTCCTGCCAGGTGTTTCAAGTATAAAGGTTCCTGGTAAGATTCATCTGTGTGTCCAAGCTCCGTATAAAAAGCACGTCCTCCGTCATAGTTATGCCACCAGGCCATAGGGTGATAGTCTCCATTTTTTCCACCGGAGTAGGACTTTTCATCAATAGTAAGTAGTACATGCACCTCTTTGTTCAGGTTTTTAAAATTGTACCATTCGTCTGTACGAACCCATTGTTTTGGAAGATGTTTGGTAGACGAATGCGAAGCATCAACAACGTGAAGAGTTGCCTG
>DAIQPL010000411.1:0-3313 GCA_036787395.1 Flavisolibacter sp. | reverse complement strand
AAGAATCAACAGCGGCAAAAGCGAAAATCTTGGCCTCGAGGTATTGCTCAATCTTATACCATTCCAATCTAAAAATTTCACATGGGACTTTACTTTTAATAATGCTTATAATAAAACCAAAGTACTCAGCTTACTTACCAGCACACCCGGCGAGAGAATTACAGTTGCTACACAGGTATTTGGTAACCAGGGAGAGTTAAGACAAGTGGTGGGAAAGGAAGTAGGCCAAATTGCAGCTTACGGTTTTTTAAGAGACGCAAAAGGAAACAAAGTTTTCGGTAGCAATGGAATTGCGCAGAGAAGCGCTGATCTGATTCTTTTCGGAAGCGCCTTACCAAAATGGGTAGGAGGTTTTCTCAATTCTTTTACTTACAAGGGGATCAACCTTTCTTTCCTGATCGATTATAAATTGGGAAGTAAAATGCTCTCAGGTACAAACTTCAATGCTATCAGGCATGGCTTGCATAAAATGACCCTGGAAGGAAGGGATAACGGCATAACAGGAAATGGAGTAAACGCGGCTGGAGCGGTAAATACTGTAAAGGTTTTTCCTGTTGATCCATATTGGGGGTATCTGCGTTCGCAGGGTATGATGGAGGATGTTATTTATAATGGAGGGTATTGGAAACTGCGGCAAATTACACTTGGCTACGACTTTACAAAATATGTTCCTGCAAAATGGCCCATAAAAGGTATAAAGCTTAGTGCGGTAGCAAACAATGTATTAATTATCAAAAAATGGGTTGATAATATTGACCCGGAATCATTCGGCTACAGCTCTGATAACCTGATAGGATTGGAATCAACAGGAGTTCCGACTACAAGAGGAATTGGTTTTAATTTGAATATTAAATTTTAATGCAATTAAATCATGAAACAAATAATCAAATATAGTTTCTTATTGACTATTGTACTGTTTGCATCATCATGTGATAAACGTTTTGATGATCTGAACACAAACAAGGTCAATCCAACATCAATAGATCCGCTTTACCAATTAAATAATGCGGTGGTTAACGTTTCCTTCCCCGGAAATTCATCTCTTTCATATGATATGGGTGTTGTTCAACAGATTATTTCTCCAAATAACGGCGTATTAAATGGAGCAAATTTTAATTCTGATAACAGGGGAAACACGCAAGTTATATGGCAAAACTATTATCGTAATGTGATCAGGAATACTAACGATGTTATTGTAAACACCAAGAGTAATGCAGACAGGACTAATTTGTATCAAATGGCCCGCATTTTCCAGGCTTATGCCTATATGGTTCTTACTGATGAATATGGTGATATACCTTATACAGAAGCCGCCAAAGGATTTACCGATCAAAACTTTTTTCCTGTTTATGATGCGCAGCAACAAATCTATACCGACATCATTAAGGAGTTAGGCGAAGCGGCAACTGCACTAAATGCTGCCGGTAAAATTGAGATTGGAGATATTTTATATGGCGGAGTTGTTGCTCAATGGAAAAAATTTGCTTATTCACTAATGTTGCGTGCCGGAATGCGGCTTAGCAAAGCAGACGCTACGAAAGCCCAGTCAACTGTGCAGGCAGCTTTCCAGGGTGGAGTTATTCTTGCTAATGCTGATAATGCATTTATCAGGCATGATGCTAATTATACTAATCCGGTCGGTGGAACGCTGAACTCCACAGAAGCCGCTAATTTTTATCTTACTAAACCATTTGTCGATTCTCTTAAAAATAGAAATGATCCCCGTTTGCAGGCCATCGCAGTTCGTTATGCCGGCGCCACTTCAGGAGCAACACAAACTACAGCTTCCCGCACTACAGTTCCTTCACAACAGTTTGGATTACCCCTGGGATTTGATAATAATACAGCAAATGCATATGCCCTTTCTGTAGGCCGGGCAAGCTTTTATGATTTTAGCCAGGCGGATCGTACCCGTATCGTAAAACAAACTGCTCCTTGTTTCCTGGTTACTGCAGCACAAACTCAACTATTATTGGCAGAAGCAAGGCAAAGAGGATGGATAACAGCAGGCACGGTGCAGGGTTACTATGATGCCGGAGTAACACTTCATATGCAACAGATGGCGAGTTATGATGCGGGTTCTGCTATTGCTGCTGGTGACATTGCAACTTATTTAACCAGTAATCCATTTGATCCTGCAATGGCACTGGAACAAATCGGAACACAATATTGGATCGCTTCATTTTTAAACGGACCTGAAGCATTTGCAAATTACAGGCGTACAGGATTTCCTGCATTAGCACCAAATCCTTATCCCGGAAAAGAAGTTGCTTTTATCAACAGACTTACTTATCCAAACTCGGAGCAATCCGTTAATGCAACAAATTTTAACGCAGCAATTTCAAGACAGGGTCCGGATAAATTGGATACGAAGGTTTGGTGGAATAAATAAAAATTTTTCTCATGCAGGCAGAACAGTAGTAGGTTAACCCTTGTTTTTTTACAAGGGTTTTTTTAACAAGACAGATAATCAGTAACCAGGAAATATTTTTTTACAGTTCCATTCATATACAATCATAGATTTAAATAACCCATATTTTAGAGACTTGATCAAACTTAGACCCGGAACTGTTATGATTTAACTGAACATTTATTTTTACTTAAATGAAAATGAATAAAAAATTAAGAAGCCAGGATTGGTTCGGACGGAAAGATAAGGATGGGATCATTTATCGTAGCTGGATGAAGAACCAGGGTATGCCTCCTGATCATTTTGATGGACGTCCTGTTATTGGCATTTGCAATACATTCAGCGAACTCACACCATGCAATGCACATTTTCGTGAACATGCAGAGAGTGTAAAACGTGGCGTGCTGGAAGCTGGCGGATTTCCTGTTGAATTTCCGATCATGAGTTTAGGTGAAACATTATTGAAACCAACGGCAATGTTGTTTCGCAATTTGGCAAGTATGGATGCTGAAGAAAGTATTCGTGGCAATCCAATAGATGGTGTTGTGTTGTTAACCGGTTGTGATAAAACAACTCCTTCAACAGTAATGGGTGCGGCGAGTGTTGGGTTGCCAACAATTGTTGTTCCCGGCGGACCGATGTTGAATGGAAGGTATAAAGGAGAAACTATAGGATCAGGCACTCATGTTTGGAAGTTTGATGAAGATATGAAGACAGGAAAAATGACGCAGGAAGATTGTGAATTTGCAGAAAGTTGTATGAGCCGTAGTATTGGGCATTGCATGACAATGGGCACTGCAAGTACAATGGCATGTATGGTGGAATCATTGGGATTGACATTGAGTGGCGCCGCTGCAATTCCTGCTGCTGATTCAAGAAAAAAAGTAATGGCGCAACTAAGCG
>DAIQPL010000410.1:0-3327 GCA_036787395.1 Flavisolibacter sp. | reverse complement strand
TGCGCCGGCCAGACTGTTCTCTCCTTTTACATCAGGTATCCAACATTCAGAAAACCGGTTGATATAGGTGTAATTTATCTTTTGTAGAAACTTATCAACTTTTTTGCCAAATGGAGTTTTAATAGAGAGCTGGTGCGTCATAAAAACCGATGGAATAGCCTGATGGTATAATCCATAGCGGTTGTCGGAAATGACTGCGTGAATCTGGTACTCTTTTACAACGTTTTGCAGCCATGCGTGTTCTTTTTGTATGACCTTCAGGATTTTGGGTATTTGGACTCCAATAGTAAACGGCAGCCTCCATTTGCTCTTGGAGTAGGCGATTCTATACCCTTCCAAAGGCAAAAAAATTAATTGGGGAAACTCTTTTTGGAGTAGATTTTTTGTTTTACCTTCTCCAGCCAATAAAACAGTACATCCTCTACTCAGTAAGGCTCTTATAATAGGTATGCAGCGGGTTGCATGACCAAGGCCCCAGTCTAGTGGAATAACTAAAACATTGGGTTGCATAGGTGTTATGACCTGACTCATGTTAATTTTTCACGCTTTTGTAAACAGGTATACTAAAAGGCGTGTAAAATAGTTTAATTTAGAAATGAATCTTTCTCTTATGAAAAGACTAATTTATATGGCATTGTTCTTGACTGCAATTACAATTGCCGGGTGTAGCAAAAATTATTATTCCGGTAACGGCAGCAAAACTAGTAAAGGGTGCGGCTGCCCGGGTTCAAAAGGATTTTAAACTGCTAAAAAATGAAAAATTATAACCGCGACCTGCTATTGTTATACAAAACAGAAGTCTATAGCGAAGACTTGCTGCAGCATGAAGTGGAATGTCTACACAAAATTTTATTACAGGTTGAGCGCAACGATGTATTCTGCCTGGCACATGAGTTAGTTACCCGTTCAACCATTACCAGTAAGGCAAAGGCCATCTTAAAAGCCGTGCGAAAATCAACCTTAAGACCTTTTAATTTCCTAATCAATAAAAACTAATTTATCGCAATTGCTGTAGCGCGATAACTAGTCTCTGCAACATTTCATCAATCTCTTCTTTTTTGCAGGTTCCTACACTCAATCGATACCAGGGCGAAGTTTTAGAAGCTCCAAAAGCATAAAACGGAACAACGGCTAAACTGGCATGTTGTAGTAGATACGATGTTACATCGCTTTGTGACTTCAACTCTTTTCCTTCTGATGTTCTTTTGCCGGCAAGATCAACCTTTATGGTTAGATAGATTGCCGCTTCCGGGGCTACGGCGTCTACAGCATGGCCTTCATTCTTCAGCTTTATAAAACCATCATATATCCGACGCAATCTTTCTTCAAGCTCATTTTTAAAATGCGCCAGGTAAGAATCAATAGCTTCTTTTTGCGCCAGGAATTTGGTCAACGCTTTTTGTTCTGCCATTGGTGCCCAGGCACCTACATGAGAAAGGACGGCTTTCATTTTATTGAGGATAAAAGCAGGCCCAAAGCTCCAGCCCACACGAACACCTGTTGAGGCAAACACTTTACTAATGGCATCAATGTATACGGTGTAATTACGCATTTCCGGATTCAAAGAAACAGGATCATAGTGTTCAATTCCATTGTACGTTAAATGCCAGTACATCTGGTCGAACATTACGTAAAGTTTTTTCTGGTCATCACCTCTTCTCTTGTTTTCTTCAACAACCATATCGCAGATAGCCTGCAGCTCATTTTTCCTGAATGTAGTACCCGTTGGATTTTGCGGCGAACATAAAGCAATGAAAACACTGTCTTTTATATGTGGCCTGAGATCATCCGCAGTGGGCATAAAGTTATTCTCAGCTTTTGCTTCCACTACCACGTGTTCGCCTTCTACAAAATGTACATAGTGATTATTGTTCCAGGAAGGGACTGCATAGATGATCTTATCACCCTTATCGCAAATGGCCCGGAACAGAGCATAAATGAGAGGACGTCCGCCAGACGCTATCAAAATCTCATCTGTATTATAATTTAATCCCTGGTAATCTTTTGCAAACGTACTCACAGCTTCACGGAGTTCCAGGCTTCCTTCTCCCGGAGGATAATTTGTAAACCGGTTACGGTAAGCTTCCACAATTGCATCTTCCAGCTCTTTTGGAATAGGAAAGATCTGTGGATCAAAATCACCAACAGTAAAGTTATAGATGCGTTCTCCATTACGGATACGTTCGCGAATTTCGCCGCCTAATTTTACAATCTCTGAACCTATCAATGTTTGAGAAATATGCGAAAGTTTCATCTGTTATTCCAGTTTGCGGCAAATGTAAAGTGAATGGCTTAGATGAAAAGAACAATAACATCAAATTAGGTTCACAGGTATTGTTTGCTTAAAAAAACTTCATAAAGGTTTATGGAATATCAGGACTTGCCTATCTCACTGTTAAATCAGGTTTATGAAGAGAAAAATTCCGATTTTAAGCTTACTATTATTAAGCGTTTGTTTAGTAACGGCCCAAACAAAAAGCCATAAGGTGCCGCCGCCACCGCCCCCCGCACCACCCGTCATAGTTAAAGCGATAGAGCCTCCGCCACCACCGCAACGCCCTCCGGTGCCACCTGCTCCTCCTAAGCTAATTTTCCCTAAGGAATATATTGCTTTTCTAAAACGTAATCCAGCTGTTTCAAACATTAACTGGTCAGACGATAACAGGGTTCATATTTTCTTAAAAACGGGGAAGAAAGAAGTGTATAACTTGAATAATAGCGAAGAGGTTAAAAAGCTGGAAGTCAAATATGGAAAACTTCCTCCGCCAAGACCACCGGTTGAAGACTAATCTTCTTTATATTCTAAGAGCGACGCTGGGTAAAACAATAATCGTCAATATTCCGGGCTTCGATACACCAAACAGGCACAGTTGAAAAAGTCCTTGCTCCTTCAAAGACTTTTCAATTTCGTTTGACAGTTAGGTGCGCCTTGCACTTAAAGAACCAACAGCCTGCCCTCTACGGGTGAGGATGTTTCCTCTTGCATCAACATAGAGTTGTGTGCTATTGTCGTAAATCAGGTAAGGGTATTGACTGTTGTTCAAGGATTTTAATTTCCCAACTACCTGCAACTGGTTGTTCGCCACTTTTACAACATTGTATTGGGTGGTAACATAATAAGCCGAATTTGGATCGGAATTAAAACGAACATCACCAATGATATATCTTCCCGAAATGGCTGTTTCTCCAGAGGTGCTAGGAGAACCTTGCCTGCGGGAGCTAACCGTAGGATCCGGGGTTTGAGCCACCGGAGAAGTTGCTGTAGCCACATCATTTCGGCCGGTTAACTGTGCGTCTGCCTGTTTCCAGCCTTTGGCTATAGAGCTC
>DAIQPL010000409.1:0-3329 GCA_036787395.1 Flavisolibacter sp. | reverse complement strand
GACGAAATACAAAAATTGGTAAAAACAATTCA
Source organism: Flavisolibacter sp. (assembly GCA_036787395.1). GTDB lineage: Bacteria > Bacteroidota > Bacteroidia > Chitinophagales > Chitinophagaceae > Flavisolibacter. The sequence continues at coordinate 3,297 of DAIQPL010000409.1, read as the reverse complement.
ACCTGATGGAAGCTGGCCTGACATTAATTATAAGGACACCTCCCGAACAGGCTTTCAACATAGTGAGCACCTGAAACATATGCTGGATTTAAGCAGAGCTTATAAAAAACAAGGGTCCAGTTTATATCAAAACCCGGACGTTAAAAAAACGGTTTCATCAGCGCTGGACTTTTGGATAGCCCATGATTTTATTTGCCAGAATTGGTGGTGGAATGAAATGGGAACACCCAACTGGATGATCAACACCCTGTTAGTTTTAGATGATGATCTTACGGAAAGACAACGCCAGGAAGGCGCTCGTATTGCCAGTCGCGCCAACCTCGAAGCTTCAGGTGCAAGACCCGGTGGCGATCTTATACAGATTGCCGGTATGCTAGGCAAACAAGGGCTCTTTAAAAGAGACGATGCTATTTTGGAAAGGGTAGTAAAAGTGATGGCGTCGGAAATAAAAATTAGTAATGGCCGCGGGTTGCAAGCCGATATGAGCTTTCATCATCGCGTTGATAATGTTATTTCAACGCTTACTTATGGCACCGGTTATGCCAGTGCATTTTCATATTGGGCAGTGAAAATTGCGGGAACGAAATTTACGTTTCCTGAAGAGGCCATGAAATTATTAATTGATTATTATCTCGATGGCATTTCAAAATCCATGGCGTTTGGCAAGTACCCCGATGTGGGTGCCGAAAACCGGGATATGTCCCGTAAAGGAGCGTTGGAACCAGTAAGCGCTTCTATTCCTGAAAATTTATTGAAAGCGTCTGATTATAGAAAAGCAGAATTGCAGGAACTGGTAAAGATCCGCAGGAATGAAACGCAGTCAAAGCTAAAATGGAATCGTTTCTTCTGGCACTCAGAATATTTTACGCATCAGCGTCCTGGTTGGTTTTCCTCGGTACGCATGCACTCCGATCGTCAAAACAATATGGAAGAACCACACAATGAAGAAGGATTAAAAATGCATCATTTTGCCGACGGATCTAATTTTATTTCACTTACAGGCAAAGAGTACTTCGACATATTCCCGGTATGGGACTGGCAAAAAATACCCGGTGCTACTATCGTGCAGAAGCCAGAACTTCCACATTGGAAACAAATAGCCAAAAAGGGGCTTGGTGATTTTACAGGTGCTGTTACTGATGGCCTGTTTGGAGCAGCAGTTTTTGATTTTAAAAGTGTTCATGATCCTTTGAAGGCACGCAAAGCCTGGTTCTTTTTTGATCGCGAATATGTAAGCCTGGGTACTGGCATTTCTTCAGAAGGCACATACCCTGTTTTCACTACACTCAATCAATGCTTATTGAATAAAGAAGTTGTTGTAAAATCAAATACTGGTAAGACATCCCTCAATAAAGGAAAACATAGTTTAAAAAATGTCTCCTGGGTTTTTCATAATGGAGTCGCTTATCTCTTTCCTTCCGCTACAAATGTTAGTCTTAACAACGAGACGGCTACCGGCAACTGGCGGCAAATAAATCACCAGGCATGGGCTACAGAAGAACCGGTACAAAAAGATGTTTTTAGTTTGTGGATCGACCATGGGACAAAACCACAGAATGCCAGTTATCAATATATTGTAGTACCGGCGATAGAAGCTTCTGCTATTGAAAACTACCATAAGAAATCAGAAATAATAATCCTGGCAAATACACCCGAACTCCAGGCAGTACAACACAAAGGATTAAATAGAACAGAGATAGTATTTTATAAAGCAGGGTCTGTTAAATTACCAATTGGTTTAATAGTAACCGCTCAAAGCCCTTGTATGGTGATGATAAAAACGGCTGGAAAAAATATCGGGCAAATAGCAGTATCGGATCCAACTCAAAAATTAAAATCACTCCAGTTATCAGTAAATACACCTGTTGAAGCGAAAGCTGATCATTGGAATGCAAGATGGAACCAGGAAAAAAAGTCAAGTGTTATCCAGGTTGATTTGCCAACGGAAGGATATGCCGGACAGAGCGTTGTCTTAAACTTGAAAAATAAGTAACCATTGCCTAAAGTTGCCTGATCAATGTATAATATTATAAAGGGATCCACAGGCTTCTGCCCTTGCGTTTGTTTTTTAATGGTTTCAAAGAATAACAGGAACTTATTTAATTGGAAAACCAACTGTGGTGAGACTGGCCCACGACAGAAATCCCCTGCTCTGGCCTTCATTCCTGCTTTTCTGTAATGCTTTAAACGTATAAGGCATTTCCATTCCCATACGATCATGATAATGATGATACGCCCGCTCATAGATGGGAGAAAACCTTCCCCTGCCGGCGCTGGAAATTGAATCCGTAAATACAAACTTGCCCTGGAAGTTTTTATACTTTACATATTTCACCTCCTCGCCTAACATGTATTTGGCAGTATACTCATATCCGGTTGCCAGGCGATTATTATAAGCAGAATATAGATCATGTCGTTGCTTCCAGGCTATTTCACAAACGTTGGTGAGAAAGCCAAGGCCCATTTGTGTATGTCCCTGGTCTCTGCCGCTCTCCTGGCATTGCCCCCATTCGTTGAAATAATTATTGATAGCTCCATTGGATGCACCTTTCGAAATTTGGTTATAAGCAAGGTCGAAAATATCTTTTCGATCACAAAAAATGCCGATGCAAATTACCGTTTGTGCAATAGCTGCATCCCAATTACCATTATAACCCGGCATAAAGTCCTGGAGAAGCGGATACCACACGGTAAGTATCATTTTCTCGAAAGCTTTTTGGTCTTTCTTTTTCCATCCTTTATAAGAATGCTTTAAAATTTCAGCAGCATTTAAATACTTAATCCCATTCATTCCTACCAACAACTTTTTATTGCCGTCTGTTACTGAATCTAAAGTGTAAGACCAGGCATTTATAATATCAACCGATTTTTGAGCATAAGCTTTTTCGCCTGAAACATAATAGCGCAAGGCAAGCGTATAAGCTGCATCTCCGTCCCGTGTAAATTCGGTAGCACCGCTGTCCGGCTTACTATAAAAACCCACAACAATCACTTTTCTTGGTTGCGGATTCCAATTCAAGGCAGCTTCAGGAGAAGCTTCCAGGTCCTTCCATAAAGAAGCCCATGGTTTTTCACCGCTTTTTACTTTTGCTTTGAGAAATTCCAGGTCTTGTTTGTTGTGCATCATGCCGGGATGAACAAACTGTGCATGACTGCAAAAAATAAACGCATTTAATAGAATAGTAAGAAATGACTTCATAGGGGTTTGTTCTTTTTATTTAGCACTAAGCAATCGTTGGGCGACACTATTCCATCACAATAAATTTTTCAGCACTCAATTTTTGTTGTTCTTTATTT
>DAIQPL010000134.1:0-10188 GCA_036787395.1 Flavisolibacter sp. | reverse complement strand
CAACCTTGATTTTGTTTACAACCGGGCTCGGTACACCAACCGGTAACCCTGTTGCTCCTACTATCAAAATTGCCACCAATACAAAACTCGCCAAAAGAATGAGCGATATCATTGATATTGATACAGGCGATATTATCAGCGGACAAAAAACCATCCAACAGATGGGCGAAGAAATACTGGATTTCTGTATCAAAGCCGCAAGTGGAGAAGTGATACCGAAGGCGGTATTGCTAGGACAGGATGATTTCATTCCATGGAAACGCGGCGTTTCACTATAAATAAGCAGGTTTGCTTTTTAGAATTTACATTCAACTGCTTATACGACCTTTAGACCTTAAAGAAAAATCAGCGAAGAATAATGTTTCGATTAGATGAAAAAAGGGCAGTAATTACGGGTGCAGGAAGTGGAATTGGAAAGGCTGTGGCCTTATTATTTGCAAAACAAGGTGCAGAAGTTCACATCGTGGATTTAAACGAAGAAGCCACCCGCACAACCGTAAAAGAAATTGAGGAGGCAAATGGAAAGGCGGTGGCGCAAACCGTTGATGTTACCATGCAGAAAAAGGTAAGAGAAGTATTTGACAACATAGGTAGAATTGACATTTTAGTAAACAGTGCAGGTGTTTCTCATATCGGAAATGTAGAGAGTACAAATGAGGCCGACCTCGACAGGTTATATAACGTGAACGTAAAAGGCGTTTACAATTGTTTGCAGGCTGCTGTTTCATTGATGAAAAAGCATAAACATGGCGTTATACTTAACCTTGCTTCTATAGCTAATAATGTTGGATTGCCAGACCGGTTTGCCTATTCTATGACCAAGGGTGCTGTATTTGCCATGACACTGTCAGTCGCCAGGGATTATCTCAAGGAAGGTATTCGTTGCAATTGCATCTCACCTGCAAGGGTGCATACTCCATTTGTTGATGGATTTATAGCAAAGAACTATCCGGGCAAAGAAAAGGAGATGTATGAAAAGCTTTCTAAATCGCAACCCATTGGCCGTATGGCAAAGCCCGAAGAAATTGCTTCCTTAATTCTTTATTTATGTTCTGATGAAGCTTCTTTTATTACTGGCTGTGATTATCCTATTGATGGCGGTTTTATAAAGTTGAATAATTAATGAAGGTTGGACTGTTTATCCCGTGTTATGTAGATCAATTTTATCCCCAGGTTGCTATTTCCACCTTACAGTTGTTAGAAAAAGCAGGCTGTAATGTGGAATATCCTCTCGACCAAACCTGCTGCGGGCAGCCTATGGCTAATGCAGGTTATGCTTCTCTTACCCATGGGTGTAACACAAATTTTATAAAGAATTTCTCAGGGTTTGATTATATCGTTTGCCCCTCGGGTAGTTGTGTTTTGCATATAAAAGAACACTTGCATGATAAGGAACAGGAAAGAGAAGCTGGTATTATCCGCCATAAAATTTATGAGTTGTCAGAGTTCCTAACAGACATCCTACAACTTACAGGTATAAACGCTTCTTTCCCACACAAGGTTGGCTTACATATAAGTTGTCACGGACAAAGAATGGTGGGTCTTTCTTCGATGTCAGAAAAAGTAGAACCCCCTTTTTCGAAGGCAGAACAACTGCTTACCCAAGTGAAAGGGTTGCAGCTTTTAAAAACGGCCCGGGTGGATGAGTGCTGTGGTTTTGGCGGTACATTTTGTGTTACCGAAGAAGCGATATCGGTGCGCATGGGGCAAGACAGGGTGAAAGAACACATGGTTAACGATGTGGAATACATTACCGGTGGTGACATGAGTTGCCTGATGCATTTGGAAGGTATTCTAAAGCGTAAGAAAAGCAGCATTAAAATAGTACACTTAGCCCAAATACTAAATGCAGGATGAGCAAAGAGATAAAAGATCATAGCGAAGCTGCATCTCAATTTTTAAAAGATGAACAACGGGCTACCTGGCACGACGAAACGCTTTGGTTTGTGCGGGCCAAAAGAGATAAGGCAGCGCAGCAAATTCCTGAATGGGAAGAACTACGCGAAATGGCTTCTGCTATCAAAGCACATACACTGTCTCGCCTCGATGAATACCTTTTGCAATTTGAGGCCGCTGCCAAAGCTAATGGTGTACACGTGCATTGGGCAGCAGACGGTACAGAACACAACCGTATTGTACATGACATTTTGCAAAATCATAATGCAAAGCATGTTGTAAAAAGTAAATCCATGCTGACAGAAGAATGTCAATTGAATCACTATTTACGTGACCAGGGCATTTCAGTTGTAGATACCGACCTCGGAGAATATATCGTTCAATTGAGACATGAACAGCCCAGTCATATTGTGTTGCCAGCTATTCATTTAAAAAAGGAAGATGTAAGTGATACCTTTCATACTCATCTCCAAACAGAAAAAAATAATTACGATCCCACTTACTTAACAAGGTCAGCAAGAAAAGTCCTGCGGCAAAAATTTATTACAGCCGATGCGGCTATTACAGGAGTGAACTTTGCTGTAGCGGAAACAGGGGGAATTGTCATTTGCACTAATGAAGGCAATGCAGATTTAGGTGTTCATGCTAACAAAGTACATATTGCCTGCATGGGTATTGAAAAGATAATTCCCAAAGCCGAACACCTGGGCGTTTTTCTTCGTTTATTGGCACGAAGTGCAACAGGCCAGCCGGTAACTACTTACTCGAGCCACTTTCATAAGCCCAGAGATGGCCAGGAAATGCATATTGTTTTAGTAGATAACGGTCGTACACAACAATTAGGAAGAGAAGATTTTAGAAGCTCTTTAAAATGTATTCGTTGCGGCGCCTGTTTTAATACCTGTCCTGTATACAGGAGAAGCGGGGGACACAGTTATCATAATTCTGTAGCCGGGCCAATTGGTTCTATTCTGGCGCCTAATTTAGATATGCGCAAAAATGCAGACCTGCCTTTCGCCTCTACACTTTGTGGTTCCTGTACTAATGTCTGTCCCGTAAAAATTAATATTCATGAACAGCTTTGGAGTTGGCGGCAAGTACTGATGAAAGAAGGTTTCGGCGGAATCGCAAAAAAATCATCAATGAAGGCCATGGCTTCCGTTCTTTCTAACCCTGGTATTTTTAAGTTTAGTGGAAAAATGGGAAGAAAGTTGATGCGTTTAATTCCAGCATTGGTAAATAACAAACTGAATCCCTGGTATAAGAACAGGGAATTGCCGGAACCTCCTAAGCAAAGCTTTAATGAATGGTATCAAAAAAATAGAAAGCATTGAACAGTCGTGAAAAAGTTTTAGAAGCCATCAGGAAAAATAAACCAGCAGATACGGCTTTGCCCTCTTTAAACCATTCTGGAAAATCTGGAGCCGGTTTGTTGGCCGCATTTACAGATACACTTGCACGTATTGGTGGAGTATATGAAGAAGTAGATGGTTATGAACCCATAAATGCATATCTCCTGGAAAAAAAAGGAGTTCGTGTCATCAATGCTATAAAAGAGCTACGTGATTGTGACATAAATGAATTCATTAACACGAGTGCCGGCGACCTGGAAAATGTGAATACCTACTTTGTAAAGGGAACCATTGCTATTGCAGAAAATGGTGGTATATGGGTCACCGAAAAAAATATGGGCAATCGCCTGCTGCCTTTCCTGTGTGAACAATTAGTGATCGTTATTGAAGAAAAGGATATTGTTTACAACATGCACGAAGCCTATGAAAACATTACGATCAATGAAGAAGGTTATGGACTTTTCATTGCCGGACCTTCCAAAACAGCTGACATTGAACAATCACTGGTAGTGGGGGCACACGGTCCCCTCGGTTTGCAGGTTTTCATCATTAAGAATAAAAATTAAGATTGTATGAAATTGATCCGCTTCAGAGAAAATGGCAAAGAAAAACCAGGGGTAATTCTGGATGAGAAATATTTTGATGCATCCTCTTTTGGCGAAGATTATAGCGAAACTTTCTTCGAAAATGATGGACTAACCCGCTTACAAAAGTTTATTCAAAACAATAGAACGGGGTTAAAAGAAATAGCAAGGGATACTGAATTAGCGGCTCCTTTTGGAAGACCTTCCAAAATTGTTTGCATAGGATTGAACTATGCCAGTCATGCAAAGGAAACAGGAGCAGCGGTTCCACCGGAGCCGGTAGTTTTTATGAAATCAACAACGGCTTTGATTGGTCCAAATGATCCAATCATTATTCCAAAGAATTCAAAGAAAACAGACTGGGAAGTAGAACTGGCGGTAGTGATCGGCACAAAAGCAAGCTATGTGGAAGAAGCCGATGCCATGAATTATGTGGCTGGTTATTGCCTGCACAATGATGTAAGTGAACGGGAATTTCAACTGGAAAGAAATGGTACCTGGGATAAGGGAAAAGGTTGTGATACTTTTGCACCCATTGGCCCTTTTTTGGCAACCAAAGACGAAGTCAAAGATGTGAACAACCTTCGTTTGTGGTTAACTGTGAATGGTAGGATGATGCAGGATGGAAACACATGTGATTTTATTTTTAAAGTGCCCTTCCTGGTTTCTTATCTTAGCCAGTTCATGACCTTATTGCCTGGTGATGTTATTTCAACTGGTACTCCGGCAGGCGTAGGCTTGGGTATGAATCCCCAGGTTTATCTAAATGATGGGGATGTTGTTGAATTGGGTATTGATGGACTGGGCACTTCAAAACAACTGGTAAAAGCTTACAAAAAAGACGCATAGTTAGATGGAAGACCAACCAGGAAAGAAAGCTCAAAATCCACCTTCAGGGAATGGAAGCATTGATGCACACCAGCATTTCTGGAAATTTGATCCGGTAAGAGATAGCTGGATTACAGAAGATATGTCGGTTATTCGAAGAGATTTTTTACCGGAGGATTTAAAACCCTTGTTAGAGCAAAACGGTTTTGTTGGTTGTGTTGCAGTACAGGCAGACCAGTCCGAACAGGAAACTGCTTTTCTTGTGCAACTTGCTAAAGAGAACAATTTTATAAAAGGAGTTGTAGGGTGGGTAGATTTAAGAGCACCCAACCTGGCAAAAAGATTGAAACACTTCAAACAATTTGAAGTAATAAAAGGTTTTCGTCATATACTCCAGGGTGAATCCAGGAGAGATTTGATGTTGGACGATGATTTCAAAAAAGGAATTGAGCTGTTAAAGCAATTCAATTTTACTTATGATATTTTGATTTTCCCTGATCAATTAAAATTTGCGAAAGAACTTGTTGCTTCTTTTCCTGAGCAAAAGTTTGTTATCGATCACCTGGCCAAACCTTATATTAAATTCAAGAAAATAGGGGAGTGGAGGGACGACATCAAGCAGGCAGCACAACACCAAAACCTATATTGTAAAATATCGGGTTTGGTCACGGAGGCGGATCTTCACAACTGGAAGAAAGAAGATTTCAAACCGTATTTGGATATAGTGGTGGAAGCCTTTGGCATTAACCGGGTTCTCTTTGGATCTGATTGGCCGGTAAGTTTATTGGCCGCCAATTACCACGAAGTACTTGGCATAGTCAGGGATTATTTTTCTTCTTTTTCGAAAGAGGACCAGGATAAAGTGTTTGGACAAAACGCAGTTGAATTTTATAATCTATAAATTCTCAAATGGACCTTCAACTAAAAGATAAAGTTATTATTGTCACCGGTGGTGCTAAAGGAATTGGGGAAGGCATAGTGAAACTGCTAGCAGAAGAGGGCGCTATTCCCATCATTGTTGGAAGAAGCAGTGAAGACAATAAAAAATTGATGAATGAGGTCATTACCTCGGGAAAAAAAGCAGACCAGGTAGTAGCGGAATTGACAATACCGGAGGAATGCGAAAAGGCCGTGAATGCTGTGATTCAAAGGTTTGGACGCATAGATGGCATAGTAAATAACGCTGGTGTAAATGATGGAGTAGGGTTGGAGAGCGGCGACTATCAAAAGTTTGTAGAAAGCCTTCATAAAAACCTGGTTCATTATTACCTGGTTGTTCATCATGCTTTGCCCCAGTTGATTAAATCGAAAGGAGCAATCGTAAATATTGGTTCAAAGACTGCTGAAACAGGGCAAGGCAATACTTCCGCCTATGCAGCAGCTAATGGTGGCCGTAGTGCTCTTACAAGAGAATGGGCGGTTGAATTATTAAAATATGGAATACGGGTGAACGCGGTAATCGTTGCAGAATGTTATACGCCTCTATATGAAAGATGGATAAAAACCTTGCCGAACCCTGAGGAAAAATTGAAAGAGATCACTTCGAAAATCCCTTTTGAAAACCGAATGACTACAGCCGGGGAAATAGCAAGTATGGTAGCCTTTCTATTGTCGCAGAGGTCGAGTCATACTACAGGGCAATTGATACATGTAGACGGCGGTTATGTACACCTGGACAGGGCTTTGGCTAATGGATGATTAAGCTTTGCAGGAGTGCCCTGATATTAGTTGCACATTGACAATTAATTTTTTTATTGCCGTTATTTAAGTAAATTTAGTTTTAGAATTTTCTCATATAAGCAGTCTAGTTTTCAAGCCCCTGTTTTTACAGGGGCTTTCTTTTCGACACAAGCTCAACGTCAGTAATTTTTTTTGACGAATTGTATTTGCCTTTGGAAGCTGAACAGGACTGGAAAGAAGCTTGTTAGTGGAACGATTTTTTTATGAATCGGAGTTCAACACTTCACCTATGTTCACACTTGGAATCAACGCCGCCTTTCACGATTCTTCTGCATGCATCATCAAAGATGGGCAACTGATAGCGGCCGCAGAAGAAGAGCGCTTTACGCAAATAAAACATGGCAAAAGGCCCATCCCATTTTCTACGTATGAGCTTCCTTTTCATGCCATTGATTATTGCCTGAAAACGGCTGGAATACATTTAAATGACGTAGATCACGTGGCTTATTCCTTTGATCCTTATTTGTTATTGGAGGAAGAACGAGGCAAAGCGAAAATTGAAATTCCATTGGAACCGGGTATGGAAACTGGTCCATCTAAATGGACATCGCCCTGGGATCCTTTATTTTTATCATCTATTGTAAATGCACCCGGTCAGCTTATTGATGGATATCCACATCATTTGCAAAAAAGATTCAAGGGTGCAGAAAGAAACAACCTGCAGTGGCATTTTGTTGATCATCATATTGCACACGCTGCCAGTGCTTATTATCCCTCGCCTTTTAAGAGCTCTGCGGTACTTACTTTGGATGGACGTGGAGAAATTGCAACAACAACCTATAGCATTGGGAGAAGTAATGAAATGACTCGTATCGGGCAGGTAGATATGCCACATTCTTTAGGTTTATTGTATGAAAGGGTAACATCATACCTTGGTTTTCTTCATTCTTCTGACGAATACAAAGTAATGGCGCTTGCCTCTTATGGCAAACCTGTTTTTGTAAACGATTTCAGGGAAATGATTCACGTAAAAGATAATGGTCAGTATACGATCGATAATGAAAAATTTGAAGAAAGATTTGGTGCTACGCGTTTGAAGAACGATCCGTTCACCCAACATCATTTCAACATAGCGCACTCACTCCAGGTAGTTCTTGAAGAAACAGTTTTGGAACTAGTGCATTGGCTGCATAAAACTACCGGTGAAGAAAACTTGTGCATGGCTGGTGGCGTCGCATTGAATTGTGTGCTTAATGCCCGTATCCGGGATAAAGGTCCGTTTAAAAATGTCTGGGTACAACCTGCGTCCGGTGATGCGGGAACATCATTAGGAGCCGCCATATGGATAGATGTGCAGGAACATAAAGAAATCAGTAAAAATTACGAGATGCCTCATGCCTATTGGGGACCTGATTATAGTGACGAAGAAATTGAAAAATTTTTGCAGTGGGCAAAAGTTCCTTACCGCAAATTGAAAAATATTGCAGAAGAAACTGCAGATATTTTGTTGCAGGATAAGATCATTGGATGGTTCCAGGGAAGAATGGAGTTTGGCCCGAGAGCCCTTGGAAGCCGTTCCATTTTAGCTTCTCCAATTAATGCGTCTATGCAGGCGCGGTTGAATGAAGTAAAGGATAGGGAAGACTTCAGGCCTGTTGCCCCCGTGGTGTTAGAAGAAGATGCGCCTGACTGGTTTGACAAGGCGTCTTATTCTCCTTTCATGTTGTTTGTTCATGACGTGAAAGGAGACAAGGCCGATAAAATTCCTGCAGTCCGGCATGTGGATGGTACTGCAAGAATTCAAACAGTAAACAAAAACCAGCATACAAAGTATTACGAATTATTACAGGCCTTTAAGCAAAGAACCGGTGTTCCGGTTTTAGTAAATACTTCTTTCAACACTTTAGGCAAACCAATTGTATGTACCCCAAGAGATGCTGTCGAATGTTTTTGGTCATCACCATTTGATGCTCTTGTTATTGGTTCTTATGTAATTGAAAAAACCTATGCTTGAAATATCTGTTGTCATACCAACCTATCGCCGTCCTCATTTACTGAAGAATTGTTTGGCGGCATTAATGCACCAAAGTTTTAGTGCATTCAATTATGAAATTATTGTAGTAAGTGATGGCCCCGACGGGTTAACAGAAAAGACAATCAAAGAGTTAGGACCAAATAATAACTGGTTACGTTTACTTCAAACACAGGCCAGGAAAGGTCCCGCTGCTGCACGTAACTACGGGTGGCAACATGCAAATGGAATACTTGTTGCTTTTACAGACGATGATACGATACCTGGTTTTGATTGGTTAAAAGAGATTTGGTCTGCCTATAAATGGGAAAAGGAAATTGCCTATACAGGTAAAATAAAAGTTCCTCTTTCAGATCATCCAACCGATTATGAAAAAAATACAGCAGGCCTGGAAACCGCAGAATTTGTTACTGCCAATTGTTGTTGTACAAGGCAGGCTTTAGAAAAAGTAGGTGGCTTTGATGAACAATTTTCAATGGCATGGAGAGAAGATAGTGACCTGGAATTTAAACTGCTGGTAAACAATATACCGATCCGCCATTTGTCAAATGCGATTGTTGTTCACCCGGTAAGAAGGGTTCCCTGGGGCATTAGCATTCAGGAGCAAAAAAAGGGAATGTACAATGCTTTGCTATACAAAAAATATCCGGGGCTTTATCGTCAAAAAATTCAAACAACTCCACCATGGAATTATTATATAATGGTGCTGTCCGTATTTCTTTTCCTGGCAGGAATTATTACGAATAGTTCTTCGATTGCTATTCTGTCGTTTGGCTGTTGGCTTGTTTTGCTGGTTGGATTTATCCATAAAAGATTAAAACATACATCCAGGTCAGCCAGTCATGTTACAGAAATGATTGTGACTTCTTTATTGATTCCTTTTGTGTCGGTGTACTGGCAATTATACGGTGCATGGCGCCATAAAGTTTTTTTTCTCTGAAAACGAATAGATCATGAAAATTCCTGTACACGAAGTAAAAAAGATTGCTGTTTTCAGGGCTTTGCAACTAGGTGATATGCTTTGTGTAATTCCAGCACTGAGGGCATTGCACGAGGCCTACCCGGAGGCGAACATTACCTTGCTTGGAATGCCATGGGCCTGGTCCCTTACAGAACGTTTTCCGCAATACATACACTCGTTCAAACACTTTCCCGGTTATCCCGGCTTGCCTGAGCAGGACGTTGATCCAAAAGCTGTTACCAGTTTTTTTTCTCAAATGCAGGAAGAACAATTTGATCTTGTTTTACAAATGCAGGGGAATGGTTCTATTGTCAATCCAATGGTGGAATTACTGGGAGCAAAATATACAGCGGGTTTTTGTTTGAAAGACGATTATTGTCCTGACAAAAACTTCTTTCTTGAATATCCTGCGGGCATTCACGAAATTGAAAGGCACCTGCGTCTCATGAATTACCTGGGTATTGAATCTAAGGGAACGCAGCTGGAATTTCCGCTGTATGAAAAAGACTATAAAGAATTTGAGGCGCTGGATTTACCAATTGAAGCAGGTCAATATGTGTGTGTGCACCCCGGATCAAGAGGAGAGTGGCGGCAGTGGCCACCGGAACATTTTGCTGCATTGGCTGATTATTGTGCAGGTAAAGGATTTAAGGTTGTACTAACGGGAACAAAAGAAGAACTGGATATTGTAGAACAAGTAGCACAGCGCTTAAAAACTAAACCTGTTATTGCTGCAGGCGAAACATCCATCGGTGCTGCCGGTGTTCTCATTAAAAATGCAGCAGCGTTGATATCCAATTGTACCGGTGTATCACATATGGCTGCTGCTTTCGAAACACCTTCTATTGTCATAAG
>DAIQPL010000133.1:0-10209 GCA_036787395.1 Flavisolibacter sp. | reverse complement strand
CAACAAATTCATTGCTGGTTCCTTCGTTTATGGTGATCCAATCTTCTGTATCAATGGCCGTGGCAGCACGGGAACGTTCTTTCTGTTTTTCCATTTCTACTTGAAATCCTTGTTCATCAACGTCAAATCCTTTTTCTGATGCAATTAATTTAGTCAAATCAAATGGGAACCCGTAAGTATCATTTAGTTCAAAAACTTCGTCGCCTCTTATGGTCGTTGTAGTTGTGGTTGTAGTTGATGAACTGGTTGTTTCGATAATAGTATCTATTTTTTTTAATCCTTTTTCCAGAGTCCTCAAAAAAGCCTCTTCTTCTTCACGAATAACTTTCGTTACAAACTGTTCCTGTTGCTTTAACTCGGCGAAAACATCCACAAACTGGTCTGCAATTACGGGCAATAGTTGATGTAATAATGGTTGCTGATAATTCAGGTAAGAATAATAATAACGAACAGCCCTTCGCAAAATTCTTCTAATGACATATCCTGCGCCTGTGTTGGAAGGTAATTGTCCATCAGCAATTGTAAAAGCAATGGCACGGATATGATCTGATAAAACACGGAAAGCAATGTCTGGCCTGGTATCTGCGTTTCCATATTTTTGAGAAGTGATTTCTTCAATTTTTTTTATTGTGCCCGTAAATATATCCGTATCATAATTCGAATTCTTTCCCTGAATTACTCTCACCAATCGTTCAAAGCCCATTCCCGTATCTACATGTTTGGCCGGCAATGGTTGAAGGCTTCCATCTTTCAAGCGGTTAAATTGAATGAATACATTGTTCCATATCTCAATCACCTGTGGATGATCCCTATTTACTAAAGTTTTGCCATCCACTTTTTTCCTTTGTTCGTCAGAACGGCTATCTACGTGTATCTCAGTACAAGGCCCACAAGGCCCCGTGTCACCCATTTCCCAGAAATTATCTTTTTTATTTCCTAATAATATCCTGTCTTCAGCGATCCATTTTTTCCACTCTGTAGCCGCTTCTTCATCTTTAGGCAAGCCCTCCTTTTCATCGCCTTCAAAAACGGTAATATACAACTGGTCGACTGGGATGTTTAAAACTTTGGTTAACAGCTGCCAACTCCATGCAATAGCTTCCTTCTTAAAATAATCACCAAAGCTCCAGTTACCCAGCATTTCAAACATGGTATGATGATAGGTATCAACACCTACTTCTTCTAAGTCGTTATGCTTACCACTGACACGCAAACATTTTTGCGTATCTGCAATACGTGGGTAAGGCGCTGGTTTATTACCCAGGAAATAATCTTTAAACTGGTTCATTCCTGCGTTGGTGAACATCAGAGTAGGATCGTTTTTCACAACGATAGGTGCAGAGGGAACAATATGATGTTCCTTGCTTTTAAAAAAATTTAAAAACGCTTTGCGTATGTCTGCGCTGGTCATCGTGGTCACAATAAAAGATTGATTTTTGCTTTTTATGCAAGTATATTTGTTCCCCTCCGCCTAAAGCGGCAGGTTTGCAAAGGTAATGATTCGATGAATGGTTAATGGTGATGTCAATTTGTAGTTTCGTTTGGCATTGCTGTACTAACGACAGGCTGTGTGTAACGATTCTTTAATTCACCATTCACTATTAACGTTTAACCAGCGTCCAATCGCCGTCATGAAAAAAATCAAATACTTTTATAATACGCATACGCTGCGCTATGAAAAATTAGTGACTCCTTTTAGGGTCAAGCTATTGCGTGTATTTGCTTTTGTTGCCACTGCTATTGTTACAGCTGCCTTGATATCCTATTTTGCTTTCCAGTTTGTAGGCTCTCCTAATGAAAAATTTCTTCGGATTCAAAATTCTGCACTAAGAGAAGACCTTGAAGATTTGAACGATTCAGTTATGCAGATTCAAATGAAAATGGCTGAACTGGAGAAAAGAGATAATAGTGTTTACAGGAGTATTTTCGAAGCCAGTCCTTTACCTGATAGCGCCAGGGCTACTTTTTTGGAGAAGCAGGAAGAAGTTGCCAAAGTGGAAAGCATGAGTGGCAATGAATTAGTGACGTCTATCAGCAAAGCGCTTGGTAACTTACGGAATCGTATAGCAGCTCAAAGAACTTCATATGGGCAAATCAATAACCTTATCAACAACAAGGAAAAATTATTGTCTGCTACGCCGGCTATACAACCCATAAGTAATAAAGATTTAAGCCGTATTGCATCGGGGTTTGGTTACCGCATCGATCCTATTTATAAAACAGTCAAAATGCATGCGGGTCTTGATTTTACTGCGCCTCAGGGCACACCTATTTATGCTACCGCCGATGGAGTAATAAAGACGGCCGCCAATACCAGCAATGGTTATGGTAATCACGTCATAATAAATCATGGGTATGGTTATGAAACTTTGTATGGCCATATGGTTCGCATAAAAGCCAGGGCCGGACAAAGGGTTAATCGCGGCGACCTTATTGGTTATGTAGGTTCAACCGGTAAATCCACAGGACCTCATTGCCATTACGAAGTGCATAAGAACGGCCAAAAAATAGATCCTGCCTACTTCTTTTATAACGATCTAAGTCCTCAGCAATTTGACGAATTGCTGAAACGGGCTTCCGCATCAAACCAGAGTTTTGATTAATTGGGTGCTAAGCCTCAATGCTACTATTAAATCCAGTTGCGTCGCACACTTTTACTTTCTATATTCTATTGAGCAAAAGCTCACAGGTTGCCGCAAGGAAATAAAAAGAGCATCACTAACAATGTCCCTCCTGTCGGCTGAAAAATAATGATACAATTAGTACACTTGAGTAGACGGCGAAACATGATAATAATACAAAAGCAGGTAACCCAAAACGCCAAACTATAAACCCTCAACTCTTACTATCTTCAACGCATGACAGGAAGACCAAAACTCAAACTGTTTGATTTCACCATGATCGTTATTAGCCTGGTGATTGGAATGGGAATTTTTAGAACGCCTGTAAATGTGGCTAAAGAAGCTACCTCAACTTTTGTATTTTTTGCTGCCTGGATCGCTGGAGGCCTTGTGGCTTTATGTGGCGCCTTAACTTATGCGGAAATAGGTTCGCGATTGCCTGTTACCGGTGGGTATTACAAAGTTTTTTCTTACGCTTATCATCCATCCATTGCTTTTGCTGTTAACTGCCTTATCCTGGTTTCCAATGCTGCTTCACTGGCGGGTGTAGCATTGATTGGAGGCGAGTATATAACGGGAGTATTTGTGCCGGAACTGAATAACCCGGAATATTTGAAAATCGCTTCTAATGCACAACATATACGTACTATACAAATGATTATTGCAATTAGCGCTATTGCTATTTTTTACGGTGTGAATTTGCTGGGTTTGAAAATGAGTGCAAGAACGCAAAGTGTATTAATGGTTATTAAAATAATTCTTATCCTTTTATTAATTACTCCACTGTTTTTCGGAACAGACAGTTCTGCTACTGCCACAACCATAGGAACGGTCAGTCCTACCATGAATGAATACATTAAAGCATTCGGTATCGGGTTGGTAGCTGTAAGTTTTACCTATGGAGGTTACCAACAAACCATAAATTTCGGAGCCGAAGTAGACCGGCCTAACAGGAATATTCCCCGTGGTATTTTCCTTGGCATCTTTACTATCATTGTTTTGTATCTCACCATCAATTACGCCTATGTAAAGGTGATTGGTTTTGAAGCCCTAAAAAACAGCAAGAACATTGCAGCGATTATGGCTTCAAAAATATTTGGAGAAAATGCTGAACGTGTATTGTCCAGCTTTTTGTTTCTAAGTGTATTGGCTTATGTCAATGTTTTACTTATGAGTAATCCCAGGGTAATGTATGCTATGAGCGAGGATAAAATTTTGCCGGACATTTTTCAAAAACGGGATCGAAAGACAGGGGCCCTGGTGATTTCATTGTCGGTATTTGCTTCGTTGTGTGCATTAATTGTTTTCTGGGCAGAGGAGTTTGACACTATCTTAAGTTTTTCTATTTTTTTAGATTGTTTTGGAATGATCCTATCTGCAGCAAGTATTTTTATCCTTCGAAAGAAAACGGCTCATTTAGACGGCACGGGTATTTACCAAATGAAGTTGTATCCCTTGCTTCCATTGATCTTTATTGCGGCTTACATTTTTGTAGCCATTAGCCTGTTAATCAGTGAAACAAAGCTTTCGCTCATTGGTCTTGGAGTGTTAACGGGTTTTGTTTTATTGTACTTTGGTTTGAACTATATTAAAGCAACAAAAGAAGAATAATGGATCTTTCCTACATCATAAATGAATTAGCTGAAGAAAGGGAAAACTATTTCAATGCCACTGCTCCGCCCATAATGCAAACCAGCAATTTTGTTTTTAAAAAAGTGGATGATCTCCGAAAAGCATTTGAAGATGAAATGGCTGGGTACTTATACAGCCGTGGATTAAATCCTACCGTTGAAATTCTTCGCAAAAAGTTGGCTGCATTAGACGGTGCAGAAGATTGCCTTGTATTTGGAAGCGGCGCTGCTGCTATTTTTGCCGGTGTCTTTGCCAATGTAAAAGCGGGTGACCATATTGTTTCCGTTCGCGGGCCTTATACATGGGCGCAACGAATGTTCGATGTCATTCTGCCACGGTTTGGTGTAACAACTACTTATGTAGATGGAAGGGAAACTAAAAATTTTGAAGAGGCTTTAAAGCCTTACACAACACTTATCTACCTTGAATCTCCCAACTCATGGACATTTGAATTGCAAAATTTAAAAGAGGTAGTTGCCCTGGCCAGGTCAAGGAATATTGTGACCATGATCGACAATAGTTATTGTACTCCCTTGTATCAAAAACCAATTGAGGTGGGCATTGACCTGAGTATGCAAACAGCCACAAAATATATTGGTGGCCATAGTGACACTTTGGGTGGAGTTTTATCAGGTTCTGCCTGGATGATTAAAAAAATATTTGATAGCGAATATCTTAATATAGGTAGCGGTATTTCACCTTTTAATGCGTGGCTGCTTATCCGGGGTTTAAGAACTTTACCTCCCCGGTTAGAGAAAATCACCCGAACTACAAACGAAGTCATTTTATTTCTGAAAACGCATCCAAAAGTCGGTGAAGTTATTTTTCCGCTAGATGCATCGTTTCACCAATACAGCCTGGCACAAGAGCAAATGAGCGGGGCGTGCGGCCTATTCACGTTTACGTTGAAAAATGGAACCATGGAATCTATTACCAGATTTTGCGAATCGCTGAAGCATTTTTTCATGGCTGTAAGTTGGGGTGGACATGAATCACTTATACTTCCTAAATGTGCCGGCATTCAACCACAGGAATTTGATGCAGGCAATATTGAGCACCAGTACATCCGCATATACACAGGACTTGAAGAACCGTGTTACCTGATAGACGATTTAAAGCAAGCCTTTGATAGAATTTAACTGTGGTCAATTGCCTTATTTTTACAACCATGAAGCGATGTTTTTTAAGCCTATTTATTTTACTGACTTTAAACTTTTTTTCGAAAGCGCAGGATAAATGGGATCTGCAACGGTGCGTAACATATGCAATGACGAATAATATTTCGGTAAAGTTGGCAGACGTACAAGCTAGAATCTCAGCGCTTCAATTAAAATTAAGCCAGGCAGGCCTCTATCCCAATATCGGTTTTTCAAGCAATGCCGGATTTAATTTTGGACGTTCAATCAATCCTGCCACCAACAATTTTCAAAACAACAGTATATTCTTCACCAATTTTCAATTGCAATCCAGTGTTAATTTGTTCAATTGGTTTTCGCAACGGTACAATGTGGAAGCCAGCAAACTTGACCAAAAGGCAGCAGATGCTTCCGCAGACAAAGCACGAAACGATATTGCTTTGAATGTGGCCGTAGCTTATTTGCAGGCATTACTTTCTAATGAGCAGGTAGAAATTAGCAGTATACAAATTCAACAAACCCGTTCTCAATTAGAAAATATCAGGAAACAGGTAACTGCTGGTGTGTTACCTGAACTTAACGCTGTAGAACTTGAAGCACAACTGGCAACAGACAGTGCTACTTATATTGGTACACAAGCTACTTATCAGCAAAACGTAATTCAGTTAAAAGCATTATTAAGCCTGGATATGGCTGTGCCTTTTGACATTGACAAGCCGAATGTAACTTCTATTCCAGTAGAAACGCTCGCGGACCTTCAGCCCGATTTGGTTTACCAGCAGGCACTGAAAAATCTTCCACAACAAAGAGTTAACCAATTTCGCTATGAAGCTGCTTTAAAAAATATACAGGCCGCAAAAGCTACTATGTATCCTACGCTTTCTGCTTTTGCTAATATTGGATCAAGATATTCAAGCCAATTTCCAGACCAGGAGAATGTTGTATTAACGCCGACTGGCAAAAACGATACACTAGGCTCTGTGGAAGTTTCGCCAGGAATTACACGATACGTTGTAAGGCCAGGCTTCCAGGCAACAGTAGGAAATATTCCCTTTGGGCAACAGCTTTTCAATGTAAACTTAAGCCAGGCTATTGGCCTCAATCTTTCAGTTCCAATTTTTAATAACCGGCAGTTGCGTACTAATTGGGAAAGAGCTAAGCTAAATGCCGAAGGCATTCGTTTAGAGACAAACCAGGATAACCTAACCCTGCAACAAGATATTTATACAGCGTATTCGAACGCCATTAATGCACAACAGCAGTATTTGGCTGCCCAAAAAGGAGTGGAAGCGTCAGAAAGGGCTTTTGGCTTTTCACAAAAACGATATAATGCTGGCCTTTTACAGACTATTGAGTTAATCACCAATCAAAATAATTTGTACCGCTCAAGATTAGACGTTTTATCGGCGCAGTATGAATACGTATTTCGAATGAAATTGTTGGAGTTCTATAAAGGGCAGGGCTTGAAGTTGTAAAATTCTGTCCGCAGTCAAAATGTTTTTGTTAGTTCTTTAAAATAAGGTTGATGACTGTGTAGCCGGCACCAGAATAACCATTAAGTTTCTGTCGCGTCGCACACTTCATCGTTCAGAAATTTAATAAACAAGATTAAAAACAAACCTTCCGCTCAAATTATGTGCTGTAAGCACATTAGAAAAGAAGGCCAAACTCCCCTTTAGGGGAACGGGGGTAGCATGAATAAAACAGTTAAATGGATATTGATTGGGTTAGCGGTATTGATCATTCTTTTGGTAGCAGCAAAAGCATTTAGTGGCTCTTCCAAAGAAGGAATTAAAGTCACAGCAGAAAAAGCGCAACGAAGAACTATTATTGAAACGGTAACTGCTAGCGGAAAAGTTTACCCGGAAGTAGAAGTGAAAATCAGTCCCGACATTTCCGGAGAAATAACGGAGTTGAATGTACAGGAAGGGGATAGCGTTAAAAAAGGGCAGGTGTTGGCAAGAATTTATGCAGACATCTATTCTTCTCAACGTGATGAAGCGGCAGCCAGGGTAGCACAATCACAGGCGACCGTAGCTAACAGCCAGGCCGGCCTGCAGGCTTTGAAAGCGGAATTAGACCAGGATAAGATGTCCTATGATCGTAATAAAGACCTCTTTGATCAAAAAGTAATTTCTAAAGCAGAATTTGAACAGTACGAAACAAAGTACCGTACCTCGCAGGCACAGTACAATGCCGCTGTCCAAAATATAAAAAGTTTGCAGGCAGGTACCCAAAGCACCAGGACAAGCCTGGAGGCTGCCAATAAAAACCTGGGGCGTACAACACTTATTGCGCCCATGAATGGTGTGATCTCTTCTCTAAGTGTGAAAAAAGGAGAAAGAGTAGCTGGTAACAGTTTTAATGTTGGTACAGAAATGATGCGGGTGGCTAACATGAGTTCTCTCGAAGTAAGGGTTGATATTGGAGAAAACGATATTGTAAAAGTAAACGTTGGCGATTCTGCAGATGTAGAAGTGGAAGCTTATAACAAAAGAAAGTTTAAAGGGATTGTTACGCAAATTGCCAGCAGTACAAAGACTGGTGCAGCAGCCTTAGCTTCTTCAAATGACGTTACGAATTATGAAGTTCACATTCGTTTGGATCCGTCTTCTTACCAGGACCTGGTTGATCCTTCAAACCCAAAAAAATTTCCTTTTCGCCCCGGTATGAATGCCAGTGCTGATATTAAAACAAAAAGAAAGGACAACATAGTAAGTGTACCTATCGCTTGCGTAGCAGCAAGGCTGAAAGGAAGTGATACAAATATTGAGGACAAGAAAAAGGAGAAAAAGAAAAACAGTGAAGACAATGGTGATGAAGATAGGGTTACAGTAGCCAGTGATGAATTGGAAGAAGTAGTATTTGTAATAGCAGCTGATAGTAAGATTGAAAAAAGAGTGGTTACTACAGGCATACAGGACATCAATAATATTGAAGTAACCAGCGGGCTCAAAGAAGGAGAACAAGTGGTAACCGGTCCTTACAACGCAATTAGTAAAACATTGAAAACCGGGAATAAAATAAAAATTGTTTCACAGGACAAATTGTTCGAGAAATAAATCAATAGTGTATAGTCAATGGAAACACTCCGAAGCTTACCATGAATTTTTAATTACGAATCATGCAGAATAAGTTCAAGATCGGTGTTATTGGAAATGGCAGTTGGGCTACAGCTTTGGTAAAAATCCTGACTGATAATGGCCATAAAGTGAATTGGTGGATACGTAATGAGAGCTCTATTGACTATATTAAAAAGCGCAGGCATAACCCTAACTACCTGCCTTCCGCTTATTTTAATATTGCTTTACTAAACCTGCAGAATAATGTGCAGGCAGTGGTAGATGAATCAGACCTATTAGTGATGGCCGTTCCCTCTTCATACATGTTAGGAGTGTTAGATGGTATGGACAAAAAATCGGTAAAGAACAAAAAAGTTCTTTCCGCGATCAAAGGTTTAGTACCAGGCGAAGATGTATTGCTAAATGAGCACCTGGAGAAACAATTTGAACTGCCGCTGCAAAACTATTTTGCCGTACTGGGGCCCTGTCATGCAGAAGAAGTGGCGGCTGAAAAATTATCTTATCTCACTTTTTCAGGAACAGATGAAGTCACAACCAACGATATTGCTGCACTTTTCAAAACTTCGTATATCAATACTATTGTTAACGATGATATTCTGGGTGTGCAATACGCGGCCGTACTCAAAAACATTTATGCGTTGGGAGCGGGGATTGCACATGGCCTGGACTATGGTGATAATTTTTTAAGCGTTTACATAGCCAATAGCGCGGATGAAATGGCAGCCTTTCTGCGTCGGGTAGGAGCTCAACACATGGTGGTTGGAGAGCATCACCAAAAGCATACTCTTACCAATAAAAAAGATATCAATTATGCCGCTTCTGTTTACCTGGGTGATTTGTTAGTGACCTGCTATTCTCTTTATAGCCGGAACAGGACCTTCGGAAATATGATTGGTAAAGGATATACGGTTCAATCTGCACAACTTGAAATGAATATGGTAGCGGAAGGATATTATGCTTCCAGGTGTATCTATAATATCAATAAAGAAATACAAGCTGATATGCCCATTGCAGAAACCATCTATAAAATCTTGTGGCAACGCATGCAGGCTGAAGAAGGTTTTTCTAACATAGAGGAAGTGCTGGTTTAAATAAAAAGGTCGCTGGCAATTCCGTCGGCTAGTAGCATGCCCTTGTCTGTCAATTGGACTATGGAGTTGTTGACTGAGATTAATCCGCTTTTCGTAAACTTCTGAAGTCGTTGATTAATTCTTTTTTTCTCATTGGACCCCCATTCTTTTTCTATTTTATCCAAGTCAAGTCCCTCCTTTGTCCGCAAGGATATCATGATGCTTTCATTCAATCGATTTTTTGAAGACAGTATCTCCGTTTCTCTTTTAGGTAAACCTTTGTTTATACCAGAAATATAAATGTTGTTATTGGCAACATTCCACCTGCGTTCTGCCCCGTTATACGAATGTGCAGAAGGTCCAAGGCCCAGGTACTTTTCGCCTTTCCAATAGGATGAATTGTGCCTGCTTCGGCTATTGGGTTTGGCAAAGTTGGAAACTTCGTAATGCTCGTATCCTTTTTCTTTCATCCATTGCATGAGTAATAAAAATTGCCTGGCTTGTTTGTCATTATCAACATTAGTAGCTTTTTCTGTTTGTATCAATTTTTGCAAAGGCGTTTTTTCTTCGACCGTTAAAGCATAGCACGAAAGATGGGAGATGCCGTAACCGGTAGCGATATCTATATTTTGCTTCCACAGGTCATCCGTTAAAAGTGGGGACCCAT
>DAIQPL010000132.1:0-10231 GCA_036787395.1 Flavisolibacter sp. | reverse complement strand
TCGTTGAAAAAGGATATGACTTAGGAAGTCCATACATAAGGCCTTTGTCGAAAAGACGCGTGGCTATGCTTACCGGCGAAGGCGTAAGCTCATTAAGCGCCGGCGAAGTCTGGCACTTTTTCGAGCAGGTGCTTGATTATCCTATAACCCTCATCAATGCAAATGATATCGGAAGAACCAACTTAAATAATTATGATGTGTTGATTCTCCCAAATGGTAACTACCGCTTCTTAACTGACAAACCACAAACCGACGCATTCAAAACCTGGATACAGGGTGGTGGAAATATCATTGCTCTGGAAAATGCAGTTGAGCAACTGGCAAAACAGGACTGGTCGATCAAAGCTAAAAAGGCGGATGAAGGAGATACAAAAGATGTATATGCTCCACTTCGGAAATATGAAAACCGTGAGAGAGATTTTATTCCCAATACTACTCCAGGTTCCATTTACCGGGTAGAACTGGATAATACGCATCCACTGGCTTTTGGCTTCCCTGCTTATTATTACACGCTGAAACAGGATGATGCCATTTATGAATTTATAAAAGAAGGCGGCTGGAACGTAGGCGTTATTAAAAAAGAAAAGCAAGTGGCGGGTTTTGTTGGCGCCCGGCTTCAAAGCCGGCTTAAGGATGGTTTACTATTTGGCGTACAGGAACTTGGCCGCGGAACAATCACCTACCTGGCAGATGACGTTTTGTTTCGCAGCTTTTGGGAAAATGGCAAACTATTATTTTCAAATGCTGTTTTCCTTGTGGGACAATAAAGTTTTTATAATTATTACAAAGGGTGAAACTAATTTCACCCTTTTGTTTTTATTTCAACCTTCGTTAAACAGCACTGCATGAAGAAAATTGTTTTCGTTGTATTGAATGTTTTGTTGGCAGTAGTCTCTAATGCACAGACATTTTCCACTTCTTCTGATATCTACCTGGGACTAAAAAAACTGAATGTATTAGGCAGCGTTTTGTACATAGCAGCTCATCCTGATGATGAGAATACGAGGTTACTTACTTACTTCTCAAAAGACAAGTTATACAGGACAGGATATTTATCCCTGACAAGAGGCGATGGTGGTCAGAACCTGATTGGCGATGAGCAAGGGATTGCACTGGGATTGATAAGAACACAGGAACTATTGTCAGCAAGGCGCATTGACGGAGCCGAACAGTTTTTTACAAGGGCTTACGATTTTGGTTTTTCAAAAACACCACAGGAAACTTTCACTAAATGGGACAAGGAAAAAATATTGGCCGATGTGGTATGGGTCATTAGAAAGTTTCAGCCGGATGTTATTATTACCCGCTTTCCTACAACAGGGGAAGGCGGTCATGGACATCATACCGCCTCAGCTATTTTGGCAAACGAAGCATTTATAGCGGCTGCTGATCCATCTCGTTTTCCCGAGCAATTAAAATATGTGCAGCCCTGGCAGGCCAAACGAATTTTATGGAACACTTTTAATTTCGGAAATACTAATACTACTAATAACGACCAATTTCATTTTGATGTAGGAGGTTATAATGCTGTATTAGGAAAAAGTTATGGCGAGATTGCTGCGCAGAGCCGTAGCCAGCATAAAAGCCAGGGCTTTGGTGTATCGGCAAGCAGGGGAGAAGCGTTGGAGTATTTTAAAACAACTGGCGGTGCTACACCTTCTGCAGACTTATTTGAAGATGTTACTGTGGATTGGCAAAGAGTAAAGGGAAGTGAACACTTACAGCAATTGATTAACACCGCTATCCAGTCTTTTGACTTTTTACAGCCACAAAAAACGGTTCCTCAATTAGTGCAGATTTATAAGGCACTTAAGACTTTGCCGGAAAATTATTGGAAAGACCAAAAGTTAAAAGAAACACAGCGTTTGATTGAAGATGCCTGTGGGCTATGGATTGATGCATTCACAAATGAGCCTTTCGTTTCTCAGACCGATTCAATTAAAATAAATTTCGCTTTAAATAACCGGTTAGGCGGTGACATTAGATTGAACTCAATTCAGATTGAAGGCTTTGACTCTTCTTTTAGAAAGGATTTGCTCAAAAATAAAAATTTCGGCATTGAAAGAAAGGTGTATATACCACAGTCAAAATCCATTACTCAGCCTTACTGGCTTCAAAATAAAATGGGTGAGGGCTATTTCAATATTAATGATCAAAAGTTAATCGGACAGGCGGATATACCACCCGCCTTGGTGGCTTTAATTAAATTAAGTATTGATGCTGAAGAGTTCGTAATTGAAAAGGCAATTAAGTATAAGTTTACCGATCCTGTAAAAGGAGAAATTTATTGGCCTTTTTGGATTGTGCCGCCATATAGTTTGAAAATAAATCCTGAGTTTCATTTAGGCATTACTGAGCAAGTTGCTTATCAAAGGACTTTTACTTCTTATAAAAACAATAACCTTATCACATCATATAAAATTCCTGGAATAAGTAAATGTGATTCGTTTAGGTTAAACAAAAACATTATCCGCACAGTGGAAGACTTTGCTGGCTTTGATATACAGTCAATGAGAGATAATAAAAATTCAAATAAGACCCAAAGATTTACCCTGGATAAAACACAGGAATACTATTTCTTGAATAAGATTGGTGGTGAAAAGCTTTACGATCTCACAACCATACAATATGATCATATCCCTGTCACAAGATATTTCAAAGAGGCGAAAATTACTTTCAGAAACTTTGATTTAAACACAGTAGGAAAAAGAATTGGCTATATCACTGGCGCTGGCGATAAAGTACCCGAAGCTTTGGAGCAGATGGGTTATGAAGTCACTATTTTGACCGATAAAGAATTGTCGAGAAATCATCTTCAGCAGTTTGATGCTATCATTACAGGTGTTCGTGCTTACAACACCGATGAATGGCTGAATAATCATTATGAAAAGCTGATGAAATACGTTGAACTTGGGGGTAACGTGATTGTGCAATATAATACCAGTACAAATATCGGACCTGTGAAAGCGAAAATTGGCCCTTTCTCGTTCGACATAAGTCGCAACCGTATTACTGATGAAAATGCGGCCGTAAGTTTTCTGCAACCAGGCCATGCCGTTTTAAATTTCCCTAATAAGATCAATGACAATGATTTTAAAGGATGGGTACAGGAACGGAGCATTTATCATGCGGCTAAATTGGATTCTAATTTTCAAACTATTTTACGAATGAATGATCCGGGTGAAGCACCAGATGACGGAAGCCTGGTGATTGCAAAATATGGCAAAGGATTTTTTACTTATACAGGCCTTGTATTTTTTAGACAGCTACCAGCGGGTGTTCCCGGGGCTTATCGTTTGCTTGCTAATCTCATTGCGCTAAATAGAAAAAGAGAGTTTTAATGGGAGAAAGAAAGCCGGATAGAACAAGAGGAAATATAGGTTTTGCTTTTGCCATCATTTTAGGGTTAGTCATCGGCATATTTATAAAACGTGTGCAGCTTGGACTAATTATAGGATTGGCAATAGGGTTATTAGGATCTAATTTGTTGCGAAGAAAATGATCTCCTGCAAGCATTATGATTAAATGAAAGAGGAAAAAGATAAAATACCAGTTTTTAAATCATGGAGG
The DNA here is from genome assembly GCA_036787395.1 of Flavisolibacter sp. GTDB lineage: Bacteria > Bacteroidota > Bacteroidia > Chitinophagales > Chitinophagaceae > Flavisolibacter. The sequence continues at coordinate 6,661 of DAIQPL010000132.1, read as the reverse complement.
CAGTGGTATTTATTTGTGGTTGCATTTCTGATTCTGTTAATTATCCTGTTTTACTTTTTCACTAAAAATTTTTCATGACGTCCCTTGATTGGATTGTATTGGTTTCAACACTGGTATTGGTCATTCTTTACGGGGTGTATCGTAGCCGTACTACAAAAAACCTTGATGGTTATTTTCTTTCCAATCGCAGCATGCAGTGGGGATTGATTCTTTTAAGCATCATTGGTACGCAAGCCAGCGCTATTACTTTTATTTCTGCACCCGGGCAGGCCTTTACCGATGGCATGCGTTTCGTGCAATATTATTTTGGCCTGCCTTTGGCAATGATCGTCATTTGTATCGCCTTTGTTCCCATTTACCACAAGCTGAAAATTTATACAGCCTACCAATATTTAGAAGACCGATTCGATGGTAAAACAAGAACACTGACGTCCTTTCTTTTTTTATTGCAAAGAGGCTTGTCAACCGGCATCAGTGTGTTTGCACCCTCTATTATACTTTCATCTCTTTTTGGCTGGAACATTTACTGGACCAATATTTTTATGGGTGGGCTGTTGATTACTTACACCGTAAGTGGCGGGGCCAAAGCGGTAGCTTATACACAGCAACTACAACTCATTATCATTTTTGTGGGAATATTTTTAGCGGCTTACCTGGTGGTAAAAATGCTGCCGCCTCATGTTGGGTTTACCGATGCTTTGCACATTAGCGGGCACCTTGGAAAACTAAATGTGATTACAACCGGCATCACAAAACAAGGATTTAACTGGAGTGATCAGTACAATTTATTTAGTGGTATCATAGGCGGCTTTTTTCTCGCTCTTTCTTATTTCGGCACTGACCAATCGCAGGTAGGACGTTACTTAACAGCAAAGTCCCTCACCGAAAGCAGGATCGGCTTATTATTGAATGGCGTGATAAAAGTGCCCATGCAATTTTTGATTTTGTTGATCGGGAGCCTGGTATTTAGCTTCTATCTCTTTCACAAGGCACCGGTTTTTTTTAATGCAAAAGGGATTGAAAGATTAGAACAATCGGTTTATAAAGATTCATTTTTGCTTGCACAACAACAGTTTAATAATATAGCCGAAGAAAAACAAAGAACAGTATCGGAGTTTTCTTTAGCCAGAACACAGAAGGATGTAAGTTTAACCGAAGTAAAAGGACAGGAGTTAAGCTCCTTGCAAAGCCAAAGCGATAGCATACGCAACAAAGTAAAGACATGGATTAAAGCTGCAGGCGGCGATAACAATGACACCAATTATATCTTCCTCAATTTTGTGGTGGAATATTTACCGGCAGGCCTGGTAGGTTTGCTCATCGCAATTATTTTTCTTGCCTCCTGGGGAAGTATTGCTGCTGCTTTCAACTCACTTGCCTCCTGCACAGTGGTTGATTTTCATTGCCGGTTCTCTAAAAAAATGAAGCCGGAAACCGAATATAAGATTTCTCAATGGTACACTTTGGGCTGGGGCATATTTTGCATAGTGGTGGCTATGTTTACGTATAATATTGGTAACAGTCTTATAGAAGCGGTGAATGTGTTGGGCTCTCTTTTTTATGGTGTGATCCTGGGAGTGTTCCTGGTTGGTTTCTTTTTCAAAAAAATAAAAAATGGCAATGCTGTTTTTACTGCAGCGCTCCTGGCAGAAGTTGTGGTGCTTTTTGTCTTTACCCTTACAAAAATTCCATCAGCCAATTTTAAGATCGGCTTCCTGTGGCTGAATCCTATTGGTGCCTTCGGAGTTATTCTTTTTAGTTTGCTTTTGAATTCTTTAATGAAGAATAAAAGCACGGCCAGTGTAAGAGTTGAGGAACATATTGAAATTTAATTACGGCCGGATTACTTAGCGTTTTCATTTTATTACCTGCTTTGGTGCTACTATCGGCTTTTGTGCAACTTCTGGGCGGTTAATGAGTTTGCTTTTCGCAATCGGGGAACGAGGTATCTAAGGCATGCACAAATAAGATCTAACCAACAGTAATGGACTTCCATCTTGCTGAGTAAAACATAAGACATACAACCGAGTGATGGCGCCCGCCGCACCACAGGCCACAACAAAAGAGTCAGAGCAGCACCACAGCTAAGTATATAAATAAAAAAGAGCACCGAACGATGCTCTTTTTTCACATATAACGAAGTATTAATTAAGGCTGGTTAATAACTTTTTATTTAGCTCAACATAATCATCGTTCTTCGCTTCCCTTGCAAGGTCCATAGATTTTTGTGCAATGGTTTTGGCTTCTGTTTTCTTTCCAAGCCTTGCAAGAGCATTTGCTTTCTGGTGATAAACCCAATATGCAGATGGATTTTGCTCGATGGCCTTGTCAAGCCATGCAACCGCCTGGTTCAGGTCTTTCCCAGTTTCCATATAATACATGGCAGACTGAAAATAAGGGCGATTGTCCTTGTTCATCAGGTTATTGATCTGCGCCATAATCTTGCTTTCAAGATCAGTAGAAATGGGCAAACTTACAGCAACATTATCCCACATAATTTGCAGGTCGGTGCTGTTTGATTTTACATTAGCAAATTGCATAGTAAATGTTTCTGCTACTTCTTTCGTCGTTACAGGTTTTACAGTGACTCTTGCAGCATCGCTTTCCTGTTTGTAAGCGGCGGGACTGGTTACATCTGTTTGTTTAGAAATAATCAGTGTCCACTGGTCTTTGTCAGGAATACTTAGTAAGCCGTATTTACCAGGCGCGAGTCTTGTTCCTCCAATGGTTACACTGTCACTGAATGTTAAGGTAGTAGCATTATTGGCGCCGGTACGCCATACTTTTCCAAAAGGGACCAGGTCGCCAAAAATTTTACGTCCTTTCATGCCCGGACGTGAGTAAGAAAGTTCAACACTTCCAATTCCAAGGTCTTGTTTGATAGTTTGTGTTGTACTTGGCTGAGGTGTTCTCAAAGGTTGTGCATCTGCAGTTATAATAATGGCACAAAATCCAGCACCTAGTAGCAGTTTCTTTAGCATGTTTTAAGTTTTGAGCAAATGTACACTTCGCACGGTGGCTCTCCAAAAACCTGGAGAGAGGGAGTTACAGGGGACCAGCTTATTCACCATATCAGAATATTGATCCTGATAAGGTAATCCGCATAGAAATGACATGAGTTATTTGAGAATATCGATCCAATACAAGAAAGAATTGCGATTGCTTTACCTCCTGGAACAAATTGTGCCCGGCAATAAAGAGTATAAGGGGCAGCCGTTCATTGGAACACGCATTCCTTATTTCATAAAGTCCCTTTTCAGTTCCAGCAGTCGGCTATTGGTTAATCACCAACAGCAGCGCAAATACTGCAAAATAAATTTGCAGAGCCACACGCTTATAGCAAGGAAAATACTTTTTCTTCTGTGAGAGGTTTTTCAATGTAGTCTACCACATTCTTATTTTCTACCGCCCTTCGTTTATCATTGTTGTCGATAGAGGAGGAAAGCATATAAATCTTAAAACAGGTTTTAATTTTTTCATCCAGCTGATCAAAATGGTCAACAAAATCCCAGCCAGACCAGATAGGCATGTTGATATCAAGCAATAATATATTTATACTATTGTTGCTTTCATTGTATGTACTAATGTGCTCAAATGCTTTAAGAGCGTCAGTGAAGGCAAGGATATTGGCATCAATGACTGCGTCTTTAATTGCTAAACCACATAGCAGGTTATTCACCGGGTCGTTATCGATAATAATAAAACGTAAGGGCATCATTGTGGCAGGTTTAATCAGGAATTAAATTCAATTCTAAATTGTGTGCCTGCATTCACCTCACTGCTGATACTGATTTTTCCACCCATGGACTCTACCTGTGTTTTCACCATGTACAATCCCATTCCTTTTCCTTCGGCTCTGTCGGTATGGAAGCGTTTGTACAATCCAAATACATGCTCCCGCGCTGTCGAAAGGTCAATCCCAATTCCGTTATCTTCAAAGAGCAAAACAATTTTGCCGTCTATTTTCTGGCTGGTAATTTTTATCATTGGGGCTACAGTCGGTTGCCTGTATTTTAAGCTATTGGAAATAAGGTTAAAGAAAATACTGTGCAGGTAGCTTTTGATAGTGATGATTTCTTCAGCTTGCGTAAAATCCCACAAAATCACGGCCTTTTCATTTTCGATCATTTTTTCAATACTCAATTGAATATCTGAGGCAAACTTTGTAAAGTTGATCAACTGCTTACTTTCGTCGACCTTCTGCCTTATTTTTAAAATATCATTTAGGTCCCTGATCACTTCATCCAATTTACTAACTGAAGTGGAAAGGCCTGCGCCAATCTGGCTTCTTAGATCATCTGGAAGACCGGTTTGCTGGAGCCTGTAAGAAAGCCCAATAATATTTGCAACCGGGGCACGCAAATTGTGAGAAATAATATAGGTGAATTGTTCAAGGTCTTTATTGCGCTGAATTAAGTCGGTGGTCATTTTTTCCTTTTGTTCGTTTTGGAACAAAAGTTCCTCGTTTGCGATAATTAATTCGGCGGCACGCTTTTCTTTCTCCTGGTTTTGAAACACGAGTTCTTTATTAGCGATGACTAATTCTTCATCCCTTTTCTCTCTCTCCGCGTTTTGAAAAACGAGTTCTTTATTGGCAATGATCAGTTCGGCGGCACGTTTTTCTTTTTCTTCATTTTGAAAGATGAGCTCTTTATTAGCGACCTGCTGAATGGCATCGCTGAGATCACTGATGATCACTAATTCTGCGGCACGCTTTTCCTTTTCTTCATTTTGAAAGATGAGCTCTTTATTAGCGATTACTAATTCGGCGGCACGTTTTTCTTTTTCTTCATTTTGAAAGATGAGTTCTTTATTAGCGATGACTAATTCTGCGGCACGTTTTTCTTTTTCCGCATTTTGAAACAGCAGTTCTTTGTTAGCAATTGCTAATTCCGCGGCCCGTTGTTTTTTTTCTTCTTTTTGGAATGCAAGTTCCTTGTTAACATTAATTAACTCGTCAGATTTGCTCACGTTATCCATAATGCAGGTTTGTTTTAAAGGTAATCTTTAAAAACGCGTATAACTATTAATATTAAAAGGGGTCTACAAAGAGAGCATCACGCAAAACCTTATCGCACAAGATTTTCGTGAACTCAACTATTTACTGGTATTGCTTAAAAAACCGAACTTATCTCCAATAAGATACTCATTCATCAGTCAATACAAATTTTGACTTCAATAGAGAGGTTCATTAATCACTCTTGTATCAAAACAAGACTTTAATACGTAAACTCATTTGGGCGACAATCAAAGCATCAATGACGGCAGCTATGTAAGTATTTATGTTACTTAAAGACAGGTGACAATACAAATTTGAAACTTGTTCTCCGAAGCAGTTTATTACTAGTGACGTTTACAGACGAGAATAACTGCAGCTTACATTGGGTTTTGTGCAAGTGGGGCCTGACCAGCAAGGATGTTGGATTGTGCCTACTATTGAGAGCACCGGCCAGGCTTTTAAAAACGTATAGCGATCTTTCCTTTTTTTGCCTTTTTTTTCTTCCACTTTGGACCTTCTTTTAACAGCCGGATTGCTTCCTCATCACAGGTGGAGCACAATGATTTTTCCACCTTAATATTAACGGCTTCGCCTTCTTTATTTACATCAAAACTTAGTTCTACATCACCAGAAACCTTTTTTTCTTTTATTTCTTGTGGCTCTTTTAAATTTTGTGCCACATAGTCGTTGAAATTGCTCCATCCTTCTGCAGGTTCCAATTCCTCAAACCGTGCACTGGGTGGCGCTGCTTCTGCTTTCTTTTTCGCGCCAAATCCAACCACCTCAACTTCATTCATTTCCTTTGATTGCTGCATGACGACATCAACGTGTACAGTATCATGAGAAGCGCTGACTCCTTGCATTCTGCCTTGAGCCGCAACCAGGCCTGATGAAGAATCGGCAGATTTAACGACGTTGTTTTCTATCGAAGGCTTCGAATTGTTTATCCTTGCAGACGTTGTTGCATTATAAGAAGCATCTTTATTTGAATTAGCTAAAGTTCCTTTAGCAAGATTTCGATTTTCGTTGACGTCTGTTTGCAAAGCGTTGTTGTTGGTTGAAGGCGCAGATTGATTTATTACCGGTGCAGAAGCTACCTGGTCGTGTTCTGTTTTGTTGCCTGTCGTTGCTTTAAATACCTGCTTTTTTTGTGAGGATTTGTCCTCCCTGGAAGAAACAGCGGTTTGTGTCACGGTTACTTCTTCGGTGGATGTAGGCGTTTCCATAGTTGGAGCATTCAGACTATCAGCGATACGATTATTAGTTACGGTTTCTTTTTGTTTTTGCCTAGATGGTTTAGATAAAGCAATTTCTCTTTTGCTATTAAAACTATAACGATACAAATACCAGCCTGCACCCGCCAGCACTAAAAACAGAGCAGCTATTTGTAACCATTTATAAGTTTTAGGCAGGAAAGGAACCACTCCTCTTTTCGGGACTTTTTCTTCCAGTCTTTCTTTAATGGCTTTGACGTCCGCTACAGGTGTTGTCGTAAACGCATAGCCCTCCAAAGCATCGGCAAGGAACGGGTCATCCAGCGCTGCTTTTTCCAGTGCATGTCGTTCTGCTGCTATCATCTGACCATTATAATAGCGCTCAATATCAGCAGCAGTGAAAGAATTATATTTTGGTTCGTCGCTCATTTATTATACAAGAGTTTTT
>DAIQPL010000408.1:0-3344 GCA_036787395.1 Flavisolibacter sp. | reverse complement strand
TATGGTAAAACCTTATAATAATGCAAGGGTTACAATTTTATTTTCATCCTCGTCTACCATCGTGCAGCCACCGGGACTTCTTAGTTCTACCGGCTCCTTAGCAAGCAATTTTCATTCACTGCAATTGCGTGTTAGAAAGGAAAATGACCAACCATTCTCCTGGATGGATCGGAACTTATTAAGTGCTTAAGTTTTTCCTTTTATATCGCCTATTCAACAACTCCTAAAAAAGCATCCATCATTTTATTGTACTCTTCCTTTGTAATGGGTTTTGACATGACCGCTGAAGCACCCATTTGGGTACTGGCATCAATTAATTGCTGGTCTGTGTAAGTAGAATAAACCATAACAGGGATATGACTATAGCGAGCCGTTGCTTTTAGCAGTTGAAGCGTTTGCAGGCCATTTTTTTTTGGCATGTTCTGGTCCACGATAATGAAGTCAGGCAAGTCATCAGCATTTTTAATTTGTTCTAAAGACTCCCACAATGCCACACCGTTTTCAACAACAGGCATCAAAATGACATCGGTACGATGGTGTAAAAAATCGTAGAAAATATTCTGATCATCCAGATCATCTTCTGCCAATAATATTTTCCTGGGAGTCATCATGCTTAGTTACCAGATTGTGTTATTGGCAAAATAATTTTGAATTCGGCGCCCTGGCCTTCCTTACCCGTAGCCGTAATCAACCCATGATGCTTATCAACAATTTTTTTGGCTATGGCCAACCCAATACCAGTGCCTTCATATTTGTCCTTTGAATTCAATCTTTCAAAAAGTGCAAATATGTTGCTTACGTATTGTTCATCAAAACCAATCCCATTATCGCGGATGCTGATCAGGCAAAAAGGGCCGTCGGTTTTTTGGGAGCTGTTAAATGATTTTTTACTTATTCTTTTCGAACTGATAGTAATTACAGGAGCTATACCAGGTTTGGAAAATTTCAATGCATTGCTAATGATATTCTGAAACACCTGTCTTATCTGACCCCTGTTTACATCAAGACAGGGAAGTTCAGTGATAATAATTTCTGCATGTTTTTCCTGTACCATTAATTCGAAGTCTTCTAATAATTCTTTTACCAATTCATTTAAGTCAACGCAATCATACGGGGTATCATTCGCCGAAAGCCGGGAGTAATTGAGAATGTCAATGATCAATGCTTTCATTCGGCCCGATGAATCAAGAATCTTCTCGAGGTACTTTGCCGATTCAGAGGTTAGTTCGGTTTGTTTAGTCTTTAACAGGTTTGAAAAAATCTGGATCTTACGCAAGGGTTCCTGTAAATCATGGGAAGCTACCGAGGCAAACTGCTGCAGGTCGTGGTTGCTGGCTTCCAACGCCTGGTTAATGTCCTCCAGCTGTTTATTATTCTCCTTTAGCTGCTCCTGTGTAGCTTTCTGAGAAGTAAGATCGGTAAGAATAATACTTAATGAAACGCCTTCTTCCAGCTCCAGTGTAGTTAATGATAATTGTACAGGTGTGCGGTTTTCTCCAGCCAGAAGCGATACCTCGCCCTTGCAATCAGACTTCCAGCATTTTTCAAAAAGCGCTGCATATTCAGGTTTGTTTTCCGCTGCTATAAAGTTATCAAAGGGCAATCCAACCACATTCGACAGTGGCATGTGCACCATCGTGGCAAACTGGGAATTGCAATAAAGAATAAGTCCTTGCCGGTTTAATGTTACCGCACCCTCCGTCATTTTTTCTATAAATACGCGGTAGGTCTGGTCAGCAGTTTTTAACGTATAAAGCTGGTGCCCGTTATCGCCCTGAACTACAAGCGCATCTATTTGCCCCGTGCGGATAGCTTCAATGGTTTCATTAGCCTCCTCCAGTTGATGACGCAGTTCTTCTACCTCTCTTTCCAGGTCAGCCTTTGTTTTATGTATGGGTCCCTTGTTCACCATTAAGATAAAAGTCCTAATCCTTTTAAAACTTTTTCATTATCAGATAAATCCCCGATCAACCTTCGTTCCGGCAAAGGTTGTTTTTTGATCAGGAGCGGCAATGCAACCAACTGTTCCTTTTCTGCAATGTGCTGCTGTTGATATACATCTATAATTTCCAGTGAATACCTGCCTTTTAAGTGGTCTTCACAAATTTGTTTGATATTGGTAACTGCCCTAATTGAATTGGGTGTAGCACCTGTTATAAACAATCGAAGAACATATTCAAAGGTTCTTTTTTCCGACGCAATAGTTGAATGCTCTTCTTTTTTACGCATGTTATTGTTTTACGGGACGGATGTTTAATCCAACCAGTACTTTTTCTTCGTTAGATAAGTCACCGATAATTTTACGAATAGGTGCCGGCACCTTTCGTACCAGGGTTGGAATGGCTAATATCTGGTCACCTGCTGCCAACTGCGGATGCACCAACAGGTCAATCACTTCAATTTTATATTCATCCTTTAAGTACTCCTCGCAATATTTCTTCAGATTATTCAATGCCGTAACAGACTTTGGCGTATTGCCGGCTACGTAAAGCCTTAGTTCATATTTATATGATATTTTCTCTGCTTTTTTACTTCCTTTTGCCATTATCTGCATTTTTAGTGGGCCGGTTTTGAATGAGTTGTTTACGATTTTTTTCAACGATCTCTTTTTTCAGGTCTTCCTCTACGTAAGATCTATTTAACTCATCCTGTACTGATTCAAACTCTTCCTGTAAAGAAGCGATTTTTGCCTCCAGTACCTTCCTCTTCCTTTGTATTGCAATGTCTTTCCTGTTTAAGGCATGCGTACGCAATACCACGCTGGTTGCCTCGTTGAGTTGTTGGGTCTCTCTTGCGGACCCGGTCACTACACCATCTGGTCCAAGGTATACATCTACCAGGTCCAGCCCTTTATCTGTGATCACAAATTCTCTCACCTGGTTGGAGTGTTTCATTCCACGTGACTTCATAATGTACATACCCCGGTTACGTTCGCCATTCGATTCAATGTCACGCACCAGGAGCCATGCATCTACCAATGAAGAAACCCCTTCATCCGTTTGTTCATTTACAATAGTATTTAAGGTGAGCGCTGTAAAAAGAACAGTTATTTTTTCCGCCTGTAAAAAATCAATCAGTCTTATAAGCATTGATTTTACTTCACTTACCGACCCTACGGTAATGAGGTTAGTGATGGGGTCAAGAATAACTGTTTGGGGCTTGAACCTTTTAATTTTTTTATGAATTTCCACCAAATGCATTTCCAGTCCATGTAAAGTAGGGCGTGAAGCATACATTTGAAGCAATCCTTTATCTATGTCGGCTTTCAGGTCAATGCCAATAGAAAGCATATTACGCATGATCTGCTGGGGCGACTCTTCAAAAGCAAAATAGATACACCGCTC
>DAIQPL010000407.1:0-3350 GCA_036787395.1 Flavisolibacter sp. | reverse complement strand
AAATTCCATAAACGTTGCCCGGTGGTTGCCACAACAATTTTATTATGCACTGGCATGGAAGCAGTGGCCCTTTAAAGAACAACCTCCGGTTATTTGCGTGCCCAGTGGTAATTTTGGAAACATATGCGCTGGTATACTTGCTCATACCTCGGGTATCCCTGTGAAAAGTTTTATTGCAGCCTGTAATGCTAACGATGTTATACCTAATTATTTTGTTACCGGTAGCTTTGAAAATAAGGCGGCTGTAGCTACGGCGTCAAATGCTATGGATGTAGCTAATCCAAGCAATTTTATCCGAATACTCGAATTATTCGACGGGGTGTTGGATGACGTTAAAAAAAGAATAGTTGCTACCAGCACCACAGATGTTCTTACAAAAGAAACAATCAAAAAGGTATTTGCCCAACACCATTATATTCTGGACCCGCATTCGGCCGTGGCATTCCACGCTTTAGAAAAATTTTTGTCCGGGCAACCCGGTAAAAAAGGGATGATAATTAGTACCGCACACCCGGTTAAGTTTCCCGAAATAGTAGAGCAGGAAATCGGACAAGCGATTCCTTTCCCAGAGGCTGCGAAGTACCTTATAAACAAGCCTTCACTCAAAACAAAAATGGAAGTAAGCTATCAAAGGCTCAAAGAATTTTTAGAGGCGGTTTAAAAGCAGTAAAGTTTGCCATCAGTTACTAATTGTTCCGGGTAATTATACTTATTTGCTTATCCCCTTTTATGAAAATATACTTTAGGTGATGGAAAAGCGAATCATTTCCAATGTTTCCATTTTTATGTTTCATAATTTAGTTATGCATAAACGAGCTTAACCATGACACACCATTTCGAACCATTTACAACGGAACTTTTTAAACAACAAACAGGCTTAAACGCACCGGATAATGAAGCGATTTACCTGCGCTGGGTGAATTCACAGATTAATTATGCCAACTATCAAAGCATGAAAGAGATGAATGCTTCCTTAAGAGAAATCATCTCGCTGCTTAAGAAAGGTGCTTTTGAAAACGATACAAAGGCGTTTCACCATTAGCCATTTGGTTATTCTTATTGGCAATGAATCGCCATCTGCGCTTTAGCTTCGGGATGATTTTTAGCATCTGCTAATTGAAGGTATCGGCAACCTTCCGGTTTCTGACCCATATTAATCAAACAAATCCCTTTCAAAAATTCTGATTTCCCATCAATGGCTATATGCAATTGAATCGCTTTATCAAAATAACCAGAGGCAACAGCGAAATTATTTTGTACATAATAACACACGCCGATATTCTCCCAGTTTGAATAGTCGGAAGGATTTATGGTGCCTGCTTTTGAGAAATTTTCAATGGCTGTCAGATACTCTTTTTTATTGAAGGCTTCCATAGCTTTTGCTACATAAGGCGCTGCTTCCTGTGCTGCAGGTGACCCGCCGCTAGCGAATATCCCTGCCTTCTTTTGTTTCAGATCCTGATCGTCCGGAAAGATCTTCAGGGCACTGTCCAACATTGTTTGCAGGTAGTTTTCGTCGTGGGGCAGGGCATGCAAATAATTTAAGTAATTACTCCATGCCCCGGGTTGGTCTTTTCTTAGGCTTACAAACGTTCTAAACGTATGGTGAAGAGTGGTTGTATCCTGTAGCTTATAACTTATAAAATTTCGTATCTCCAGATTTGCAAGGCTCCTCGGCCTTTTAGAAAATGCCCTGTCGGCATACAACTTTGCGCTATCCATTTTATTTTGCTCTAAATAAATCTGGGCTTTTAGAAACTCTGAGTAGGGCAGGTATGGATTAACAGACTCGCTTCTATTTAATAACACAAGCGCTTGGTCATATTTTTTTTCTTTGAAAAGATACCTTGCTTTAATAGCATCAATTGGGAAACAAAAGGCATTTAAATTTGGCGTGGACGGCAATTCGTCCTTTACTTCTTCCCATGTTTTGGCCGGGCTTGCCAGCAACACGTCGCTATTAATATCCTTTTGCGCTACTAAAGATTGGTAGTTAGAATAAATAAACCAGGCAGAAGGCAGCAATAATAACAAACAGGCAATTGCAAATACCGGCTTGGCCTTCTTATTGGTAGGAACCCCGGTTTTGCTATCCTTTTCCTGCCTTTGTAAATGAGTATTTACAAGCAAAGCCAAAATAAAAACGAAGAAAAATTGCATGACCGGCCGCTCCATGGGAAAGTTGAAAGTAGCGTCAATAAAATAAACGGCTAATGCTATCAATGAAAAAGAGGTTATAATCCTCAACTCGGTGCCCCATTGCAGGCGCAGCACATTTAGTCCATAAATAACTGCTACTATAAATAGGGCTAGCAAAAGCAGGCCGCCCAACACCCCTGTTTCCGCTGCAAATTCAAGAAAGTCGTTGTGTACGTGATATGTCACGAGCAGGTCATTGGAAAAGGTTTTTTCATACGGTATAGATGCCAGCTTCCAATTGCCATACCCTGCACCTATAAAGGGATGTTGTTTTATATAATCGATAGCGCTATTCCATTGAAGCAAGCGATAATTAGATCCTTCGGTTGTTAAACTGATGGTACCTAACCTTTCTCCCAGTGTACCATAGGCAGATCCCTTTTCCTGCAGATCCAGTGCATTTTTTATCATAACCTGTGAAAAAATGAAAGCAATGACCAGGGGAACTACTACCAGTGCGATATTTTTTCCTGTTTCTGCTCTTCCTTTTTTATTAATTGCTACCAGGCAGAAAAGAAGGTACAAGGCCACGGTGATAAGTGAACTTATGTAGGAAGCCCGTGCATTTAATATGGCGATAGCAAAACATGCCAGGCTAAGAACCAACACGTTGAACAACTTGCCCCAAAGTTTTAAGGAATAGATATTATACAAGACAAAGGGCAGCTTAATGGCTAGGGAAGCTGCCAGAATGTTTTTGTTACCTGCGTTCCCTTTTAGATTGAAGATTAGTACGTTCAATTCTACTTCTCCATATCCCTTGAAAAATTGGGAGAATACACCAATGGACTGAACAAGCAGCATAAGGGAAAGTACCGTTGCCAAAAGTCGAAACAAGTTCAGCCGGCTGTACAATAATATGGCAAGATTAAAATAAGCAATGAGTGTAACAGCCAGGCGGGCGTAGCAAACCAAAGATTCTACTTTGTTAATTGCCGACCAGATGGAAACGCCGCATAAAATAAAAAGGCCTGTATAGAGAAGCGAAAGCGTACTGAAAGAAACCCTTTGAATAGCTTCCCCGTGATTCGATTTTTTATCGGTTGCGAAATAGACTATGCATACCATGTCAAGAATGGCTAAATACAACCATTGACTCCCCATTACATCAGATGAACCCAGTTCTGGTACAAAATCCACTATCATGTATA
>DAIQPL010000406.1:1447-3353 GCA_036787395.1 Flavisolibacter sp. | reverse complement strand
CGTCCTTTTCTTTGTCCTTCAATCATTAAATGATGATGATACATGGTAGGTGTACTGTCCCGCAAAGCATATAAAGGAAGAGGCTCTAATTTTATTTTGGCAGCTTTATAAATATCGTCAACCATTTTGCGTGTAGGCAAAAAACAATGAAGGCTGTCTGCTATTTTTTGTGCAGCCATGGGCGTGATATTGATGCGGGCCCAATCATCGTCGGAACCAACACTTAAATAATCAGGAGCGACATAGTAGGTAGCCTTTATAGTTGTTCCCGTTGCAGAATCTTTGATCTGTACATGAACAGGAACAAATCTTTTTAAAAAGGAAGGGATATTTCCTGCTAAAATTTCTTTGGTAACAAATGAATCCCGCTCCTGCCATTTGAAAGGAAAGGCTTGCTTATAAAATTCGCTGCCTGCTATAGCAGTTTTTTGGCGTTCGGGTGTTGGCATTGATTTATATGAGCACGAAGAAATGAGGCAAATGACTATTGCGTTTATTATTTCTTTTCTCATACAGATCAAGAGAAGATATGGCCGTAAAAGCTATAGCGGGGCTTCTTCCTCAATGATTCTCTCTGCTATCAACAGGTCTACAGGCCTGGTAATTTTTATATTATTTTCCTCCCCCTCTACTAATGAAATTTTCAAACCATATGCTTCCACCACCGTAGCTTCATCTGTAAACCGTTCTTTATAATCGATCTGGAAAGCCGGTAATAATATTTTACTATGAAAGGTCTGGGGAGTTTGAACTAAAACAATCCGGGTTCTATCCAATACCTCATTATCATTTTTTTCTTCATTTAAAAACCTGACACTGTCCCTTGTATGAACAACCGGTACGGCACTACCCATTTGCAAGGCATGTGCATAACAGCGCTGGATGAGGTCTGTACTTACTAAACAACGTACTGCATCATGAACAAATACAATGGCTTCTCCTTCCACCATTCTTAGCCCGTTTTGTACTGAGTGAAAACGGGTTTCTCCACCCAATCCAATTAGTATCCTGCCATAGTCAAAATAGGCATCAATGATCTCTTTACCCATATCGGCATATTCTTCAGGCAATACTAAAATGATCTGCAGGTCATTATACGCTTCAAGAAAAGTTTTTATAGTATAGTATAAAACAGGTTTATCGTTCAGCAATAAAAATTGTTTAGGTATAGCACTGCCCATTCTCTTCCCGGTTCCCCCAGCCACAATAACGGCATATTTCTTCATGAGCATTCTTTAAAAAGGATAACAGCTTAATAAGATGAAACTCTTAGCAAAAGAAACAAAAGACGGCGATATTTTGAAAGAAATTAGATGAAGGCTGCGTTTTTATTTTCCAGCTACCTGTAAATAGCTACTTCATAAGAACCATCGCTGCTCTTCATTGCCCTATACATCCCTAACGTATTAAAAAGCATAGCAGCATTGCCTTGTGCATCTACGCCAATCATTCCTCCTTCTCCTTTCATCTTTACAAGTTTTTCGTTTACCACGATATTCATCGCCTCTTCCAGGGATAGGCCTTTATATTCCATCAGGCAGCTTACGTCGTAGGCCGCTACTGCGAGCAAAAATATTTCTCCATGTCCGGTACAGCTAATAGCACAACTACCATTATTGGCGTAATTGCCGGCGCCTATAACCGGCGTATCGCCAATACGATTATATTTTTTATTAGTCATGCCGCCGGTACTGGTAGCAGCCGCTACATTTCCTTCTGCATCACAAGCCACTGCACCTACGGTACCAAATTTTTTATCTTTCATTAATTCTTCCATACCCTGGTCCGTATGATCCAGGGCATAAACATCGGAATCGCGAATCTCTTTCCATTGGTCATATCGGAACTGTGAAAAAAAATATTCATCCGGCTCCAGTTTAATACCTTGCTTTAGTGCAAAATCAAC
>DAIQPL010000406.1:0-1347 GCA_036787395.1 Flavisolibacter sp. | reverse complement strand
GAGACATCAGCAATGTTGCGGATATGCGATGAGATAATAGCAGACCTTTGGTTTTCCTTATAGAAAACACCCTTTTCTGACAGTGTAATGAAAGAAATATGATGTTGAAGTAAATGTGACAATTGGGAGTGGATGTCTTGCAGCAAGTGAAGATTGGCATCAGCAAATAAAAAATTCAGCGCTTCCTTTACTTCCTTCAAATTGGGTTTGAAAATATCAACCCCCTTATACTCGAAGAAATTTTTTCTTTTAGGATCTACTGCAGTTAGGATGTCTGCCTCTTTACAAATAGAAATAACAACACGAATTACTTCTTCTGTTAATACGCCTTTATTATAATCCTGTAAAATCACCAGCTGAGGTTTTTCCGTAGAAACAAACCTTTTAAAACATTCAATGATCTGCTGCTGATCTTCTCTGTCAAGATCTTTTGTTATTTCAGCATCCAGGCGCATCATGTGCTGGTTGCGGCTGATCACACGCGTTTTATTTGTTGTTATTCTTTTTTCACTCTTAAAGCAATATTGTGTATTGATGTTTTGATCGGCAAATAATTCATTTAGCTTAACTGCATCTTCATCATTACCGGTAACTGAAATAACATAAGCATTTGCGTCTAAAGACTGAAGGTTCAGGGCTACGTTGCCGGCGCCGCCAACGCGGTAATCTTTTTTTTTCAAAGCAACAATGGGCACCGGTGCTTCGGGAGAAATTCGTTCTACATCGCCCCACATATAGGTATCCAACATTACATCTCCAATCACTCCTATTTTAAGTGAAGAAAATTTTTGAAAAAGCTGTTGAAAGTTTTCCATGTAAAGCTATGCTTCCCTTTTTTGGCGTGCTAAAGCAACGAAATAAATAGGAATTCCAATCAAAACAATAATCAATCCAGGCCAGGTATATTGTGGTTTATATATTATTAATAACAGGCAAAAAGAAATACCCATTAAAATATAAATCGCCGGTAAAACAGGATAGCCAAATGCCTTATAAGGTCTTTCAGCATTGGGTCTTTTATGTCGAAGAATAAAAATACCCAGGATAGTAAGCACATAAAAAATTACAACCACAAATGAAATCATATCCAACAAGTCGCCATACTTGCCGCTCAAACACAAAATAGAGGCTACGATCATTTGTGCCCACAACGCCCACTGCGGTACCGCATTTTTATTTAACGTGCCGGCCTTTTTGAAAAACAATCCATCCTGTGCCATTGTATAATATACCCGGGCACCCGCTAATATCAACCCATTGTTACACCCAAATGTCGAGATCATGATCATTACCGCGATAATGTATGTACCGGCAGAACCGAATATGGCCCGTGTTGCTTCAACTGCC
>DAIQPL010000405.1:0-3366 GCA_036787395.1 Flavisolibacter sp. | reverse complement strand
AGCGAATAAAGGTGTTGCTGCGAAATTCGTATACCGCTACTTTCTTCAATTTGCCTAACGAGTCGTAATCTGCAGGTAACGTGATTGAAAAAACGAAGAATAAACAAAGACTAATTACCGGTAGTTGCTGCAGGCTTCGTAAGCAAATCATCATTGTTCACCCCTTTTTTCTTCGATACGTTTTCAGTGAGCTTTCCAAAGTTCCAGGTAAGTGACAGCACTCCACCGCGCCTGATCTGGCGGTTCATATTTGTACTATAAAAGTTGTAGTCTTTTGTGATTGTTTTAAAGTCGTGGGTTTTTTCAGTGTAGTTGATGGCTCTTACAGAGATGTTGACCTTATTTTTAAATACTTTATAATTGAACGCTACATTGTGCCAGGTGTTGAAGGGATAAGTGGTCTGAATGGTTTGGGGCTCCTTCCATAAACCAAGATAGGTGCTTATTGAAAATTTATCAGTGAATTTATAACTCATGCTGAAGTTGAAAAAGCATCCGAAGCCACTGTTGGACTGTGCCGCATTGGCGTTATTGGTTACTGTACTGTACCTGACGGATCCGTTTGTAAAAATGCTCCATTTTGGAGTGATCTTAGTATTCAGGTTCAGGTTCACGCTAGACTGGATTTCTTTTCCAATATTCAGGCTGGTTGTTTTGGTAATTCCTGTTTGTGGATCAAACGAAGCATATTGAAGTATTTTATTGCCACTGTAGCTTCCTTCAATATTAATCCCGGCAAATGTGCCTCCCTTTGCAAATCGCATTTGTGCATTCAGCGCATGAGTTGTTTGCGGACCGAGGTTAGGATTACCATATGAAATATTCAGCGAATCATTATTATAAACAAAAGGATTGAGATCCCAGATATAAGGACGCTGCAATCTTTTTGTATAGCCAAATACAAGCGTGGTTATGGTACTCACCCGGTTGGTGAATTGAAGGTTGGGAAGAAAAGTGGCATAACTATTTCTTACCTGGGTATGCGATGACATAAAATCTCCGTTTACGTCGGTATACTCAATTCGGCCACCCAATCGAAAACTTGATTTCTTTAGCCGGAGACTGTACATACTGTATACGCTGATCACATTTTGGGTGTAGGTAAAATAATCAGTGTTGGCAGGATTCATTTGAAAGTCGGACGCTTCATCATATTTGACCAGGCTTTTAAAGTCGGAACTGGCACGACGAAGAATAGCTTTTACACCTCCTTCCAGTTTGCCGCCTTTTTTTAGCGGGATACTATTGTCGGCCTGGATGGTGTACTGGTTGTTTTTTGCATAGCTTTCGTTAACGAGGTAACGATCGGTGCCCGGGTTGTCCTGGAAGCTGTTCAGTTGAGATTCGTTTTTACCAAATTCACCAAGAAACCTCAGACTGAATTCCCGCTCTTTATTCTTCTTAAAATGTTTGATATAATCCGTTCCCACATTGACACCGGGGTTATTGCTTTTATTATTCAAATGATAAAAACTGACGGTGGATGGAGCAGCAGCGAAATCAGTTGTGATTGTTTGATCGGTTATTGTTTTATTCGCCCAGCTATCAATGTTGGTGTACAAGCTTATCGTGTTAAGCGTGTCCAAATCCCAACTCAATTCTGCGTTTCCAAAACGCCAGTCCGAAGCGGGACGCTGGTTGCCTTCCAGCGTTCTTTTTGTATAAATGTTTTGCGTGGACGGCACCGTAGTATTGATGCTGTACTGAGATACCGGCTGTGAATACCCGGCATTCATAAAAACACTCAGACCTACCTTACCGAGCTTTGCATTCCCATTAATGGCGTAGTTACTTATTTTGTCGCTTGTACGGTTAAAAGAAGAAAGCGTACCATTATATCCTGCCACTTTTTTCTTTGTAATGATATTAATAAGTCCCCCGATTCCTTCACCATCATATTTGGCAGAAGGAGTGGTTATCACTTCTATTTTTGATATCAATACACCGGGAAAACCCCGCAATGCTTCCTTAACATTCCTGGCAAACATCGAGGTTTCCCTGCCATTCAACAGCACTTTGAAATTTGATTTTCCATTCACCTTTATATTATCCTCGCCATCAACCGTAACAAAAGGAGTTTTGCGTAAAATGTCAATAGCGGTTTCCGTTTTGGCGGCAGGGTCATCTTCCACATTAAAAACAATTTTATCATCCGACTGTTCTATCAGCGGTCTTTGTGCCGTCACTACAAGTTCTTTCAAAAGCCCGGACGTTCTTGATAACTGAATGGGCTCGATCTGCATATCTTCTGTCCCTGGAGCCACCGCGAGTGGGACTCGTTTTTCAGCAAAACCGGTATGAGTAAAGGAAAGAATATAGGTTCCTGTATCTGGTTTATTCAATTGAAAGCTGCCGTTATCTTTTGACAAAACAGTTTGTAAAGGAGTGGTGTTAGTTTTTTTAAAAAGTCGGACGGTTACAAAAGCCAGGGGTTTGCTGCTATCTGCAACAGTTCCAGATAACTTTAATTTGCTTTGCGAAAATGTATAACCCGGCATCAGGACGAGCACTGCCAGTAAAGAAAAAAATAATAGAAACGTTTTCATTCCTATTGGTTTGAGTGATGATCTTAAGAATGCCGGATTAAGATACGACTATTTTCGTAGGCTGGATATTTATGTGATGAGAGGTTGTATGTAAATGGTATGGGGTAGGCGGTGAAAGTTTTTATGTCGATTTTTTAAATTCAGGAATGATGTTGGCGCAGCGTTCCTTCTTCATCCTGCAACAAGGTTATAAATTTAAGATTATCTTTTCGCATCGTCGAAATAGCATCAAGAATCTGTAATGCTCTTTCTCAGGCATTCTCTTTATCCACCATCTTTAAACTTGCCTCGTCATAACGGTCACCAGTGTCAGGAAATCTTGCCAAAAGCTTTTCTATCTCTTGCAAATTTTCTGGCGATAACCGAATATCCACCGCACCGGCATTGTCGGCAAGGTTCTTTCGTTTTTTTGTCCCTGGGATAGGAATGATGTGATCACCTTGTGCCAGCACCCAGGCGAGGGCCAGCTGGGCAGGCGAGCAACGGAGCTCTTTTGCCAACTGAGCAAATGCAGCGGCGAGGCCTTCATTATTTTCCTGGTGCTCTTCCTGGTAGCGCGGCAATTTTTTGCGAAAATCATTGTCGGGCAATGCAGAAAGGTTTAACGTATTGGTCATTAAGCCACGGGCAAGGGGACTAAAGGGAATGAATGTGATTCCAAGCTCTTTACAAACAGGCAATACATTTTTTTCAACATCCCTGCTAAGCAAAGAATATTCGCTTTGCACTGCGCTGATAGGATGCACGGAATGTGCTTTTCGAATAGAACCCACGGATGCTTCCGAAAGGCCTATATAGCGCACCTTTCCTTCTTTTACCA